>JBCCHL010000071.1:0-21787 GCA_039028775.1 Pseudomonadota bacterium | reverse complement strand
GTCGCAAGCTTGAGCGCCGCGGAGATCGCCCGCCATCGGCCGGGTCTGGCCGGCAAGATATAGCTCAAAGGGTGCGCGGTGAGCGTCTTCAGCCCGGCACCGCTCCGGGTGGGCGATTCATCTCTTTGTAATAGATGTAGCGAGCATTGTGCTTGCCGGTGGCCGCAAACCACTGGGGCACGTAGGGACCCATCCAGATCGTATCCCCGGCCGCGACCGGATACCAATGCTCACCGAGCCGGTATACCCCCTGCCCCGCGAGCAGGTACAACCCGTGTTCCATGAAGTGACTCTCCACCTGCGGCAGCGTACCGCCGGGCACGAACTCGAATAGATTGATGCCCCAATCGTATCCACTGGTATCGGGCAGCAACACCTGCAGCAGCGCACCGGGATCGCCGAGGAATGGGTCGGCGGGTACGTCCTCGAGACGGCTGACAAAACTGGCTGGCACCAGCGCGTCGGTGGTGGCGATATAGGGTTTGGAGAAGACGAGGAGTCTACCGCCCGTGCTCGCCTCGATCTGCCAATCGGTGGCGGCGGCGAGTGAAGCAAAACCGTCAGCGTCGAGCACGCCCTCCAGATGGCCGGACAGCGTCACCCGACCTTCTAGCACCAGCACAAACCACTCCTCGCCCGCGGTCAACGGCGCCATGGTCGCCCCAGCGTCAAGATTGACCAGCATCTGCGTGAACTTAGCCCCCATCTCCGGGGAAATCAGGACCACTGCCTCACACCCAGGCCACTCGGGGAAGCGCACGGGCACATGGCTGGCGGGGCAGATCAACGCGTGATCGCGCTGGATGGAAGTCCGGGTCATCCCGGTGTGCTGATCGTTGCTCATAGGGTCTTTGCAGTGTCCGTTAAGAATTGTTTGAGGGCGGCCAGCGTCCAGGCCACGTCTTCCAGGCTCACGCGTTCATCAGGATGATGGCTCAGGCCACCGTCACAGCGCAGAAACAGCATGCCGACATCACACAGCTGTGCCATCGCCATCGCATCGTGGCCTGCGCCGGAGGGGAGCGAGAAGGCGGGGGCACCGATGCCGGTGCAACTGGCGAGCAGGCGGTCCTGGAGATGCGCCGCACAGGCGACCGCCGGTGCCGCATGTATCTGCTGGAGTTGCATCGCCACCCTACCGGCCCGTGCGTGCTGTTGAACCTCAGCGCGCCAGGCATCCATGAACGTCTCGATCTTCGCGTCGTCGGCGCTGCGCACATCGAGGGTCAGGGTCACCGCCCCAGGGATGACGTTGACCGCCCCGGGTTCGACCTGCAGCGCCCCGACGGTGGCGACCACATCCAGCTCGACCGCGAGCGCCTGGGCGCGGGTGACACCGGCCGCGGCGACCACCAACGCATCCTGACGCAGCGCCATCGGCACGGTGCCCGCATGACCCGCAAGCCCGGTGAACGTGACCGTAAAGCGTTGCGCACCGGCGATGGCGGTCACCACGCCCAACGGCAGCTCGCGTGCTTCGAGAATTGGTCCCTGCTCGATGTGCACTTCGACATAGCCGAGCTCCGGCACTGTACCCAGCGCATCATTCGCCCGCTCCGGGTCCAGTCCAAACGCCTGCATCGCGTCGTACAAGCTCACTCCTTCACTGTCCTCGAGCTGCAACCAGCCAGCATCCCACGCGCCCGCCCGCGCTTTGCTACTGATCAGCGTAGTACCAAAGCGCACGCCTTCTTCTTCGCCGAAACCGAGGATCTCCAGGGCAAACGGCAGATCCAGGCACTGGGCCGCCGCCTCTATGGCCACCAGCACCCCCAGGATGCCATCGTACGCACCCGCATCGGGGATGGTATCGAGATGTGAACCAAGCGCCAGACGCGGGCCGTGTGGATCACCGCCCAACCCGACGATGCTGCCGACGGGGTCGACGTGAGTGGCCATCCCCGCCGCCTGCATCCATTGCGCGACCAGCGCGTTGGCCCGATGATGTTCCGGGGTGAGATAAAAACGCGAGATCTGGTCGGGGTTGGCGCTGATCGACGCCAGCTCGCGACAACGTCCCATGACCCGCTCGGCCGCAGCACGTTGCTCGGCGACCAGGGGCGGTAGATCAGTCATCGTCACCACCTCCCGCGAATAGGACCGCAGCTTCCCAGACAAACGCTAACAACGCACCGTTGGCCACCGGGAAGCCGAACAGAATGACCAGGTAACCCGGCAACGTGATGCCCTGGCCGGCCGCGAGATCCGGTACAAACATGAGTGCCAACGCAAACGCGGAGCAGATGATCAGCATACGCATGGCTCGCGCTGCCGCGGGCTGATTGCGCAACAAACCGAAGCCGGTCCAAGCGATCATGGCAAACAACAGGAGTGTCAGGCTGTGCAACACCCCGCCGGGGATCGAGGTGAAAAAAAACACCACGCCAGGCAATATCCCGAACAAGATCAATAGTACGGCAACAAGATAGCCCACCCATCGACTCGCCACCGCGGTCAGCCTGATCACGCCGTTGTTCTGGCTGAACGTCGTGTTGGGAAAGGTGCCCACCAGCGCGGCGAGCACCGAATTCACGCCGTCGGCCATCACGCCGCCGCGGATGCGCAGCCAGTAGATCGGCCCATCGAGCGGCTGGCGCGACAGCATCGACGTTGCGGTCAGATCACCGATCGCCTCGGTCATGGTCACGAAGAAAATCGGCAACAGGAGCAGACAAACAAGCCAGTCCACCTGCAGCTCAAAGGGCAGCGGGCGCAACAAGATCAGTGTGGTCTCGGGAGCTTGCGCAGGATAGAGCGAGCCGGTCAGCCAGGCGAACACCATCCCGGCGAGCAAACCGGCAGGAATGCTGATCAGCCGCAGCCAGGGACTACGGCGCAGCGCCAACAGCCCTACCACCGCCACCACCAGCCCAGCCTGCCCCCACACCAGGTAACGGGCCTCCACTGCGGTTGCTGCGAGCGTGAATTGCAGGTTATTCCAGGCGGCGCCGACCAGAGACGCGCCGAGCAGGAAGATCGCGATGCCGGTGACATTCAAGGTGATCACCCGCTGCAGATGCCGCACGTAGTAGCCTGCGACCACGGTGACCACCGCACACGCCAGCGAAGAACCGAGCAGCGTCCCGACCACATCGGTTTTGCTTTGGCCGGCTTCGATCAGGGTGGCACCCACATACAGATAGACGCCGATGAAAGAGAAACTCGTGCCCTGCACCGACAGCAAACCACTGCCCAGCGGACCCACGCGTTTGACCTGCAGGAAGGTGGCGATGCCGGAGACGATGAGCGCACTGCCGACCACGTAGGCCGTGTGCGCGGTATCGAGCCCGAGCCCACGGGCAATCAACAGCGGTGCGGTGGCGATTCCGGCCACCATCGCCAGCAGATGCGCAAGCGCTGCCAACCCGGTTTGCGGCCAGGGCGGGCGCTCATCCAGGCCGAAGAGAAGCGCGGGTGTCTGCATGGGCGGGCGAGTCCTGTGGTTATCTTGATCGTAGGCGCCAGGCGGCCGGGGGATCAGGCGCACGACACGGTGGGTTATTATTGATTATTTGACGTTTTGGTCAAGT
Source organism: Pseudomonadota bacterium (assembly GCA_039028775.1). Taxonomy (GTDB): domain Bacteria; phylum Pseudomonadota; class Gammaproteobacteria; order Pseudomonadales; family Azotimanducaceae; genus UBA4421. The sequence goes on along the minus strand of JBCCHL010000071.1, from coordinate 18,257 downwards.
TTTGCATCGCTCGGGTTTGAGGCGCCTACCAAGCCAGGGTGATCTGATCCTCTTGCGCGAGAAAGACCTCGTCGCAGTTGTCCGTCGACCCTTCCCGATCGACAACCAGGAAATCGCAGGTGTTCTGCAACGGCAGGCAGTAGTGATGCCAGATCCCACGGGCGTATTGCACCCCTTGATCGCCCTCTGCGCGAAACGCGCGCAGGGATGTCAGATCGAGTTCTCCCAGCGGTGCAACAATGACGAGGTACGCCTGTCCCTGCAGCGGCATGAAGGCCTGACTGCCCAGCGGGTGGCGCTCCATCACCTCGATGGCAAACGGCTCACGCAGCGGCTGTGCACGGAACAGACTGATAATCGCATGGCCACCGTCGGCTTCGACATCCGCACGGGCGAGCGCGTGATAGCGTTCGGTCTTGCCAAAGTTGATCGGGTAATGTTCAGCCGCCGCATCGGCGGCGATCACGCTCCCAAACGGTGCAAATTCGGCGGCCGTCAACGGCTCCACGGGGATTGAGAGTCGGGTCATCAGATCGTTGGGATGAGGCTAGGCCCCATGTTGTTCGCACAGCGCCAGTGTACGCACCCGGCTGCGCAGCGTCAGCCGCCAACTGCAGGCAGGGGCGAATTTTTGCGGTAAAGTGCCCAGATCGCACATTGCGATCCGCACGCCACAAGAACAATAAAACAGGTCACTCCCATGTCCAAATGGCTCGACACATACTTCCGCATCAGCGCGCAGGGCTCATCGATCGGAACCGAAATCACCGCCGGCGTCACTACCTTTCTGGCGATGGCGTACATCATCGTGGTCAACCCGAGCATCTTGAGTAACGCCGGCATGGACTTTGGCGCGGTGTTTGTGGCCACCTGCCTGGCCGCCGCCATCGGCACCCTGATCATGGGCCTGGTGGCCAACTATCCCATCGCTTTAGCACCCGGCATGGGCCAGAACGCCTTCTTTACCTACGCGGTTGTCATCGGCGCGGGCCACACCTGGCAGGTGGCGCTGGGGGCCGTGTTTCTCTCCGGAATCCTATTTGTGCTGATCAGCATCTTTCCAATCCGCGAGTGGATCATCAACGCCATCCCGCGCAACTTGAAGCTGGGCATCGTGACCGGCATCGGCATCTTCCTCGCCTTCATCGGCATGCAGAACGCGGGCGTGGTGATCGACAATCCCGCCACCCTGGTCGGCTTCGGCGATTTCACCCACTTTGGACCCGTGGCTGCCATCGCCGGCTTTGTGCTGATAGCAGCGCTGTACGCGCGCGGCATCCGGGCCGCCGTGTTGCTCGGCATGCTCGCCATCGCGCTGCTCGGTTGGCTGACCGGCAACGCGGAATTTGCGGGTATCGCCTCGCTGCCGCCTTCGCCCGCCCCCGTGTTTGGACAACTGGACATCGCCGGTGCGCTGCAACTGTCGATGCTGACCATCATCCTGTCGCTACTGCTGGTGGATCTGTTCGACACCGCCGGTACGCTGGTCGGTATCGCGACCCGCGGTAATCTGGTCGGTCCGGATGGCAAACTGCCGCGCCTGCGCAACGCGCTGCTGGCCGATTCCACCGCCACAGTGGCCGGTTCCATCGCCGGGACCTCATCGACCACCAGCTTCTTAGAAAGCGCCTCCGGGGTAGAGTCCGGCGGGCGCACGGGCTTAACCGCCGTGGTGGTGGCCGTCCTGTTTCTCATGGCGCTGATCTTCTCCCCGCTGGCCCAGAGCGTGCCTGGTTACGCGTCCGCCGCCGCGCTGATATTTGTCGCTGCCCTGATGATCCGCACCATCGCGGAGGTGGATTGGGACGAGGTAACCGAAGCCACCCCCGCCGTGATCACCGCCATGGCAATCCCGCTGTCCTATTCGATCGCGGACGGCATCGGTCTGGGCTTTGTATGTTATGTGGCGGTCAAGCTGCTCAGCGGCCGCGCCGCTGAATGTCCCATCGCGATCTACATCCTCGCGGGTCTCTTCGCGCTCAAGTTTGCCCTGCTTTGAGCAACGCGCGGATGCCGACCTAACAGGCATCCCAAAGTTGGTGGGCGAGCTTGTCATGACGAGCTTGCAGTGCGCGTAGATCGACACCGACCAGGCGCCCAGCGCGCACCCGCCAGCGGCCGCGCACCATCACGTCACAGGCGCGATGCGCCCCACTCAGCAGAAGCGCAGCCAGCGCGTTCTGCGCGCCACTGAAACGCGGCTCGTCCAGCGCGTACAGGGCGAGATCTGCGGCGCTGCCGACGCTGAGGCTGCCCAACTCGTCCCGGCCCAATAGCTCGGCTCCCCCGCGGGTGGCGATACGCAGCGCCTCGAGATGACCGAACAGCGCTTCGGACGAAGTCCCTTCCGCGCCTCCCAGACCGGCGCGCAGCCGTTGCGCGTAGAGCGCCGCACGCGCCTCCTGGATCAGGTTGGAGTGGTCATTGGAGGCCGATCCATCGACGCCCAGCCCAACCGCAACGCCGGCCCGCTGCAATTCCGATACACAACAGATGCCAGAGCCCAGCATCATGTTCGACGTCGGGCAGTGCGCCACGCCCACCCCGGCCGCGCCGAGGCGAGCTATCTCCTGGGGCTGAAAGTGGATGCCGTGGGCAAACCAGGTGCCCGGTCGCAGCCAGCCACAACCCTCCAGGTGGTCGACCGGCCGCGCGCCGAACTGCGCCATACAGAAGGCGTCTTCGTCATGGGTCTCCGCCAGGTGGGTGTGCAGACCCACCCCGTGCCGCGCCGCCAGATCCGCGGTGGCGCGCAACAGTTCCGGCCGCACCGAGAACGGCGAACACGGGGCAAGGACGATCTGGCACATCGCGTGGGGTGCCGCGTCATGCCAGCGTGCGATCAGGCGTTCGCTGTCCTGCATAATCTCATCATCGCCCTGCACCACCGCGTCCGGAGGCAGGCCGCCCGCAGACGCGCCAAGGCTCATGGAGCCCCGGGTCAGGATCGCACGAATCCCCATCTCCGCGCAGGCCGCAGCTTGGGTATCGATGGCATTGGCGAGGGTGGCGGAAAACACGTAGTGATGGTCCACCACCGTGGTCGCGCCAGAGAGCAGCAGCTCCGCAACCGCCATGCGGGTCGACACGTCGATCATCTCGTCGGTGAGGTGCTGCCAGACCGGATATAGGCTGGTCAGCCAGCCGAACAGCGGTTTATTGAGGGCCTTGTCATAGGCCCGGGTCAGGGTCTGGTAGAAGTGATGGTGGGTGTTGATCAGCCCGGGCAGCAGCACCAGACCGCGCGCGTCGAACACATCACACGCCTGGCTAGGCCGACCGCCCGCCGGGATGCGCTCGACGATGCGCCCATCGCCCACGTCGACGACCAGACCGCCAGCCACGTCTACAGGCGTGTCCGGCTGTGCCGCGAGAGGGTCATACACCGCCCGCGGCTGACGCAACCACAGGCGCTCAGCCATGCGCGCGATCAGCCGGAGGCGTCAGGCCACACCCGGTCAGGATGGTGCGGCTCAAGAATTCCGCTACATCGTTTACGTCCTGCGCTGAGTATTCGATCTTGTCATCCAAGGCGAGCACCTGGGTTTCAAAATCTGCGTAGTGTTGCGTGGCCGACCAGATCAAGTAGATCAACCGTCGCGGCTCACAAGGCGTCAGACGGCCCTGTGCGATCCAGGTGTCTATCACCGCCACCCGCGCATCGACCCAGCCGCGCAGTTCGTCACGCAGATAGTCGCCGAGGTGGGGCGCGCCGCTGATGATCTCCATCGCAAAGAGTTTTGATGCACGCGGCTGCGCGAAGGACAGGCGCACCTTCTCGCGGACAAAGCGATCGAGCGCGATCGCCGGGTCATCGTCCGCAGAGATCTCCGAGAAGGCCGCATTCCACAGCGTCACGATCCGGTCGAGGACCGAGCGATAGAGATTGGCTTTGTTCTTGAAGTAATAGTGCACATTGGCTTTGGGCAATCCCGCCCGATCGGCGATGCCCTGCATGGTGGCGCCGCGATACCCCTGCCGCACAAATTCCTGCTCCGCAGCGGCAAGGATGCTCTGCTGATTTTCATCGCGGATGCGGCCCGGTTTGTAACGCAGCGCTTCGCTCATCGACTCTGGTCTCACCCTCTATCATCAGACCTGCAGGCATCGGATCCGCATGCTGACCTGCGGCGCCCCAAGCCCTAGCGGAACGTGAACAACCACCATGCACCAGCCGCCTATCATAACAGGATCACACTCCGATATAGCAAATAGTTGACCAATTGGTCAAAAAATGAGTGAATACAGGATGTCAGCCCCCTCAGCTTCGAGATCTCCATGCCGCAATTGCGTCTCAACCAGCAGCTCGTCAGCGTTCCGGACAATCGCCTGACGACCAGTCTGCTCGACCTGTTGCGCGAAACGCTGGGTTACACCGGCACCAAAGAAGGCTGCGCGTCGGGCGACTGCGGTGCCTGCACCGTGATGCACCGTGATGCGGCCGGGCAGATCTCCACCTGCAACAGCTGTATCACCCCGGTGGGCGCGGTTCTGGCGGATGAAGTGGTGACCATCGAGGGTCTGCGGGGGTCGGACGGCAGCCTGCATCCCGTGCAGGCGGCCATGATCGCGTGCCAGGGTTCGCAGTGTGGCTTCTGCACGCCGGGTTTTGTGGTGTCGATGGCTGCCGCCTTGGCGCGTCGCGCAGATCCGGCGCAGCCGCTCACCCGGACGGATGCAGATACGGCCATCGCCGGTAACCTCTGCCGCTGCACCGGTTACCAACCCATCCTGAACGCGCTGGAACGCGCCGCCACAGAACCCGAACAAAATCCGTTCCCAACGACGCCTTTGGCGACGACGACACCTCTGGCGACGACGACGCGTGCGACAGCAGCCACCGACGAGACCGCTACCTACCTGCAACCGACCCGCCTCGCCGACTACCTGGGTTGCCGCGAGCGGCATCCCGACGCCCGCCTGGTCGCGGGGACCACTGATGCGTGGCTGGAGGTGACCCAGGGTTACACCGATATCGCGCAGATCCTCGACATCTCCCGAATTGAAGAACTGCGCGGCATCGAGGTCCACGACGACCGTTTTGTCATCGGCGCGGCGGTCACGCTGGCGGAACTGTTTGACTTTTTCGCCGAGCGGGACGCATACAGCGCCTGGTCGGACACCCTGCATCGCTTCGGCTCGCCCCAGATACGGGCGCGCGGCACCCTCGGTGGCAACATCGCCAACGCCTCCCCCATCGCGGATACCCCACCGCTGCTGCTCGCCATGGGGGCAACGCTCATCCTGCAACACGATGATGGGTCGACCCGCCGGATCCCGCTCAACACCTTCTACCAGGGCTACAAGGTCACCGCACTCACCGCGGCCGAGATTGTCAGCGCGGTGGAGGTGCCGGTACTGCCACCCCAGGCGCAGTTGTTTGCACGTAAGTACAGCAAGCGGACCGAAGATGACATCTCTTCGGTGCTCGCCGTGGTCTACAGCCGTGCGGATGCAAACGACCGGATGCTCGAGTTGCGTATCGGTCTGGGCGGAGTTGCCGCCACACCCCTGGTCGTCGATTTGAGCTCACAGGTCACCGGTGCCACCGCCCAACATGCCGTCGCCACCACCCAAGCGCAGTTGCAGACCCTGTTGCAACCGATCTCGGATGTCCGCGCGAGCGCCGCCTATCGCCTGGCGATGGCCAGGTCAGCCTGCGCCGAGGCACTGTCCCCACCAGGTCTGAGGCTCGAACATGTCAGCTGAGCAACACGCCGGCGCAGCCGTGTCCCACGAGGCGGCCTATGGCCACGTAACCGGCACCGCCCACTACGTCGACGACCTCCCAACGCCGCCGAACACCCTGCACGTCGCCACGGCGTGGGCCGATCTCGTCTGCGGCACCGCCCGGCCCGATAATCTCGACCAGGTTCGCCGCTTGCCCGGCGTAGTCGACATCATCGAAGCATGCGATATTCCCGGCGCCCCGGACATCGGCGCCATCTTCCCCGGCGATCTCTTATTGACAGAGGGGGTCGATTTTCACGGCCAACCAGTGGTCGCGATCGCCGCGACCAGCTTTCGCACAGCCCAGCAGGCGTGCAGACACGTCAGCTTCAGGAGCGGAGCGGCACCCGCCAGCGTTAGTTTGCAACATGCGCTCGAACACGAAGACCTGGTCCTGCCCAGCCGCGATTGGGGCGACCGTGAGGTCGAGATCTGCGGCGCGCACACCATCGAGGGCGCTTTGTTGATCGGCGGTCAGGAACACTTCTACCTGGAAGGTCAGGTCGCCCTTGCGCTGCCAACCGATGACCATGGCGTGTTCGTCTACTCGTCCACCCAACACCCGGACGAAGTCCAGCATGCGGTCGCCAAAGTCCTGGGGCTTGCGTTGCACAAGGTCACCGTCGAGTGCCCGCGCATGGGTGGTGGTTTTGGTGGCAAAGAGTCGCAGGCGGCGGCGCCGGCTTGTTTCGCTGCGCTTGCAGCCTGGCGCACCGGCCGCCCAGCCAAGTGCCGACTGCCGCGCCATGCGGACATGCAACAAACCGGCAAACGGCACGAGTTTCAATGGCAGTATGGAATCAGCTATGACATCGATGGGCGTCTGCTCCAAGGCGATCTACAGATGCACGGCAACTGCGGCCACTCGCCGGATCTTTCCGGTGGGATCGTCGAACGCGCGATGTTTCACGCCACCAACGCCTACGCTTTCGAGCGCGTGCGTCTGCGCGGCCACCACCGTCGGGTCAACCAGGTTTCCCACACCGCCTTCCGCGGCTTCGGTGGGCCCCAGGGTATGCTCGGGATCGAAGCCTCCCTCGATACCATCGCCTACAAACTAGGCGTCGATCCCGTGGAGATCCGGCGCAGGAACTTCTATCGCCCCGGCGCAGACACCACGCCCTACGGCCAGAAAATCGATGACTTTGTGCTACCCGAGCTGTTCGAACGGTTGCTAGCAGACTGCGACTACGAGCTACGCAAGTCAGACATCAGCGCATTTAATGGCGAACACGAACACCTCAAGAGAGCGCTAGCGGTCACGCCAGTGCAATTCGGGATCTCCTTCACCGTGCCGCACCTGAACCAGGCCGGAGCGCTCGTGCACCTGTATCGCGATGGCACAATCCAGGTAAATCACGGCGGCACCGAAATGGGTCAGGGCCTGCACACCAAGATCATCCAGATTGTCGCCGCGGCCTTTGGCCTGCCGCTGAAGAGCGTGCGCTGCACCGCAACCCGGACAGACAAAGTGCCCAATGCATCGCCCACCGCCGCCTCCTCCGGCAGCGACATGAACGGCTTCGCGGCATACAACGCCTGCGCGACCATCATCGAGCGCATGCAGGACTTCGCCCGCGAGGAGCTCGGCCTGCAGGACGATTTGGTCTTCGCCGACGGTGCTGTAACAAGTGGACAGACAAGCTTCAGCTTCGCCGAGTTTGTACAGCAGGCCTATCTCGGCAGAGTCTCCCTGTCTGCTACCGGCTACTACGCCACCCCGGAGATCCACTTCGACAAAGAGCGTGGCGAGGGCAATCCGTTCTATTACTTCGCCTACGGGGCTGCGGCGAGCGAGGTGGTGATCGATACACGCAGCGGCGACTACCGATTTCTGCGCACCGATATCATTCATGACGCGGGTCGCTCGCTGAATCCGGCGATCGATCGCGGTCAGATCGAAGGGGGATACATGCAGGGCCTGGGTTGGCTGACGTGTGAAGAGCTGGTCTTTGCCGACGGACGTCTCGCCTCGAACGGTCCGGCGAATTACAAGATCCCCACCGCCGACATGTGTCCTGCGACGTTTAACGTCACCCTGCACGATCGCGACAACGCGAAGCCGACCATCCGGCGCTCCAAGGCGGTCGGCGAGCCGCCGCTGATGCTCGCCATTTCGGCCTGGTGCGCGCTGCGTCAGGCATGCGCGGCCGCGGGCAATACCCTTCCCCACCTCGCGGCACCGGCGACCCCCGAGGCCGTGTACTGGGCCATTCAGGAGGCGCGCGCATGATCCGCTGGTTCGAAGCCGTGAAGGAGTGCGAAGAGCAGCACCAGCCCTATTGTCTGGCCACCGTGTTGACCACCAGCGGCTCAACCCCGCGCAATGGCGATGCGAAGATGGTCATCACACAGGACGTCACCTTCGATACGATCGGTGGCGGGCAGCTCGAACAACTGGTCATCGAAGCCGGGCGCGGGGCGCTGTCCAATGGTACTGGCGGCAAGCGGATCGAACACTTCCCCTTGGCAGCAAGTGCGGATCAGTGTTGCGGCGGCAGCGTGAGCGTGCTGCTCGAAGCGGTCGTACCGGATCCGTTGCGGGTAACGCTCTACGGCGCGGGACATGTCGGCCAGGCCCTCGCCCACCAGTTGCGGCTGCTGTACGCCGACTTCGAGTGGGTCGATCCGCGTCACGAAATCGCGGGGCCCCCCGAGGGATACACCATCACCGACCCCCAGGTCCACGCCCGGCATCTCCCCGCCGACCGCCACGCCCTGGTCATGACCCATGAGCACCAATTGGACTATGACCTGGTCGCCACGCTCCTGAACCGAGGACACGTATCCATCGGTCTCATCGGCTCGGATACCAAGTGGCAACGCTTCCGCGCGCGTCTGCAACGCGATGGCTTCTCCGCCGCACAGCTCGCGCGGGTCCGCTGTCCGATCGGTATCGACCACATCGAGCGCAAAGATCCACCCGCGATCGCCATCGCGATCATCGCCGAGCTGCTGCAACTGCAGAGCTTGTCCCCGGAACCCGGGCTGACCTGGCGGCAGGTGCGTTCATCGCTCATCCGGGACGCGAACTTTTCCCGGGGCGCATCATGAAGCATCTGCACGAATTTAACGCGGCACCCGCGGCGGCGGCCCAGGAGCTTGCACTCTTCTTCTGCGGCGCGGCCGCCTGGGCAAACGCCGTGGTCGCGCAGCGACCGTACACCAACCTGTCTGAATTGCGCGCCGCGGCGGCCGAGTTGTGGGAGCACGCGGATGATGCCGCACGCCTCGAAGCGTTTGCTGCGCACCCGCTGATCGGCGACGTCGATCACCTACGGCAGAAATTTGCTGCGACCGCGCGCACCGAGCAGGGACAAGTGCTGAGCGCGGACGAGGACACATTGGCCACCCTCGCGGCGCTCAATCGGCAATACCTCGAGCACCACAAGTTCATCTTTATCATCTGCGCTACTGGCAGGAGCGCCGCACAGATGCTGGCCGCGCTGCGGGCGCGGATCGACAACAGCACCGATGAGGAAATCGCCAACGCCGCCGCCGAGCAGGCTAAAATCACCCAACTGCGGATCGGACAGACCTTCCCTGATGATTGAACTCACCCTCAGCAGCCACGTGCTCGACCTGGATCGCGGGCAACCCGCCGCCGGCCTCAACATAAACGTATACACGCGTGCCGGCGATGTGCGTACGTTGCTCTACAGCGCTGCAACGGATGACGACGGCAGAATCGACAAGCGCGCAGTGCAATTGGATGCCGGCGAGGCGTTGGAGCTGACGTTCGCAACCGGTGCGTGGTATGCCGCCCGGGGGGACGCCTGTTTTTATCCCGAGGTGGTCATCACCGCCAACGCCGCAAGCGCGGGTCACTACCACATCCCGTTGCTGATCAATCGGCACGGCTATTCGACCTACCGGGGCAGCTGAGCATGAAACACCTGCGCGGACGCGCCCTGTGGTTCACGGGTCAACCCGACGGCGAACACCATCCGGACGTGCACTTCCTGGACGATGCGGTGATCACCCTGGATGGAATGCACATCCATTCGGTGCTGCCGTTTAGCAGCTTCATTGCCGCCGGCGGCACACCGCAGCAGGTCGAAGATCTGCGCCCGGCGATCATCATGCCGGGTTTTGTCGACACCCATATCCACTATCCGCAGATGGACATCATTGGCAGCTACGGCACCCAGCTGCTGGAGTGGTTGGACAACTATGCCTTTCCGGCCGAGCAGCGCTATGCGGACCCCGAGTACGCCCACGCGCAGGCGCGCGGTTTCCTGGAGCGCTTGTTCGAGGCGGGGACCACCACCGCGCTGACGTTCACAACCGTCCACCCGCACAGCACCGATGCCCTGTTTCAGGCCGCAACGAGTTGCAACGCGCGCATCATCGCCGGCAAGGTGCTCATGAACCGCAACGCGCCGCCGGGCTTGACCGACCCCGACGATGCTGCGGACACCAACCGCGAGTTACTCGAACGCTGGCACGGCCAGGGACGCCTGCGCTACGCGATCACCCCGCGCTTTGCGATCACCTGTGATGATCAGCAGCTGCGCCGTGCGGGCGAGTTGCTGGCCGAGCACCCAGGTGTTTACCTGCACTCTCACATCGCCGAACACCCGGACGAAATTGCGGCCACGCTGGCGCTGTTCCCGCAGGCGGATAACTATGCCGATGTCTACGACCGCTTCGGCCTGCTCACCGATCACAGCATCTTCGCCCATGGTATCCACCTCAGCGACCCGGAGCTGCAGCGCTTCGCCAGCAGCGGCAGCAAGGTGAGCTTCTGCCCGTCTTCCAACCTGTTTCTCGGCAGCGGTCTGCTCGATCTTGCCCGCCTGGCCGCGTTTGGGGTGGAGCTGGGCGTGGGCTCGGATGTGGGAGGCGGGACCGGCTTTTCGATGCTCGCCACCCTGGCCGATGGCTACAAGGTCAATCAACTGCGCAACCACAACTGGCATCCGATGCAGGCGTTCTACGCCATCACCCGCGGCGGGGCGCGCAGCCTGCACCTGGAAGACAAGATCGGCACACTGGCCGCTGGTATGGAGGCCGATCTTGTGGTCCTGGATCCCGCGCGCGGGTCCATGCTGGCCCAACGCGTCGCTCAGGCGCAAACGCTCACAGAAGAGCTCTTTGCCTATCTCTTCCTCGGTGCGGATCACGGCGTAGCCGCCACCTACGTGGCCGGGCAGCCGCAGTATCAGCGCAAGGCCGCTTGATGGACATTCAATGGCTGGACTGGCTAACCCTGCTGCTGCGCTGGCTGCACGTCATCACCGCGATCGCATGGATCGGCGCGTCCTTCTATTTCATCTGGCTGGATCTCAGCCTGCAAACACCCAGCCCTGATCGCAAAGCCGCCGGCCTCGGCGGCGAGCTCTACGCGATCCACGGCGGCGGAATCTACCAGGTGGGCAAGTACACCAGCCATCCCACGCCCATGCCTGGCACCCTGCACTGGTTCAAATGGGAGGCCTATAGCACCTGGCTTACCGGCACCGCGCTCATGATCGCGATCTACTACTTCAAGGCCGACGCCTACCTGGTCGGGGCGAATCTCTGGGTGGACCAGCCGCGCATCGCCGTGCTATGTAGTGTGGGCTATCTGCTCGGTGGGCTTTTGATCTACGAGCTGCTCATGCGCTATGTGGTCCACACCACACGCTCCCAGGCCATCGCCCTGATCGCGCTGCTGACGTGCCTGAGTTGGATCGCCTTCAACACGTTCGCACCACGCGCGGCAATTCTCCATGTCGGCGCCGTTTTGGCGACCATGATGGCGGCCAATGTATTTCTGGTGATCATCCCCTCGCAGAAGAAATTTGTCGCGGCGATAGACGCAAAGGAGCCGCCCGACCTGACGTTGCAAACCAACGCCAAGCTGCGCTCCACGCACAACAACTACCTCACCCTGCCCGTCCTGTTCTGCATGCTGGCCAACCACAATGCGTTTGTGTACAGCCATCCCCAGGCCTGGTTGTTCGTGATCGGTTTTTCCGGGGTGGCAGCGTATGCGCGTCACTATTTCAACGTGAAGCATCGCGGCGAGAACAAACCCCATATCCTGGCCGTGGCCGCCGCCCTGTTTGTGGCGCTGATCGTGACGACGCAAGTGACCCGGGACCCCGTCGCTGTGGACAACACCGCAGCCATCGACCTTGCCCAGGTGGACGTGGTGGTGGCCACCCACTGTGCTAACTGCCATGCGCAGGAGCCGACCGTGCCGGGCTTCGTCGCCCCACCCAAGGGGATGATCTTCGCCACCGCAAAACAACTCGACGCACACGCAGAGGCGGTGCGCACGTCGCTGCAGACCAACTTTATGCCGCTGGGGAATATGAGCGGTATGAGCGCGGAAGAGCGCACGCTGCTGCTCAGCTATTTGAGCGACCGCTAGACCGCTTAGGCGGGTGGCGGATGCGCGTTGCGCCAGTGCTGCGCGATGTCGATGCGGCGCGCCAGCCAGACGCGATCAAACTTGCGGATGTGCTCGAGGAAGCGTTGCACAGCGATGGCGCGTCCGGGCCGGCCGGCGATGCGGCAGTGCAGGCCAACACTCATCATCTTCGGGCTGTGCTCACCCTCCGCATAGAGATAATCAAAGGTATCGCGCAGGTAGGTAAAAAACTGTTCGGCGGTGTGAAAACCCTGCGCGGTGGCGAAGCGCATATCGTTGGCGTCCAGGGTGTAAGGCACGATCAGATGATCTGCATAATCCGGATGCCAGAACGGTAGATCGTCGTTGTAGGCGTCAGAGTCGTAGGCAAACCCGCCCGCGGCATGAACCAAGCGCCGAGTGTTGGGACTGTCGCGCCCCGTGTACCACCCCAGCGGTCGCACTCCGGTCACCTCGGTATGGATGTCGATCGCTTTGGCGATCTGCGCGGCTTCCTCCTCGGCCTCCATGAATTGGTGATCCACCCAGCGATAGGCATGCGAGGCGATCTCCCAATCTGCATTCAGCATCGCCTCGACAGCCTGGGGATGCCTTTGCAGCGCCATGGCGACACCGAACACGGTAACCGGCACCTGATAACGCTCGAACAGTCGATAGAGTCGCCAGAAACCGGCGCGCGTGCCGTACTCGTAGAGCGTCTCCATGCTCATGTGTCGTGCGGCATAAGGTTGCGCGCCAACGATCTCCGACAGGAAGGTCTCGGAGTATTGGTCGCCGTGCAGCACGCTGTTCTCGGCGCCTTCTTCGAAGTTCAGCACGATTTGCACCGCGATACGCGCACCACCCGGCCACTGCGGATCCGGAGGCTGAGCCCCGTAGCCGAGCAGATCTCGAGGATATGTTTCGTCGGTCATCGACCTCGCCCCGTCACCCGCCTGCGCCATCGAGCAGGGTCTGCATGTAGAGCGCCAGCGCAGCTTCGCTGTCCACGTCCACAGACGCTTGCTGGGTGGGAAGATCCGCGGTCCAAGGCGCTTCGGGGTACTCCCGCGTCTGCGGGACGAGGATCGTCTGCCCGATCGCCATACCCTCCGTGCAAACCCGGAGCCCCCCCTCGGAAGCCTCGAACAAATCCGGCCTGATCAGGTTGATCAAGGCCAGCGAATCGTGCACCGGGAAGCTCGGCGACCCCGTGCGGGCCTCGTAAAATGACTGGTAGTGCCTCGAGATGTCGTACACGAACTGGCCAACGCGACCTGCGTCGGCGCGCAATCGCTTCATCATCTGCGGCGCCATCAGGGTCCGCATGGTGACGTCCAAGCCCACCATGGTCAGCGCCCAGGGTGCGCAAAAAACGAGGTCGGCCGCGTGAGGATCGCCGATGATATTCGCCTCGGCCACCGGGGTGACATTGCCGCTGAAGCCATGCCGTCCCAGCGCGCCGCCCATGATGACAACGCTACGCACGAAACCGGCAAAGTCGGGGTCACGCTGTAGGGCCAGCGCCAGATTGGTCATCCGCCCCACGGCGACGACATCGATCTGACCGGGATGGGCGCGCACCATATCGATCAGGAAACTCACCGCGTCACCCTGCTCAGCGACCGGCGGCGCGTCGGTACCCGCATCCCCCATGCCATCAAAGCCGTGCACAAAAACTGGCGCCTCATCGATCGCGATCTGCAACGGTTCCGCTGCCCCCGCATGAACCGGACAGTCGAGGCCAAACTCGGAAACGAGGTAATGTGCGTTGCGGGTGGTCTGTTCGAGCGATGCGTTGCCGAATACGCTGGTGACACCGACCAGTTCTATGTCGGCTGACAAGTGAGCAAACAAAAGAGCCATCGCATCGTCGATGCCGGGATCCGTATCAAAAATGACTTTGCGCATGTTTCTCCACATCAATCACTACCAGCGCGGGTGCACCGACATACCGCCATCGACCACCAGATTGCTGCCGGTGATCCACGCCGCCGCATCGCTCAACAGGAAGAGCACCGCCTGAGCGACCTCTTGCGCTTCGCCCAACCGCCCCAAGGGCGCTTTATCCTGCCAACTTTGTACGCCTTCCGGCCAGGCAGTCTCGATGCCGTCCCGCCGGATCAGCCCAGGGGACACCGCATTGACGCGTATGTTCGATGACCCAAGTTCCTGCGCGAGCGCCTTGGTCAGCATGTTCAGCGCGGCCTTGCTGGTGGCGTAGTGCGCATGACCCGGCGCCGGGTCGGCACCTTCGATCGAAGATACGTTGACAATCGCGCCACCGGACATCTCCCGCGCGGCCCACTGACCCAGCACAAATACCGCATCGACATTGGTCGCCTGCATCTCGCGCCACGCGCTCATGGACATCGAGGCCAACTCGCCAACCCGCTGATCGGCCGCGTTGTTAACCAACCCCGTCGGGCGCCAGCCCGACCCGGTCAACGTGTCCAGCATCGCCACAATTGCACCCTTATCAGTGAGCGAAGCCTGCATCGAACGGCAGCGATCGGGGTGTCCCGCAACCCGTTCACTGACCACGTCATCGCGCTCATGATAATGTGCGATCACCCGCGCGCCTGCGGTGAGCAGCGCATCGACCAGTGCCACACCCAGGGTGCCGTTCGCACCGGTAACGAGAATCGTATGCGCGCTGAAATCGAAGGTTGCGGTCACTACGTTGTCTCTGTTCTTAAGGCTCGGGATAGCTGATTTTTGGTTCAGCTTTCGGCTATGGTGGCACCGCGATGACACGCATGATAAGAACGAGGAGCCCTATATCGATGCGACCCGGAATCACTGCCAATAACCGCTCGGAATTCTACACCGAGGAGCGTTGCTATATCACCGAAATCAGCAATCATGCAGACGATCCCCACGTCTCCATCGCCCGCTGTCGCGTCACTGCCGGCACCACCACCCAACTGCACTACCTGACTGTGAGCGAGCGATACCTGATCGAAAGCGGCAGCGGCATCGTGGAGTTGGACGGCCAGGTCGGCGACCATGTGCGCCCCGGTGACTGTGTAAAGATTCCAGCCGGGTGCAGCCAGCGGATCGCCAATCCAGGCACCAATGACCTCATATTCTTGTGCGTATGCAGCCCGCGCTTCACGTCGGACTGCTATCAGGACATCGAAGGCCCTGAGGTCAGACCGATCGAACTCGGCTCTCCCCCAGCATCGCCATAGCGTGTCCCGCAACCACGCGCGTGGCAGGAGCTTACCAACCGCAGGCGATCGATTGCGCTTCTGCCCACATAACGCGACACTAGGAACCTGATGAAAAACTATTTTGAGGCTCAGCGCGCCAGAGCTGCGTTTCCGCAAGTCGCTCGCTGCCGCTGTGCCGCGAGACGCGCCTTGCCCAAGAATCGGAGCGTTGGACTGTGCCCTAACTAGTTTTTCAACAGGCTCCTAGCCCTCGTCTTGTTCAGGATCGATCCATGACCGCGCACATCGAGCAGTTCCGCAGCACCGGCTATTGCGTGCTCAACAACTTCATAGACACAAAAGCCATCGCGACGCTCAAGCTGGCGGCCGCGGCCATCATTGACAAGGCCGATCCCACCCAGGCAGCGACATTCGCAACCCAGGCGGAGCCGAGCTCCTCGCAGGAGTATTTTCTTGAATCCGCACGCGAGGTGCGTTGTTTCTTTGAGCCCGCAGCGCTCGATGCCGACGGTGCTTTGCGCGTCCCGCAGCAGCAGGCGGTGAACAAACTCGGCCACGGACTGCACGATTCCCATCCAACCTTTAGTGCTTTCTCCCGCACCGCGGCGCTTGCGCGCCTTGTGCAAGAGCTGGGTGTGGTCTCCCCGCAGCTCTGGCAATCGATGTACATCCTCAAAGCGCCACGGGTCGGCAGCGAAGTGTCGTGGCATCAGGACGCGACGTTTTTCTACACCCAACCGCAGAGTGTGTTGTCCTTATGGTTCGCCTTGGACGATGCGCACCGCGACAATGGCTGTCTATGGGTCGACAAAGCGGGGCCGGCTACTCCGCTGCGTGAGCGTTTCTATATTCGCGATGGCAACACCCAGACCGAGCGCCTGGATTCGACGCCGTGGCCGGACCTGTCAAACGCAGAGCCCATCGAGGTGTCTGCTGGTGCATTGGTTTGTTTTACCGGTACGCTGCCTCACTACAGCGCACCAAACCTCTCAGCCGAAGCGCGGCACGCATACACGCTGCACATCACGGATGCCCAGGCGACCTATCATCCGGAAAACTGGATCCAGTCCTCAGCCGAAAAGCCGATACGGGGGTTCTAAGAGTCTCGCCAACGGCAGCGCGACGCCGCCCCATATAGCACTTATTGAAACAGTGCCTCATCGAAGCTGCGCAACTTACGCGAACGCAGCGTGCCTTTGGCCGCCTCCTGGCGGATGATCTCATTCGCCCGCAGAGCGATGGCCAGGTGCTGTCCGACGCGACGTTGATAGAATTCGTGCGCCATTCCCGGCAGCTTCAATTCTCCGTGCAAGGGTTTGTCAGACACACAAAGCAAGGTACCGTACGGTACGCGAAATCGATAGCCGTTAGCCGCGATCGTCGCCGACTCCATATCGATGGCGATGGCGCGGGATTGATTGAGCCGCTCGGCGATCTGATCGAAATAGAGTTCCCAGTTACGATCTGCAGTGGTGAGGACCGTGCCCGTGCGCAGGTATTTCTTCAACTCCTGCTCGGTGGCACCGGTGACCTCCTGCACCGCCGCCGTGAGCGCGAGCTGTATCTCGGCCAGCGTGGGCAGGGGGATGGATATCGGCAATACATCGTCGAGGACACCGTCGTCGCGCAGATAGGCATGCGCGAGCACATAGTCGCCCAGTTGCTGGGTGCGACGTAGACCGCCGCAGTGCCCGATCATCAGCCAGGAGGCAGGGCGCAGTACCGCGATGTGATCGGTGATGGTCTTGGCGTTGGAAGGTCCTACGCCGATATTCACCAGCGTATCGCCCGCATTGTGCTCGCGCACCAGATGATATGCGGGCATCTGGGGCGCAACCGAGCGCTCGAGTTCTTTGGCGCGCAGCTCGATGCTGCCCGTCACCCGATTACCTGGCTCGACCAGGGCGAGGGCACGCCCCGCAGCTACTTCGGCTTTCCCGTAGCGGACGAACTCATCCACATAGCGCTGGTAGTTGGTGAACATCACAAAGCGCTGAAAGTAACGCGGATCGGTCGCCGTATAGTGATTCAACCGGTACAACGAATAGTCGGAGCGCTGGGCGCCAAACCAGGACAACGGCAGCGGGCCATCACGACGCAGGATGTGTCGCCCGTCGATCACGTCATCGTTGACCTCGATGAGATTCGGGGTGGGAAAATATTGCTCTACTCCGCTGTCGCTGGTGGGATTGGCAGGCGCAGGACTGTTCGCAGGATAGGCGCCTAACGCAAACTGCAGTGGAATCGGTTCGGTGGACGGCCGCACAAATATATTGGCCCCATAAGCCTCTTGGACCATCGAAAGTTGCGTGAGGAGATAGTCCGCGAACAGCTCCGGCTGGGTGATCGTCCCCGCATGCCGATCGGTACCCGCTACCCGTCCTAAGGAAAGGCTGCTGGTTCGCGACGACTGATTGGGCGGGATCTCCACCACCAGTTCTGGGTAGACGCAGCGCGACATGACATCTTCGGGGGTATCACCGTGAAGGTAGGCTGTGAACTCCTCACGCATCACCTGCACGGAGCGATCGTAGATCGTCTGCAGGGCCGCTACCGCGCTGGCTGGATCGGCGCAGGGCTGCAACGGTGCTTCGGTCATATTTTCTTGATCGCGCATTGACAGATTATACACCCTGTACCGCAGATCGTATGGCCAAGCTTGTGTCCAGGTTGTGAGTTGCATCAGCAACCCTGTCCAAAAAGCCCCTGCTACTGGGACGCACCGGACACATCATTTAGCCACATCGTGTGGTTCGCAGATTCCCAACCGCGGCTGACTTTCGTCGCCCGGCCTGGCAGGCTTGGTGGTTTTCGAAGAGAGCTTGCCCATGACTCAAATCGGCGTTGTCTATTTCAGCGGAACGGGCACTACCAAAGCCCTCGCCGCCGCGATCGCAGCCGGGGCCGAGGAGGTGGCGACCACTCATGTCCACGCGATCGAGGGAGCGGATATCGACGCCGGGCGCTGGCGCAACGACGCGATCGCGGCGGAACTGGACGCAAGCGACGCG
>JBCCHL010000070.1:0-21800 GCA_039028775.1 Pseudomonadota bacterium | reverse complement strand
GGTGGTGCGCACCGGGTGGCCTTTTTTGCCGAAGATGTCCCAGTGCACCGTAGGGTAGCCGCGCAACGTATGATCGGCGAGTCCCAGCAACCCGGAACGTCGATCAATCTCTTTGTGAGGTTTTCCGGCTTCGGATATCCCGGATAGGTCGCCTTTGGCGTCCACACAGAAAACCGGCACCCCGGCGCGAGCGAACCCTTCCGCCATAACCTGCAGGCTGACCGTCTTGCCCGTGCCGGTGGCACCGGCGATCAGACCGTGGCGATTGCTCATCGAGGTCAACTGCACGGCGTGCATGGTGCCGTCGCCGCCGAGGATCAGTTTGTCTGGTTTTTTCATTGCGCGCCCCCGTTGAAGAGGCGTTATTGTAGAGCGTGTCCGGTAGCCCGTCAGCAGTAATGGCTGGGTTGCGTTGGTTTTACGCCGACTTTGCATTCTGTCGAGCGCGCGTCGCTAAAATGCGCGCCTTCGTAGGAATCGAGGTATGCAATGGAGATACTCGAACTGCTTCGCGGCAGCCCGGAAGACTGGCAGGCATTGGTCGATGATGGATGTAGCGAAGCGCAGATCATGCGTTTTTGTGATGAGATCAGCGAGCAGCTGGGGGAAGACGACTTCGATATCACTGACGTGTTGGTCGCGTTGGATGCCGAGACCTTTGCGGCGGAGCTGGACCTTGGCAAAGTGGCCGCGCAAGCGGGGCTCACCGACCGACAGGTCGAACACGGCGTAGCGCTGCTCACCCCCTTGGTCGCCGCGTTCAAAGATCCGCGTCGACGTTATGCCACCTTCCGCGCTCGCGCTTACCTGGCCGGACGCTAAAAAAACGGGAGCCATGGGCTCCCGTTTTTGCAACTTGGCGCGCCGGTCTCAGTCCAGGCCGGCGACGCTGCTCTCCAGATCCGCCTGTTGGGCTGCAGACTCCTCCTCGGTGGCGAAGCGCAGCACAAAGGCACCGAACAGCATCTCTTCCCAGGACTGTTCTCCCCAAGTCACGTCGATGGACGGATCGGGGTTCGCTTTGTTCTGAGCGGAGTTGTCCCACCAGTTGGTCTGCTTCAGCTTGGTGCCGGCCGGTATGAACTTCGGCGTTTTCAACTCATAGCTGGTCTGCCAGTTGAAGTCGTAGTTGGGTACCGACAGCAGCAACTCGGATGAACCGTCCGGATAAATCGCGTCGAAGCGCATGGCTTTGCCGCGGAAGTGCGCGTGAGGCAGCAGGCTGTAGAGGATGGCATCCTTGGGGATGACCTGATCTACCGTCTCGCTGTGGTTCCTCGCATGAGCCGGGATTTTGATGCGCGGGTTGGCGACAAACATGGACACCATCTTGTGGGTCGGCGCCTTGTCATGTACCCATACGCCCATCTTCGAATCGTCTACCGTCGCGCGACCCACCGGCGTGTAGTGCATCTGAAACTCGATGGTGGTATCCGCGGGCAGCAGGACACCGCTGTCATCCGGGAACGGTTCGTTGGTGATGCCTGGCGCGTAGCCGCGCAAACCACCCTTCGGTATCAGGCGACCTTTGCGGCGTCCTTCGGTGGCGATGTCACCGAACGCGGTGATCGTGTGATGCAGGACACCACGGTCGCCGGGCATGATCTCTGCGGCCATCACCCAGACGTCCTGCGGAATGCTGTTCTCAACATGATGATACTGGTAGTCCACAACGCCGGTGGCCGGAATCTCCATCGCCGGGATGTCGATGATGTAATCCGGCGGTCCGAGGGTCGCCTGCAGATCCCAAGGATAGAACTCGCGGTCCATGGTGGCCAGTGGATCTGTCCCGACACCGCGCGGGGCACCGGCTTCGACCCAGTGCACCAGGGTTTTGACCTGCTCGTCGCTCAGCGAGCGATCATTGGCCCATTCGCCGTGGGCGGGGTCGGCGTGCCAGGGCGGCATGCGCTTGGTGCGCAGCACCTCACGGATCATCAGCGAGAACCCTTTGACCATGTTGTAGTCGGTCATGGCCCAGGGCCCGATGCCACCCTCGCGGTGACAGTTGACACAGTTTTCTGCGAGGATCGGAGCGATATCGTCCTGGTAGGAGATCTGCGCATGTTGGGCGCGCTTTTGTTTTTCCGGGAAGTTGATCAGACAGCCCAGGCCTTCGGTCGTGGCGACCTTGGCCGGCTCACCTGCTAACATGTTATCCAACGCATCTGCCAGATAATGATTGCTCGCCTCTTGCTTCTGATTTTCGTAGGTCAGGCGATCGTCCAGAGCGCCGTGATAGGCGACCTTCCAGGTCTTGGGATTGACTACGAACACCTCTCCGGTGCGCACTAGATCGAGCGACTCGCCGATGATCTGGGTGTCGTCGACCAGGATCGGGATGTCGTAGCCATATTTGGCCGCCTCTTTGACGATGGTGCTGCGGTTGTCCTGCAGATTGGAATTCAGCAGGAAGAACTGCACCCCCTTCGCGGCATACGCGTCGCGCAGCTCGCGGAAGCGCGGCATGGCATTGCGTACGATCGGACAGCCATTGCCCTGCACCAGAAAGGCGATCGCTTTGGCGTCGTTGTAATAGTACAGCTCGTGCGAATCGCCCTGATGATCCAGCAGGCGGAAGTTCTCAACCCGCTCGTCCACCTGCAGGGCGGAGGCCGAAGCGGCAAACACAATGCCGCCGAGCAGCATAAGAAGTCGACCCATGACGTTCTCCCACGTAATTGGAACCATTAAACTTATCAAAACGGATCGGTGTCAACCAACCAAAACGTTTCGAAAATACCCAAATATTGCTCTGATTCGTTAACTAAGTCGGTTTATTGCCTAAATTTTCGTCCGCGCGACTTAAATTGTCGGGCCGCAGATGTTGCCATGCCGGTCGCTGCTTTTACCGGGTCGTCAGCTGGTCGTATACTTTTTGCGGCAATCGAGAGGAAAAGGGAGGGAATGATATGAGTGTTGCCGCAAACTATCCGCTGGCCGGACTGAAAGTGCTGGATTTCACGCGGGTATTGGCCGGGCCGTTCGCCAGTCGCATGCTGAGTGACCTGGGCGCGGACGTGGTCAAAGTAGAGCCGCCAGATGGGGATGTGACCCGCATGTGGGGCGCTGTTAAAGGCGGCCTGCCAGGCTACTATCACCAGCAGAACGCGGGCAAACGCAATATCTGTGTTGACCTGCGGGCAGCTGGGGCGCTGGAGCTGATCCAGGAACTGGTAGCCGCGGCGGATATCGTCATGGAAAATTATCGACCCGACGTCATGCCGCGGCTGGGTCTGGGTTATGCGCAATTGCGCGAGGTCAACCCGCGCCTGATCTACCTGTCGATCTCCGGTTTTGGTCAGGGCGGTCCTGAATCCCACCGCCCGGCGTATGCGCCGATCATCCACGCCGAGGCCGGCTTGATGCATCGGCAGAGCACGCGGACCAACATTCCCTACAGTGAGCTACCCCTTTCCGTGGCCGACACCAACGCGTCTTTGCACGGCCTGGTAGGTCTGCTTGCAGCGGTGATTCAGCGGCAGCAGACCGGTGTCGGTCAACACATCGACATTGCCATGATCGATGCGACCTTGTGTACCGACGACCAGATTCACTACGCGCTGGAGGATTCCGAGCATACAGCTCCGCTACCGAACGATAGTTGGGAGACCCAGGTGGGTCCGGTGCTCGTGTCCGCCGACTTTCGTTACTTCTGGCACTTGCTGACCAAAGAGTTAGGTGTGCTCGAAGACCCGACCACCCAGGACATGCCCCTCGATGAAAAAATTCGCCGTCGGCGCGAGCGTGTGGCCGACTTCATGCAAACCCTCGCGTCCTGGGACGAGGTCGAGGCTTTGATGGATCGCATGAACGTCGCCTGGGGCATGGTGCGCGATCCCGTGCAGATCGAAAAGCAGCTCACGGTGCAGCACCGGGAATCGATCGTGCAGATGGATGATCGCCAGGGAGGCACGCGCCCGGTCACCCAATCGCCCTATCGATTCTCTGCAGCCCGCAGCGGGGTGCGCGGACCCGCGCCGCATCGCGGCGAGCACAATGTCGGGGTACTGGCCGATTGGCTCGAGAAACCAACGGCGGACGTGGATGCGCTGGTGCGCGCGGGTGTCCTGCAGCAGGAAGATGCGCCCGCAAGCTGAGCTTGCCCGGCCGGTCCGCTGGGCTTGCCTGCTGCTGACCTGCGTGTGCCTGGCGGGGTGCGCCTCCGTCTACTCCAGTCAGGGATTATCCGGTACCTGGGCCTTGCAAGTGGAGCGTGAGCGCGTCGAATTTGCCATCAACCCTGATGGCTATGGTTGGCGGCGCGTGTGGCGGGATGACAAGGTCATCGAGCATGTGGAGTTTCGCTGGAGTAGGGATTGGGTGGGGTTCGTGTTTGAGGAACGCTCCCGGCGCGGTCGTGAGGCGGGCGCGCCCAGGCTCAAAGTGGCGAATGATCAAGCCTTTCCTTATCGCTACGCCGTCCACGGTGTGGTGCGCGACGGTCGTTTGAGCTTGCGAGTGCTGCCGTTGCGCGCGCACCTCTTCACGCGGCACAGTTCAGCCTGGATATTTTCGCAACGTGCCACGCACTCGGAATAGCAATCAGGTGGAGGAACGATGAAACAGTTGCGGTGGCTATGGCTTTTGGCGGTGGGCCTGCTGGTCGCCTGCGCGGACCCGGCGGAGCCACGCGGTGAGGTACGCCACGGCGCTGACATCGACGTGACTTTGCGCGACGCAGCCCAACTGATCTCGCCTGAGCGCATCGAAGGCCACATCCGCGAGTTGTCGGCGGATGCCTACGAGGGACGTGCCCCGGGCACCGCTGGGGATCGGAAGACCCAAGACTATCTGGTCGCACAACTCGAGGCCTTGGGGCTGGAACCCGGAATGCCAGAACGACGTTGGTTACAGCCGTTTGGGATGGTGGGTCTGAACACCACGCAACCCGCCACGTGGGACTTTTCTGGGTCGCAGGGAGACCTCTCGTTTGCGCAGAACAGCGAATTCATTGTTGCGACGGGTGTGCAGTCCACGCAGGTTGCGGTCGAAGATGCGGACGTGGTGTTTGTGGGCTATGGCATTCAGGCCCCGGAATATGGTTGGGACGATTACAAGGATGTTGACGTGCGGGACAAGATCCTGGTGATGCTCAACAGCGATCCCGCACTCGATCCGGCGTTGTTCGGCGGCGAGGCGCGTCTCTACTACGGACGCTGGACCTACAAATACGAAATTGCCGCGCAACTCGGTGCGGCTGGAGTGATCATCGTGCACACGGATCTCTCTGCAGGATATCCTTGGCGGGTGGTTCAGACTTCCTGGAGCGGGCCGCAATTCGAGTTGCCCAACGAAGGCCAGCCCACCATCGCGCTGAAAGCGTGGATGACCGAAGCGGCGATCCAGCGTTTGTTTGGTGCCGCACAACTCGATTGGCCGCGGCTGGTGGCGGCTGCGCAGCGCGCGGACTTCAATCCTGTGGCGATAGGGATGAAAACCTCTATGCGGCTGACCGTGGAGCGCTCTGTCAACGAGTCTGCGAACGTGCTTGCGGTCCTCCCTGGCAGCGATCTGGAACTCACCCGGGAGGCCGTGATCTACACGGCGCATCACGATCACCTGGGGGTCAACCCGCAGGCCGGGCTGGGTGAAGATGCTATCTACAACGGCGCGCTCGACAATGCATCTGGAGTGGCTTCGATATTGGAGATCGCTCGCGTGTTCAGTACGCTGCGGGTCGCGCCGAAGCGTTCTATCGTGTTTGCCTTTGTCGGGGCGGAGGAGCAGGGTCTGCTTGGTTCATCTTTCTACGCGCACCACCCTACGTTTGCGCCCGGGCGTATCGCCGCGAACGTTAATATGGACGGTGGACAGAATTTCGGTCGGACGCACGATATCGAGTTTATTGGCTTTGGTCGCTCCGATGTGGATGAGATTGCCTGGCGGGTGGCCGGTTATCAGGGCCGTGTGGTGGTGGGCGATCCAGACCCGAGCAGCGGCTACTTCTACCGCTCGGATCATTTCAGTCTGGCGCGGATCGGCGTCCCCAGCCTCAACTTCCGCGGCGGTAGCGATCTGCTGGAAGGAGGCAGGGCCAGAGGTGCCGAGTTGCGTCGACGTTTTGTTACCGAACACTACCACCAACCGAGCGACGAGGTTACGGCCGACTGGCGCTTTGATGGTTTTGCGGAGGATGCTCAGTTCGGTTTCCTGTCCGGGGCCTTGATGGCCAACGCCGAGCAAATGCGTCGGTGGCGCGCTGGTGATGAGTTTGAGGCGGCGCGTATGCAGGCGTTAGCAGAGCGCAACTGAGCAAAGGCTCATGCATCCCGTCGCGCCCGCAGCGCGGCCAGAATTTCTGCGTGGCGTTGTTTGTCAATGCGATACAAAAACGCGAATCCCAGGCCCGCGTAGACGATGATGTAGTACAGCGGTCCCATCATGAACAGCAGGCCATCGATCATCTGCGGGGTGACGGTCTCGGGTGTGGCCTGTTCAGGGAAGTCGATCCATTCCAGGCCGAAGGAGGCGATGAAACCGCCGATACCCTGGGTCATCTTCAATGAGAACGTGCGAATGGAGAAGATCAAACCTTCCGCACGATTGCCGGTGAGCAGCTCGTGTTCATCCGCCACATCCACCAGTTGCGAGTCGATGACGATCGGGACAACCGGAAGCGTGATGAAGGCGAACAGCCAGATGCTGAAGAAAGCGAACAGTAATGCTGTGGTGCCGTTCGCGGGAAACCAGCCGAGTAGCTTGAGACAGTAAGGCAGGCCGATTAGAAACGTGGTGATGGCGATGGTGTAGATCACCGTGTGTTTCTTATCCAGCCAGTGGGTCAGCCAAGCGGCAAAAGCGACGGCGACCAGTGCGCCGGGAACGCGGACGAAGTCGCGCAGCGCGATCTGTTCGGTGCTGAATTCAAAGGCGTAGACAAACGTATACGTCGCCACCACCGCGATCACTCCGCCGGAGACCGCCAGGATCAGCCAGCAGATACACACCGACAGATAGGACGGATTGACCACGAGCGCTTTGAGGTTGACCCAGGTCTCGCTCAACGCGTGGGCGTAGTTGCGTTTGATTGCCTCGAGAGTGTCGAGTTGACGGTGCAGATAGGGAATTTGATCAGCGGTAGCGAAGGTGCAGGCGAGCACCGCGGCCGTGCAGAAGAGGCCGCCGAAGATCGCGAGTATCGGGTAACGTTCTTCGTTTAGCAGCCCATTGCTGAACGCCTCGTTGCTGGGGAATATGCCGATCATCACAAAGGCGCCGAGCAGCACCGAGCCGATGAATAACACGATCCAGTTCCAACCGAAGATGGATGTGCGCTCGTCGTAGTTGTCGGTCAGTTCGGCACCCAGGGCGGCGTGGGGCACCGAGTAGAAAGTCTTGGCGATACGTACCCCGATCATCATGACCGTGAGCCAGATGAACAACCCATCGCTGCTGAGGTCTTCGGGCGGCTGATAGAGCAGGTAGAAACACAATCCCAGAGGGAACGCGGAGAGGAACATGAACGGGTGTCGGCGACCCCAGCGGGTGCGCACCGAATCGGACAGCGCACCCACCAGAGGATCGGACACCGCGTCCACCAGGCTGGCGATAAAGAACGCGGTGCCGCACAACACGGCGGGTACACCCAGCACCTGGTTGTAGAAGATGATAGTGACAGCCCCGGCGGCCTGCACCATGGACTCCTCCAGCGAGCCCACGGCAAAGCCGAGTTTGGTCTTTAGTCTGACCTTTGCCTGGCGAATCGTCGCTTACCGTTTAGCGTTGTTAAACGTCTCAGGTATCTTGCTGTAATCCGCCCCGGTTGCGCTGTCGAGGAAGTCGTGCCGGCCGAGCATCTGCGCCATCGATCCGCCGTGGGTGGCGACCAGCTCGTCAGCCCATTGCTGGTAGTTCTCCACCGGACGCATCATCAGGCGCGAGTAGGTGATGTGGCAGACCACCCGGTCCCCGTCGATCTCGCGGGGGTAGTTCGAGTGCCATACATTGCCGTCCCACATCGCGATGGAGCCCGCCGGACACTCGATCGCGATGGCCCCCTGAAGTGCTTCGGTCTCCTCGGCATTCGGATGCCGGCGTAGATTGGCGCTACCGGGGATCACCAGGGTCGAGCCGCCCTCACGGGTGTACTCATCACAGGCCCAGCAGGCGGTGAGCAACATGTTGTGGGCGGGGAATGGTGCGGGCAGCCAGTTGTTGTCCGCATGCAGTCCGATCGGTTTTGAGCCTTTGGGTCGTACGCTGGCTGCGACCTGACTCAACAGGAAACCGCGTCCGACCGAATATTCTGCCATCGCCTGCAGAGATGGGTTCAACACCGCCTCCGCAAAGACCGGGTCTTTGTGTAGCAACATCTGGCCGCCACCCCGGGCGGCGCACAAGTCGAGGATCGTCGCGCGCAGCTGCTCGTTGAACTCCGGGGTTGCCGCGTCGTGCACCACCGTCCAACCTTCCATGGCGAGTTGGCGGCAGTTTTCCTCAAGCCCCAATCGTTCGATTACCGGTGCCAGTTCGGCCGAGACGGCATCCGGCGCCAGCGTATCAAAGTACAGTTTTTCTGACATAACGCTCCCTCCCTCAAAGCATTAAAACCTCTTCGCTGCGCGACAGCAAACCCCCGCTCGTGGGAAAACAAAGTCGATCCGCCGCGGAGACGCATCCTGTGGCGGGTGGTCGGTGGGTAGCCACCGGGCTCCTAGCCTGTATAGGGCGTGTGTTGTAGCGCGCCGCGTGCGATCAGATCCTCGATCGTGGCGTTGTCGTAACCGAGTTCGCGTAGAATCTCGGGGCCGTGCTCTCCCAGTTCCGGTGCCCGCGTGGGACCGACCTGGGGTGCGCTCGAGACCTTTACCGGGTGGTTGATGATCAATGGCGTGCGCACGTCGTCCGAGCTCGGCGGAACGGCCATCTTGTTGGTAAGAATCTGTTCGTCGCTCGGGGTTTCTTCGACGATCCCCACCCGGTTGATCGGCAGATCGTACTCGGCAAAGATCGACAGCCAAGCGTCGGAACTTTTACTGCGCACGATCGCCGCGATCTCATCCCCGAGATCCGCGCGGTTGGCCCACATGTCCTCGAGGCTGGCAAAGCGGGGATCGGCGAGCAGCTCCACGGCATCCATGGCGGTGAGTGCCAGCGCCAGCAGTTCTTCGTTGCGAATCATGTTGAATTGCAGGAAGCGTCCGTCAGCGGCTTCATAAACCCGGAACATGGCGTGGGTGGCCTTGTTGATTTCCCGGTAAGTGGGCATGTCTCCTCCGGCCATCGCACCCTGGGCGACGCCGGCGGCAGACCACAGACCATTGGCCAACAAGGATGTGTGTACAAAGCTCCCCTCGCCGGTGCGCTCGCGATGCAGCAGCGCTGTGACGATGCCCGCGTAAATCGCCACACCGGTCGGGTGATCGCCCATACCCGGCAGCCCCTGGGCGGGGACGGTCCCCTGGGCGCGCATCAGATCCATAAGGCCGCTGCGTGCCCAGTAAGCCAATTGGTCAAAACCCTTGCGGTAACGCTCCGGCCCTTCTTCGCCATAGGCGGTCAGAGAGGCATAGATGATGTTCGGGTTCAGCGCTTGCAGGTCTTCGTAGCACAGCCCGAGAGACTCGCGCACGCCGTAGGGCTGGTTGCAGATAAATACATCGCACTCGCTGATCAACCGCTTGAGAATCTGCATCGCTTCGGGTTGTTTCAGATCGAGGGCAAGACTGCGCTTGTTGCGACCGTCCAACTGCCAGAACCAGTTGGAATCGGCCTGAGGGGCGGATGCGACTCCTGCCAGCATGCGCAGCATATCGCCGTCGCCGGGCTGTTCGATCTTGATCACGTCCGCACCAAAATCCGCCAGCATCATCGCGGCGGCGGGCGCCGCGATCACCGTCGCGCAATCGATGACCTTCAAGCCTGAAAATAGATATTGCATGCCACTCTCCTCCCAGCGTTACTATTCAAGGTTTTGGCGTGGATTTCCAGCTTTGGCATACTCGTCGCTCAAGCGGTTCTTCGGATGTGCATCTTGGAAGGCGCGTACTGATCAGGGTAAGGGAGGGGTAACGCATGAGTTGGCAGGAAGATGTAGAAGAGCTCGCACGGCAGAAGGCGATGACCGCAGCGATGGGTGGTCCGGAAGGGGTCGCGTTCCAGCACGGCCGCAACAAGCTGACCATTCGTGAGCGTATCGACCTGTTGGCGGATGCAGAGAGCTTTCAGGAGATCGGCGCGTTGGCGGGGACCGCCACCTGGGACGGGGATCGCGTGAGTCACCTGAAACCGTCCAACACGGTGATCGGTACCTGCCGGGTGGGCGACCGGAAGATCGCCTTTTCCGGTGGTGACTTTACGATTCGTGGCGGTGCCGCGGATGCCACCATTGGCAACAAGCGCGGTCACATCGAAGAGCTCGCGCTCAAAGCGCGCATCCCCTTTGTGCATCTACTCGACGCCACCGGTGGGAGCGTCAAGACGTTTGAACAGATGGGGCGCACCTACCTGCCCGGGGGCAGCACCGGCGGTGGTCGGGTCGCAGAGATGCTCGACAGCGTGCCGGTGGTTAGCGCTGTCCTCGGCTCGGTGGCCGGTCTCCCTGCGGTGCAGGCTTGCCTTTCGCACTTCAATGTGATGGTCAAACACACGAGTCAGGTTTTTGTTGCGGGTCCTAAGGTGGTGGAACAAGCCACCGGACGCTCGATCAGCAAGGAAGAACTGGGCGATGAGCGCACGCAATTGAAGAACGGCGTGATCATGAACCTCGCGCAGGATGAGCAGGATGCCATCGCCCAGGTGCGGCGCTTTCTCTCCTACCTGCCGTCCAATGCCTGGGAGATGCCGCCCCGCCTGCCCTGCGAGGATGATCCGCTGCGTCGCGAGGAGCGGCTGTTGTCGGCGGTGCCGAAGAACCGGCGGCAGATCTACGACCCGAAGCACATCGTTGCCGCAGTGCTCGATCATGATAGTTTCTTCGAGATCGGACCGTACTACGGCAAAGCTCGCCTGACCGGGCTGGGCCGGGTCAACGGCATCCCCTGTGGGGTCATGGCCAACAACCCGAAGTTTAACGGTGGATCGATGGACATCGCAGCGGGTGAGAAAACCCTGCGCCTGCTCGATCTGTGCGATACGTTCCATCTGCCACTGGTGTATTTTGCCGACGAACCGGGCTTCTCGGTGGGTCCGGACCAGGAGAAGATGGGCATCATCCGCGCCGGTGCGCGCGTGGTCACTGCAATGTCCGCGAGCCGCACTCCGTACATCACGTTTGTGGTCCGGCAGCTATACGGCGTTGCCGGTGGGCTTCACATACGTAGCGATGGCCTGTTCC
Organism: Pseudomonadota bacterium; assembly: GCA_039028775.1. Taxonomy (GTDB): domain Bacteria; phylum Pseudomonadota; class Gammaproteobacteria; order Pseudomonadales; family Azotimanducaceae; genus UBA4421. The sequence continues at coordinate 10,522 of JBCCHL010000070.1, read as the reverse complement.
GTCGCTATGCATGGCCCTCGACCCATGGTGGTTCGATGCATATCGAAGGTGGAGCCGCGATCGCCTATAAACGCGAGATCGAACAAGCGGACGATCCGGATGCCAAGCGCGAAGAGATTGAGGCCCGCCTGCAGTCGATCTCCTCACCGTTTCGCAATGCCCACGCGTTTGGCATTGAGGATCTGATCGATCCGCGCGATACTCGGCCGCTGCTGGTGGACTTTCTGGAAGATGCCTGGCGCGTGTTACCCTCACAGCTCGGTCGACGCTCCGGTTCCAGCTACCGTCCTTAGGAGAACGTCTGATGCGCTTTTGCGCCTGTCTTGTCTGTCTGTTGATGACCGTTGCGTCCCACGCTCTCGAGCAACCCGAATATGAGGTCATCGATAAGTTCGCGGGCATCGAAATTCGTGCCTATCAGGCCTACATCGTCGCTCAGTTCGAGGTGGAAGGTGCGTTCGATGAAGCCGGCAATGTGGCCTTCGAACCTCTCGGAGACTATATCTTCGGCGCCAACCAACGCGATGAGAAAATCGGCATGACCGCGCCGGTAGAGCAGCGCAGCGGTGGTAGCGCCCATCGCCTGACGTTTGTCATGCCGTCGCGCTATGACCTGAGCACCCTGCCGCAACCGAAGGACGAGCGAATTGTCTTCAAGATCATCGATGCGCGTGAGGTTGCCGCGCTACGCTACTCCGGGAACTGGAGCGAGGCGCGCTATCGCAAGCACGAAAAGGAACTCTATGCGCGGCTGGCCGAGTCCGCCTACCAACCGTGTGGCGAGCCGGTGTGGGCGCGCTTTAATCCGCCGTTCTGGCCGGGCTTCATGCGCCGTAACGAGATCCACGTGGCGGTGAACTGCCCCAACCCATCACAGACGGGTACGCCAGGCGAGATAGAGTAGCCACACGCTCTGTAGGGCTAAGCCGCCCGCTTCGCGGACCTCCTCCACCCCCTCACCTTGCATCTGCACGGAGGAGATGACGTTTGCTGTCTCTACCTGCTGCAGGGGCAGAATGATCACAATTGTCCCCACCAGGCCGATGCTGCCAGCCAGCAGCAATGCCAGTCGATGTGTGTAGCCCAGCAGATAGGCGAGGGTGAAACCGGCGCCGACCGTGTATATCACGATCCACAACCATGGATCCGGGTCGTTGTACTGGACGGCCGCACTGAGCAGGAGAATAACTAACATAATCACGCAAACGAAACGGTTGGCGCGTACGGGAGCAGGATCGGTCAAGGCGAAACTCTTTGCAGGAAGTGATCAGGTCGTTTGTCAAACAGTATATAACCGATGCGACCGCGTACAAAACGGCTAGCGATTCGTGACAATTTCGTGAGGATTGGACTGCCCCCGCATCTCTAGCATGACCACACTCTAATCAACGAAGGATTTGTCATGCGTCAGTTTTTTGCGGCGTTTGCCCTGTTCGTGCTGGGGGCCGGCGCCCATGCGGACTCTTATCAGAAGTACTATCAGCCGGAATACGAAGTCACCATCACCAACGTGACCCAGAGTCTGCAATTCACGCCGATCCTGGTGGCTACCCATCGTCGCGCGATCAGCTTTTTCGAGCTGGGTGAACCCGCGAGTGAAGGTCTGGCGCTGCTCGCGGAAGGTGGCGCGATCGATCCCCTCGCCGCGGAGTTGACCGCCACCGGCAAGGTGATCGATGCGAACAACAGCTCGACCGTGCTCGGCGATCCGCCGCTGTTGTTCGCCGGCGATAGCGTAACGTTGAAGGTCAAAGGGCGTAATCGCGGTGCGGTGCTCAGCCTGGCCGCCATGCTCCTGCCGACCAACGACAGTTTTGTCGCCCTCAATTCGGTGAAACTGCCGAAGTATGGCAAGCGGGTCTACTACGCGCTCGGCTACGACGCCGGTAGCGAGCCCAACGATGAGTACTGCATGAACATCCCGGGTCCCACCTGCATGGGAACCGGTCCGTCGCCCGACGAAGGCGGTGAGGGTTTTGTGCACGTGAGCAATGGCATTCACGGCGGCGCGGATCTCAAGCCCTCGGTTTACGACTGGCGCAATCCGGTGGCCAAGGTGGTCGTGCGCCGGGTGCGCTGACCCCTGCCTTTGTTAACCACGCGGCTTTGCTCTTGGTGAAGTCGCTACGGTTTAGCCTGTGCCACCATATAAGTAGTCGGTGGCATGGGCGTTCTGCGTCCATGATCTGACTCCCTTCTCTTCGCACGGTGCCTGGTTTACTCTCGGGCTGAACATCAGTAGAGGGGGGATAAACATGACGATCGACACGAGAGATGCGCGGCTGCACGAGATCGTAGATCCTGCTGCCCACATCGAAGTGATCTCGGATGCCTTCGAGTTTATCGAAGGGCCCATCTGGCATCCGGGCGAGGCGAGCCTGATCTTCAGCGACATCCCGGGTGATACGCTCTATCGCTGGCATGCCGGGCGTGGGGTCGAAACCTATCGTTCTCCCTCGAATATGGCCAACGGCAACACCTATGATCGTGCCGGACGCATCTTGAGTTGTGAACACGCGACCAGCCGGGTGGTGCGCGAGGCGCAGGGAGAGCTTACGGTGCTGGCCAGCCACTGGGGCGAGTTGGAGCTGAACAGCCCCAACGACATCGTAGTCGCGCGCGACGGCACGATCCTGTTTACGGATCCGACGTTCGGAAGGACCGGCGATCACGGCGTACGGCGCGATCTGCAACTCGATTATCCAGCGATTTCAATCAACCGAACGGCCTGTGCCTGAGCCTGGACGAGTCAGTGCTCTATGTGGCCGATACGCTCAACCGACATATCCGTCGCTTCGCTTACGATGGATCAAGCCTCAGCGGCGGCGAGGTGGTGTGCAGCTCGCCTGCGCCCGACGGCTTGAAGATCGACAGCAGAGGGAACATCTATGCTGGCGGTCCCGGTGGGGTCGGGGTGTATAACCCCGACGGTACCTGGCTCGGGGTGTTCAAGACGCCTGAGTTCTGCGCCAACTTTACCTGGGGCGGCGCCGACCTGCGCACGCTGTTTCTGACCGCGTCCACTACCTTGTTTAAGGTGGATGTGAAGGTGCCCGGCATTCCTCTATTTTGAGAAGCAGCGTTCTGCGCTGTCCTGACCGGAGGCCGATCGCGATACTAGTAACCTCGGCCGGGGCGCTTTAGGTCGCCGCCCGCTGCCTTGTCGCGCTCGTGGGCGAGCGGGTGGAGGATACCCGCCCCCTTCGGCCAGACCCCGGCGGGCGCCTTAGCCAACCGGCTGACGTGCTGAGCATGGGGGGACAGCCCCGCCCATACCTCGTGAGGCATGGTCTGCATGATGTCATCAGACCAGGGTGGTGCGTATTCGATGTTCGGCATGGCACGGATTTCGCGGCTCAGATTGGGCGTGGCGCCGTGCCAGGCACGGGTGTCGCGAAACACACCCCAGCCCGCCTTCCCACCTACGAGTGTCGACAGACGCATCCACGCCGGTTCGTCTTCTTGTTTCGGCGGATTCTGCTGGTTGGCGTGGGTGCCCGGAATCTGTCTGATCGGACCGTTCTCCCAAGTCAGGTCGGACATGAAAAAGTTGATCGTAATGCACGGCGCGGTACGTTCGATGATCAAGCGTAGCGTGCCGTTGTCGATGTGCCCGTCGTCATCCTCGCGTATGTCGATTCCCAGCGCGCGGGCGTGCGCCAGGCGTCCGGCACCAACCTTTCCGGCGTCGAAGACATCCCGGTGCAGATGTTGATATTCGATGGCGCCGGGCAGGCAGAGATCGCCACCGGCACCGATCACATGGTAGTCGGGGCCTCCGAAAAGTGCCTTGAGGATCGGTGTGGTGGTTGGCAGGTCGATCATGTCCGCCCACGCAGAATCGTGCAGCAAGTGGCGTGACGCGGAGCAGGTGCCGTAACTGTAACGATGCGGAAGGCGGCCGGTCTCCGTCGTGTACTTGCGCCCGTCAGGGCCCGGTACACTCAAGATGTCGCGCAACGCTCGCGCACTGCCCTCTCGCATCTGTTCGAGCTGGTCGGGACTCAACAGGTCGCGGACCACTACGAAGCCATCGCGCCACAAAAGCCTGGCGGCGCGTGCCGGCTCATCGGGGCTCGCCACGTCCATGCCTTTGAGGCCGTTGTTGGCTTGCAGATAGGTGCGTAAAGCCTGGACCTCGGGGTTATCGTAGCGCCGCTCGGCGGGCGCGGTGTGGTCGGCGACAGCAAAACCGCGCTTCAGCGGGGCGGGATTGCCTTGCGCATCGCTCGTCTCGTTGGGTGGCGTGTTAGCGTCCCAGCCTATCGAACTTGCGCCACACACTTTGAGATCGGCGACCGCCGGATCGATGTCATGCTCAGGCGAAGGCACTTAGCACCTCCTCATCCAGCTCCTGATAGACCTCTACGCGTTGCGGACGGATCTGAGGGATAAACTCGGTGATGCCCACCTCAAGATAGTCGCGGATGCGGTCTATGACGTATTGCGGGGAGCCGACCATCTGCCAGTCATTTTCGCCGCGGATGTCGTGCGCTTTGGCCTCGTCGCGCACGATTCGGATCGGCACATGGACCGTTTTCTTGATCTCCGCAACATCGCGGCCAACGGCATCACAATGGCGTGCCAGTGTCTCGCTGAGCTCTGTCACCCGTTCTGGCGAGGCGATGACGTTCATGATGTCACCGTACCTCGCGAGGGTTTTGAGCGTTCGTTTTTCACCGGTACCGCCCACCATCAGCGGAATTCGACCGCGCGGTGCGAAGGCTGCCTCATGCAGCCGATAGTATTGTCCTTCGAAGCTGACCCGCTCGTCGTCGTTGAAGAGCAGCTTGATGACGGCGCAGGCTTCTTCCAGGCGATCTGATCGCTCCTTGAGCGGCGGAAAGTCCCAGCCGTAGGCTTCGTGTTCGCGGATGTTCCAGCCAGCCCCGATCCCCAGGATCACCCTGCCGTTGGCGACCTCGTCGATCGTCGCCGCCATCTTCGCCAGCAGCGCGGGATTGCGGTAGGTGTTGCCCGAGACGAGGATGCCCAGCTCGAGCTTGTGGGTGACCGCCGCACAGGCCGCGAGCAGGGACCAGCCTTCGAGGGTTGGCAGCAGTTCATGCTCCATCACTTCCGCGGTGCGACTCCACGGTGGGATGAAGTGATCGTAGGCGTAAACGCTGCTCCAGCGCCCCGCCTCCATCACTTCCAGCACCGCGCGAATCTCCTCCCAGGTGGCTTTTTCGTTAACCAGTTGTGAGCCGAACATATCTTCCCGCCCTTATTCTTCCCCAGCGTCAATTGTGCAAGCAGGCTGGAGCGCAGGTCAAACCCTGGCGCAGGGTCTGTCTTTTACTAACGGCTGCTTCTAGTGTGTCTGACAAAGGCGTGCGTTGAGCTGGTATTTGCAGTAGCTTGGCGGCATCGGGTACACATGAGGGGATGAGGTATGATGAAGATGCAAGCCGCATGGGTGTTGGGGGTGATCGCTGGTTGGTTGGTAACCGTCTCGGTACAAGCGCAAGAGGCGCAGATGGCGACGGCGACCAATACGATATTCGAAGAGGTGGTGGTGACCGCCAGGCGACGGGAGGAGTCGTCCCAAGACGTGCCGATACCGATCACGGCGATGACCGGAGATCAACTCGAAACCCGCAACATTCGCGACATCACCGAGATCGAGAAGCTCACGCCAAACACCGACATCTCCAGCAGCAGTGTTAACAACTCCGCCACCCAGGTGTTCATCCGTGGCATCGGACAGGTGAACTGGGCATCCACACAGGACCCGAAGATCGGCATCTATGTCGATGGCGTGTATCTCAGTCGCCCGCAAGGCGGGCTGCTCGACCTGATGGACGTGAATCGGGTGGAGGTGCTGCGGGGTCCTCAGGGCACGCTATTCGGCCGCAACACCACCGCCGGCCTGATTCATGTGATCACCAACAAACCGAGCCTGGAGCGGGAGTTTGACGTACAGGTGGGTGTAGGGTCCGACAATCACCGAACTTATGGCTTCACCTACAACCAACCCCTTACCGATAGCCTCGCAGCCCGCGTGGCACTGTATAGTAAGAAGACCGACGGTTTTATCGTCAACTCGTTGACCGGTAACGATCGGGGAAACGAAGATTCGCTGTCCTATCGCGGCACGCTGTCGTGGGATCTGGAGAACTTCTCCGCGATCCTGACCTACGATCACTTCGAGGCGGACGAGCTTGGGCCTCTGGGGAGTTGCCGCTTTACCGGCCCGGACGATGGCAACACCGCCGGAGGATTGGCCTCGATCGCCAACATCTTTGGAATCTATGAAGCCAATCAGGCGAACTGTGAGAACACCACGCGGGATGTCTCCATCGATACCACCAACGATGAGCGGGTGACCAGCGATGTGGATGCCTTCACCCTCAACTTAAGTTATGACCTTGGTTGGGCCGAGATCAGCTCCATCACCTCGCAGCGAGAGATCGATAACTTTAACGGCAGCTGGGGCTGGGTGATGGGCAATGGCCCGGGGGCCAACTTCCTCGAAGTACTCGACAACGACAGCGAGCATGAAATCTTCTCCCAAGAGCTGCGCATCTCCGGCGCGAATGAGAGTTTCGCATGGACTGCTGGCGCTTACTGGTTCGAGGAGGAATCGGAAGAGTCTGTGGGTGTTCCCTTGTTTCGCGATGTGGCGATACCCACACCGGCGCAGTCGCCGCTGTTCTACTTGCCCACCGGCGCGATGAATCCGGATGGCTCGATGCAGACCTTCGGCGACGTTGCGGTCGGTACGCAGATATTCGGCTCGCGCCGACAATCCTATGACGTGACCAACAAGAACCAGGCGATCTTTGCCGAAGGTACTTGGACTTTTGCCCAGGACTGGGATCTGACCGTTGGGGTTCGATACACCGAAGACGAGCGTGAGTTCACAAGAATACAGACGTTATTCGATGGCAGCTTCGATCCGGGCTATTTCTGTCCCGGCATGCCCACCGTCGAGGTCGCGCCCGGGGTGCTGTTACCCGCATCGGATCGCTGCTTCCAGGAGGTCGACTATGACGAGGTGACCCCGCGGATCATCCTGCAGCACCGCATCAACGAAGATGTGATGCTGTATGCCAGTTTCAGCGAGGGTTATTCCAGCGGCGGCTTCAATCAGGATGCCCGCATGCGGCCTTATTTGCCGGAGAGCTCGGACAACATCGAAGTGGGCACCAAGGCGCAGCTGTTCGATGGGCGCGTGCGCTTTAACGGCACTTTGTTCCACAACTCGTATGAGAACCAGCAGCTCACCGTCGGTCGGGTGGTCGACGGCCAGCCGACCGCAGACCTTATCAACGCCCAGGAAGCTACCCTGAAGGGCATAGAGATGGAGGTGCTCGCGCGGCTGACCGACAACTTCTCGGTGGCGCTGTCTTTGGGATACATCGAAGGCGAATATGATGAATTCACCGTCGATGACAATCTTATCGACCCGATTACACTGGTGGAGTCGATTGTCACGCGCGATCTGAGCGGGATTGAATTTGGCAACAACGGCGACGAGTTGTCCGCGGACATCAGCTTTCTGCACCAGGCTTTCTTCGAGTGGGGCGATATCACCACGTCGCTTGGGTTCAGCTACACCGATGAGCGCTACTACACCTTGCTGAACACCCCATCGTCGAAAGTCGATTCCTACTGGTTGATCGATGCCCGCATCACCTGGTCGTTGCCCAATGATCAGACCACCGTGTCGGTGTGGGGCAGCAACCTGACCGACGAGGACTTCGTGACCAACATGTTGAACCAGTCCGGGGATACGGAGATTGGAGGGATGGATCCCTCGTTGGGCTTCAGCGCGGACTATTGGGGAGATCCACGCCGCGTCGGCCTGGAAATACGCCACGCGTTCTAGGATTTGCGCCGCGCGTCACCTGGCGCGCGACACCGCCCAAGTCGCTGGTTTGCAATGGTGCGGTGGGTCGGTTAGCTTCGAGGCGTGATGGACCTGATTCTGCATAGCATAAGGATGCGCTTGCCCGGTGGGTGGCTATGCCCGTCTGTGGCTCTGCTCTGGGTCGTACTGCTTGTGCCATCGCCGGCCCGGGCCGCAGACCAGGGCTGGATCCAGTTTGAACTCAAAGGTGGTCATGTCACCGTGCCGAGCCGGGTCGGCGATCAGAGCGGCTATGCGGTGATCGATACCGGTGCTTCGGCAGTCGCCGTCAACGAAAACCTAGCCGCAAAGCTCAACCTCAAAGTCTCCCGACGCAAGATCGCCCAGATCGCCGGGGTGACCGGCACGGCGGTGCGCCCGATCTACCGGCGGGTATCCGTCAACCTGTTCGGGGCTGACTTCGAGTTCAAAGACATCACCGACATGTCCGCGGGGGATGATGCGCTGCAACTCTTGGTGGGTGGCCCGATCCTGCGGCGCTTCATTTTTCAGTTTGACTATCCCAACAGCCGTCTGCGGGCCCTGCCGCGCAAAGCGCTCAAGCTCAACAAGATTTCCAATATCGAGAGTAAGCGCGATAGCCGTGGCGGTAAGCTGCCGGTGGTCCGCGTCACCCTGAATGATCAAGCCGAGCTGTGGTTGGCGATGGATACCGGCAACAGTGGTGGGTTGTTGATCAGCCGTCAGGTTGCCGAGCGGCATGGCTGGCTGGCCGAGTTTGATGTACAGGACGGTTTTATCGGGGGTGTCAACGGGATTGCTGCCACACAGAGTTTTGTGCTGCCGGTGCTGGGCTTCGGGCCTGTGACGCTGGAAGATGTGACCGTCATCGTTCCCGCGGACGGTGTCGACTTGCCCGCGGTCGGAGACGGGCGAGCCTGGCAAAGGGCTTACTGGGCTATGACGTTCTGCAGCACTTTGTCGTGACCGTGGATTACAAGATCGGCAAAGTGCACATCGGCCTGCCGTGACCCGTCGGTCTGTTGAGCGATCGCTTGAGGATCAACGGGCAACGCGCGGCAGTGGGAAACCCTGTTCGGAATAAGGAAACGCATCGTCAAAGCCGATCAGCTCCCGCATGAGCGCCGGGTCGGCAAAGTCCTCCCATGGCTGCTCCGCCATCGTCGTGCGCAGGTTCTCCTGGGGCAAAACCGAAATGTGTCTGTAGTAGGTGACCGCACATAAGCGCAGCCCCGGCGTGTGTTTGGGAAACGCCCCGTGCCAGGTGGCGCCGTGAAACACGATCGCGGACCCCTTGGGTGCTTCGGCCGCAACCGCAGCTTGCGCCGCCTCCGGCAACTCCGGATGCGCGTTTGCCTTGTGCGATCCGGGCACGTAGGCCAGGGCACCGCCTTCGCGGGTATAGTCGGTTAACGCCCAGGTGGGGTTGGCGGTCAGAGCGGTTTCGCCCCAAGGTAGCGGATTGGCACCCTGGTCGCAGTGCAGGCTAAGGCCGGGACCATAGCCAAATTCTCCCGGCCATTTGATGAATGCGTTCGCGCTGGAAAGCCTGCGCGCCCAGCCTCCGCCGCGGGACTGACGACCCACCATGCTGTTGATGAGCGCGTCGACCACGGGATTGACCGCAAGATCGCGAAAACAGCGGTCGAAGGTGAGCAACTGCTGCAGGAGTGCCTGGGTGGGATCGGGGGCCTGGGCGGTGGCGACAAATTTGTGTCTGTTGCCCTCGGGCCATTCCAGGGGTTGCAACGGGCCCTCTTCGAGACTGATCGGACAGCCGGTGAGGGCGGTAAAACGTTCGAGCAAGACGGACGCGCAGCGATCGATGAGGGTTTTGGACACACCCGTGACCTCTGGCGGGATGATGGTTAGCCCCTGGTCGAGCAGTTCCTGCCGATAAGGCGCCAGCGTGTTCGTCCGCTGAATTTGCGGTCTCTACCGGCATAGCACGTTCCCCTTTCTCACGCTTGGCACTAGCCTAACGGGGTAAGGCTCGCAAAGTGCCAAATTGCGGCTCAGGCGTGCCCAATCTCTAGGGTTCAGAGCGACGGGTTGGGAGGGCAGAGTCGCTATGTGGATTTGTTCCGCCACGGCACCAGCCGCTCGTGGGCGGGAGAGCGGGCTACTGGATGGATCTGCTCGGTTGCGGCACAGCGCCGCTTGGGCCGTCCGGCTCGAGCGCCGGTACTCTGGGTGGCGGGAGCTTAGGGTTATTGGTGGGCCCGGACGGATAAACCCCATCAAAAATGGAACCTCGCGACAACGCCCTCGAACCGGCCGACGTTTTGCCGCCGACGGCACTTGGCGTGAGATAATGGTGGAGGCGGCGGGAGTTGAACCCGCGTCCGCTGATCATCCGCTATTGGCTCTACATGCTTAGAGTCCGTCTATTGATTTAGCCGCTAGCGACCCGACGGTCAGGGTGCTGTTGGCGAGCCCGATTGGTTTTAACGCTTCAACCCCGGGCGAGGCGTCCGCGCGATCCTGCTGCTTTGCCGTCGCTTTCTCCTAGCAGGAAACGGATCGGCGACGTAAGCGGGTTTATTAGGCCGCTAGTGCGTAGTTTTCGTCGTTGGCAACTATAAAAGTTACAGCGATTGTTTAACGAGAGTCACTACCCTCTCGGCATGCACCGCAAGTTTCAGTATCCGCGTCGAAACCAGGTCGCCCCCGATTCAAATTTCG
>JBCCHL010000069.1:0-22166 GCA_039028775.1 Pseudomonadota bacterium | reverse complement strand
CTACCGACGGGTGGAAGCACTCATGCAAGCCGAGACTGACAAGCTCATCCCTGGGCAGACTCATCCGGGTGCGACCCACACCGCGGATGAAGAGCGAGGAGTACGCGAATGATGCGCTTGCCGACCTTGCTGTGCTGCCTGCTCACCTGCGCTGCGAGCACTGCGTTGCAGGCCAAAGCACCCGAGGACTACCAGTCCATCCAACGCGAAGCACGTATTCTTGCCGACATCCTGCGCTCATCCATGCGTGGCGAAGTGGGCGCCGGCGTGCGCCTATCGCGGGTGGAATCCCGCTATCTGGCGGAGCAGGGGGTATTGATCAACATCCACTTGAACGTGCCTTGGATCTCCATCAACGCCCAGGGGGAACACGAATTCTCGATGAGCCGGCGCGTTTCGATCCCGGAGATTCCCTCCATGGTGGAGGAGATTTTGTCCGATTTGAAAATCGACATCTCCCCCTACCAGCCCGAGGCACTGGCCAACCTGCGCGATCTGCGCAGCGAACAACGCCAACTGCGTTTGCGGCAGCGCGAGATTCGCGCACAATTGCGCGAGCAACGCCGCATCGCGGTGCGGTATGAGGACGACGCGACGCGCGATGAAGCCCGCGCGACGATCGCTCGCCTGGAGCAGGACCTTGAGCGCATCGACGGCGAATACGAGAACCTGTCGGGCGAGATCGAAGCACAATACCAGAGCTTGCGTGACAAGCCAGCCAAAGCCCCCACCCCACCTGGCGCGCCGCCGGCACCACCGCCCTTGGATTCGCTGGTGGCGCGTGCAGTGTGCGAATACGGCGCCACCCTGCGCACGCTACCCGACGATCAATACCTGACCATCGCGCTGGCGCGGGAACGCACCGAAGAGTACTTCGCGTTTCGGATGAAAGACGTCAAAGCCTGCAGCGAAAAAGGCTACCGAGCCGAGGTCCTCCTGGATATGGGTTACCGCTACGAGAGCGATTGACCAACCTCACTGATTACCGGGAAGCGGGGCCGTCCACGGGTCAAGGCGGCTCAAGCTGACGGTTCCATCGGACACGCGCAGACTTAAAAGCTCGGGCATCTGTTCTGCGAGCGGGGGCGGCTAGTCGTCCAGCAATTCCCGATAGTGCCGCATGTGACGCAGCGCGCTGACTTCATCTCCCTGCAGCTCCCGAATGCGAGCCAGATTGTAGTGGGCATCAGGGATTCCTAGCGCTTGTTCGTAGAAATCTGCTGCCTTTTCAATCTCGTCGAGTTCATCGAAGACAGTACCCAGATTGTAGAACGCCAACTCGTGTTGCGGGCGGGCGGTGAGCGCTAATTCGTAGTGACGCTTGGCGAGCTTGAGATCGCCTTTGATCTGATACAGGCGACCCAGGTTCACATGAGCATCGGCGTTTTTCGGATCGAGACGAATGGCCTGCTTGTATGCATCTGGCGCTTTCTCGGGTTCCAGTTCTTCTAGATCCAACCCCAGGTTGTACCACTCATCCGTATCCAGATCGCCCGCCCGGCGCTGCGCATGGGCATGACGGCGGTCGATCTCCGCGACATTGTCGGCAATCTCCTGAACCGCAAAATCCAGTGTGGCCTGGCCGGACTCGACCTCCCAAATCTGGGTGTCATCCCGCACCACAACCGAACTGCCATCCGCATAGATGCGCACCGATGCGAGGGATTTCACCTGTTCGAGATCATCTTTGAGCTTGACCAGCGCACGATAGGCCTTGCGGGTGGTGACGTTGTTGTCCAACAGGCCTTTGGCAGTGCGCAACAACACCACATCCTGAAAAGAAAACCGGAACTCACCACGCGGGCCGCGCCCCGGGGTCACCAACTTACGGCGCACGTAGTGGCGCACCTGATCGGTGTTCATCTCCAACAGCTCCGCCACCTGCTTGGTGGTATAGCCATCCGCTCGCATCTGGGATAGTGATCCGCTCATGCGCTGTCGGTCGTGCCCCTCTTTACCATTGCGCTGAAACTGCCTTTGCGCTGAAGTTACCTTTACGCTGAAGTTACCTTCGCGCTGCAATTCTGCGCTGAATCTACGGTTGTGCTGAATGCAGCAGGTGACCTCGCCGTTCCGACCCAGCGCGTGTGCTGCTGTTTGAACGCTGCTGTTCTTGTGCCGCTCTTTCCGGTATCACAATTCCAGCGCTCCGGGGCGGCCCAGGTAGAGCCACCCGTCGAGCCAGCCTAGCTGCTCTTTCGCTTGGGCGTAGATTTTGCCTTGGATGCCGCCGGCTTTCTAGATGCACGTGCGGCTGTTTTGCGTGCGGCAGGTTTCTTGTCCGCAGAAGCAGCTTTTTCCTTGTCCGCAACAGAGGCTTTCAGGGCTTCCATGAGATCGACAATCTTCGCTTCGGTCTGCTCCGCCGCCGGCATGCTGATCTCCTGGCCATCGATCTTCTGCTCGATCAACTCCAGCATGCGCGAGCGCACGACATCTTCATACTTGTCGGGTTCAAAGGCCTCATTGACGCGCTGCTCGATAATCTGCACCGCCAGTTCCAGTTCGGCATCTTCGATCTCGTGATGATCGAGCGGTACATCTGCAAAACTGCGCAGCTCTTCCTGATGCTTGAGCTGCTCCATCACCAGACCGTCGTCCATGGGACGCACCAGGACGAGGTGGGATTTTCCGCGCGCAGCATAACTTGCCAGCGCCGCGCGCTGGGTTGAGGCGAGCGCCGATTTCAACAAGTGATAGGAGCGTCCAGCACCCTTGTCAGGGCCGAGGTAATAGACTTTGTCGATATACAGGCGTTCGACTTCGGCCAGGGGCACAAATTCAGCAATATCGATGGCGTTGGTCGCCTCGACATTCATAGCCTTGACCTCCTCCTGGGTGAAGGTCACGTATTGGCCTTTCGCAAACTCGTAACCTTGGATGAGGTCAGCGCGCTCGACCACTTCACCGTCCGTGGCGCGAATGTACTGCTGCTTGACGCGCGAGCCGTCTTCGGTGAGGTAGTTGAAACGCACCGCTCTGGTGGAATCCACGGTGGAATACAGTTTGACCGGTATCGCTACCAGGCCAAATGAAATGGTGCCGGAACCAATGGCTCGTGCCGCCATAACACTTTCTCCTTGGGCAGGGGAACCGGACTATACCCTAACAATTCTGCGCCTGCCAAGCCGATGCCGCGGCTTTGCGACGCCGCCCGGATGCCCGTCGTGCGAGCGATCACACCAGCCTCATCAGCGGCGGGGCCGCTTGCGGCCATTGACAAACGCGCCTACCTGACGACCATGAACCGCTCGCTTGTCCGCCGGCCACAGAACACGCCGGTCTCGAACAAGCTTCTCGCAACGCAAAACGGGCAGCTGTGGCCAAAACCGACAACCCAAAACTGGATGCCTATCGCGCCAAGCGCAACCCGGGACAGACCCCGGAGCCTTTCGGACGTCTGCACATACCGGCAACCGATAGCTTGTTTGTCGTGCAACAGCATGCCGCACGACATCTACACTTCGATCTGCGCCTGGAACATCGCGGCGTCTTGAAGAGCTGGGCGGTCCCCAAAGGCCTGTCTAATGACCCCGCAGACAAGCGTCTCGCCATGGCGACCGAGGATCATCCACTCGACTACGCCGACTTCGAAGGCGAGATCCCCCCAGGCGCCTACGGCGCCGGGCACGTAATCGTGTGGGACCGGGGTCACTACGAACCCCTCAAGGACATGGAGGAAGGTCTCGCGGCAGGCAAGCTGTTATTCAATCTCCACGGTCGCAAGCTGCATGGGCGCTTCACCTTGGTACGTTTGAAGACCCGGGACAGCAGCGGCCAGGAGTGGCTGTGCATCAAAGAACAAGACGGCTACGCCGATTCCGAAAACAAATTTTCCAATACATCTGTACTGTCCGGTCTCACCCTGCAACAGCGCGCCAATCCCGCGCCGAAGGCCAGAGCGGTAAGACGCCTCGCGCACAAGTTGAGCGATGCCGAGGCGGCGCGCGCCCGCGCACCCAAGCCCATGCTGGCCAAGACATCAGAAGCCCACAACCGCAGAGGTTGGGTTTGGGAACTTAAGTACGACGGCTACCGGGTGCTCGCCTGCAAAGACGATCAGGGCGTGCGCCTGCACACGCGCAATGGGCATCTCATCACCGATCGTTTCCCGGAGATCTGTCAGGTGCTCACCCATCTGCCCGTTGAGCACTTTGTGATCGATGGTGAGGTGGTGGTCCACGACACTGCGGGACGCCCCGATTTCAACCTGATGCAGCAACGCGCACGCTCCCTGAGCGCACACCAGATCAGCGTAGCCGCGATCACCTCGCCTGCCACGTACTACTGTTTCGATCTCATTCAGTGCGCTGGCCGCGATCTGACCGCTTGCACATTGTTGGAGCGCAAATCTCTGCTGCGCAGCCTGCTACCGGACAAATCCGCGTTGACCTACTCCGAGCATGTGGTGGAGCAAGGGCGCAAAACCTTTGCCGCTGCCGAGGCCATGGGGATCGAAGGTGTGGTGGGCAAGCTCGCCGCATCTCCGTATCGTTCCGGACGCAGCGGCGAATGGGTGAAGGCCCGACATCAGCGCACGGCCGATCTGGTCGTGGTGGGGTGGTCCCCCGCCCAGCGCAACCCACAAGATATGGGTTCGCTGGCGCTGGCGGAATATCGCGGCGGCGTGTTGACCTACGCCGGACATGCCGGTTCCGGCCTCGGCCAGGCGCTGCGCGCGCGCCTGCTGAAGAAGCACAAAAGCCTGTCTCGCAAGACACCAACCGTCGGAGATCTCCCCGCCGCCCTGAAGACCACCCACTGGTGGCGCGCAAGCCTGGTCGTGGAAGTGGCGTTCTCGGAATACACCGCAAGCGGTCACCTGCGCCACCCGAGCATCTTGCGCCTGCGCGATGACAAGCCGGCCGCGGAGTGCATCAGTCATTTCGACGACCCGAGCGCGGCGCCGACCCCGGCACCTGCGCCGCGCGATCCGGTGACCATCACCAATCCGGACAAAGTGTTTTTCCCCGCCCCGGATTTTCGCAAGGCCGATCTGGTGCGCTACTACCGTCAAGTCGCGCGCTGGATGCTGCCCTACCTCGCCGACCGGCCTATCGTCCTCACCCGGTTCCCCGACGGCGTGGACGGCAAATCTTTCTATCAGCGCGACGCGCCGGACTATGTCCCCAACTGGCTGCGCCGAGAGACCCTGTGGAGCGAATCGACCGAGCGCGAGGTGGACTATTTCATCGTGCAGAACGAAGAGGACCTCGCCTATCTCGCCAACATGGGAACCTTGCCCATCCACATGTGGCACAGCCGCATAGCGCAGATCGATCGGCCCGACTGGTGTGTGCTCGACCTCGACCCCAAGGACGCGCCGTTCGATGATGTCATCACGCTAGCCAACGCCATCGGCAGCTTGTGTGATGAGGTGGATCTGCCGGCATTTGTGAAAACCAGCGGCGCTTCCGGCTTACATGTGTTGATGCCGCTGGATGGCCAACTCGACCACAACCAGGCCAGGACCCTGGGGGAGCTGCTGGCTCGGGTGATCGTGCAGCGCCACCCGGAGATCGCCACCGTCGAGCGCCTGGTCCGGGCGCGCAAGGGCCGGGTGTACGTCGACTTTATGCAAAACGGGCATGGTCGCCTGATCGTCGCGCCGTTTGCCGTGCGCGCTGAACCGGCCGCCAGCGTGTCCATGCCACTGGGCTGGCATGAGGTGAAACGTGGCCTGCACAACCACAACTTCCATATCGGCAATGCGGTGGCGCGACTGCGACGGCGCGACGCCGATCCTAATCATCGGTTGCTGCGAGAGCAGGCCGATCTGGCGCGGGTGCTCGCGCTGTTGGCGGAACATCTTTAGCCGGCGGGATGATAGCGGCGGCGAATGCCGCCGACCTGATCAGTCGAACACTGTATGCCAACGCGGGTCCGCAAGGCACGCCTCACACAGCTCCACATCCTGCGCAATGGTCCGGCCGGTGGAAAGCGGCGGCAACTCATCCAGAGCAAAAAACTGCGCGGCAAGGGTTTCCGGTCCCGGCGCGGGTTCGCCGGCAGCGTCCATCTCGCACAAGAACAGAAATTTGTAGAAGTCCCGAGCGTCCTGCGCGTAGGCATGCTTAGCCTTGTGCCGCACCGCCACCAGGCGGCTGGCGCGTACACGGATTCCGGCTTCTTCAACGACCTCTTTGACGACATTCTCCGCGGCCGAGCGGCCCACATCCGCATAACCACCGGGCAACGTCCACAAGCCGTCCATTTTCTCATGCACCAGCAGGATTCGACCGTCGCGGAAGACCGCGCCGCGCACATCGATCATCGGGGTGGCGTAGCTCTCACCGTAGTTGGACATGATCCCGGAAAGGCTGCGGATCGGCCGGTCCGCAAGGTCGGCGAGCATGGCCAGCGCGATCTCCCCCACTTCGGCGTAACGTTCTTTGTCGAACTCGCTCGCACCAAAGTGCACGCCGGTCGAAGCGAGGGCGCCCAGGCGTTTCACCCTGCCCAGCCACAGATCTTCCATATCGCTCAGCTCGCCTGGGCGGTCTGATTTTGCTCCCGACGCTGCTGCCGCTTCTCCTCGCGCCGCTGACGCTTCTCCTGCCGCCGCTTGCGCTTCTCCGCCTGGAGTGCGTCTTTTAGGGCCACCAACTGCTCTTTGCTGACCTCCTGGAAGCCATCGAGGGCACAGCGCATCCCCGGTTGATAACCACCGCCCATGCCGCGATAGGTGGCGCGGATGCCATCGGTGGCACACAGCCTGCGGCCGGACGGCTCGTAGATGACCGGGAAACCGCGACGCAACCCCGGGCAGCGATGTTTCAGCTGCACCAGGTAGTACTGTTTGGCCAGCATGACAAACTCGATGTGCTTTTCATCAATGACATTGATCTCGCGGATGCGGTGGGCGGGTATACAGCGTTCCTGGTCGGAGTAGTCTTCCTGTTCGGGCTCGCGCTCGATGATCGCCTGCGCATCTCGCGCCAGATCATCAGCGCGCTCGCTCACAACACCGCCATCCTGCGCAACGCCGGTCTGAGACCAAGCCAGGGCCGGCAGCAACCACAGCACACAGCCGATCCTGACCCAGGGTATACGGCGCATGTCTTATGGCGCCAGCGACTGGCGCAGCATGACCACCTGCTCTGTTGTGACCGGCTCGAACGAACCGAGCCGACAGGTGGTGAAGAAGCCACTGGTAAACCCACGGTCCTGAGCCTTGAAGCGGTCATTCTTGCAAATCTGGGAACCGAAGAGTTCGAGGCTGACCAACATGTTCTTGCGCAGCGCACTGCACTTCTTCGGCATCTTGCTGACCCACATCTTATCGGCGCGGCCGTGCATGAGCAGCAGCTCCGTGTTCATGATCTCAAACCGCTTGATCTGACGCAGGGCAAGGCAGCGCTGCCCCTCCTGGGTGGTGACGACCTCTTGCAAGAGTTCATCCACCGTGCGGGTGGGTGTTTCCTGATTGGATTCCGACTGTACGGCGACAGAGGACAGGACACACGTCGCACCCACACTCAGCACCGCGACCCACCGCTTGAGCGCGTCGGCATAACCCTGAAGACTCGTTCTCGGCATCGTTTTCTTCATGCTGTTCCCCTTCTTCCTGTAAACACCCGTGTGCAACAAGAAATGTCGCCACACAAGGCGCTCGGTCGTTGAATAGCCCAATCTCCGGCGTACACCAGGCACGCATAACTTAGATAGCTGTGCCAGGGTGGAGTTCCCAGCATCGCAAACCGTCTGCGCAGACGCCAGCACTATTCGCACCGTGAATTGTCGGACAAATCAGCACCGACCCGGCAACGCCCAGCAACTGACGACGCTAGTTCAAGGCGAGTTCGCGGCGTTCACCTCCAACGCGGCGACCAACGCCGTGAGCGCGGTGCTGCAATCTTCATTGACCTTAAGGCTGGCGAGATCGTCTGCCCGGGTCCGGCCACGATTGACGATCGCGATCGGCACTCCACGCTGATGGGCCCGACGGGCAAACCTGAAACTGGAGAAGACCATCATCGAGGTACCCACCACCAACAAACCATCCGCGTGGTCGACCCACTCGTACGCCTGCTCCACCCGCACCTTAGGCACCCCGTCGCCGTAGAACACAACATGCGGTTTGAGAATCCCGCCGCACCGCTCACAATCGGGTACACACACCGCGCCATAGTCGAAATCGTTCAACTGCGCATCGCCGTCCGGGCGCGGGGTTGCAGTCGCATCGTCGACCGCAGGATTGTGGCGCTCGAGCCAGGCCTGCAGGTCGCGGCGCGGACACACGGCGGCGCAGTCAAGACAGATCACCTCATCGAGCCGTCCGTGCAAGTCGATCACGGACTGCTGACCCGCCGCCTGATGCAGACGATCGACGTTCTGCGTGATGACACCGAGGACATGGCCACGCTCTTCCAGGCTGCGCAAGGCGCGATGCCCGGCATTGGGTTGCGCCTGCATAAATTGCACAAAGCCACGCTGGCTGCGCGCCCAATAACGCTTGCGCCAGTACACCTGGGACACGAAGTCACCGTGCTGCACCGGGGCAGCCCCTTTCCAGTGACCTTCGTCGTCGCGGTAGTCACCGATACCCGAGCCCGTGCTCACGCCCGCACCGGTGACCACCACGATGCGTTGTCGGCTGGCGACAAAGTCGAACAGAGATGAGGTTTTCATGCCTTTAGTATAACGGCGTTGCAGCAACGCCATTCTGAATTAAGCACACAACGGGTGTACAATCGTTAACATGACCATCGACTGGACTGACTATCAGGCGCACGGGATCTGGGACGAGTTGATCGCCCCCGGAGGACGGGCGCGGCGTGGCGGGGCCGCGCTCAAGAAAGCCCTGGGCGAACTCGATGACAACGAACTCGCCGAACGCCGTTACGCCGCAGAACTCGCGATACGTTCCATGGGTATCACGTTCACCGTCTATTCCGGTGAAGAAAGCGGCACCATCGACCGCGAATGGCCATTCGATATCATCCCGCGCTTGATCCTCAAGTCGGAATGGGACCACATCAGCGCCGGGCTGAAACAACGGGTTCGCGCGCTGAACCTGTTTATCGACGACGTCTACCACGAGCAGCAGATTCTGGACGATGGAGTGGTGCCGCGGGTCTATATCGAGCGCTCCAAAGACTTTCGCCCCGAGTGCATCGGTGTCAGTCCACCCCACGACATCTGGTCGCACATCTGCGGCAGCGATCTGATCCGCGACGATGACGGCACGGTCTATGTGCTGGAAGATAACCTGCGGGTCCCGTCCGGCGTGTCCTACATGCTCGAGAACCGTGAGGTCATGAAACGGGTGTTCCCGGAGCTCTTCGTCGACTACGTGATCCATCCGGTCGACAACTATCCGACGGAGCTGGCGAAATGCCTCCGCTCGCTGAACCCGAATCAGAATCGCAAGGCGCAGTTAGCGGTGCTCACCCCTGGCATCTATAACTCGGCCTATTTCGAACATGCCTACCTCGCCAACGCCATGGCAGCAGAGCTCGTGCAGGGCACGGATCTGTTTGTCGGCGATGACGACTACCTATACATGCGGACCATCGAGGGGGCCGTGCGGGTGGATGTGCTCTATCGGCGCATCGACGATACGTTCATCGACCCTGAGGCTTTCAACACGGACTCGATCCTGGGTGTACCCGGGCTGATGCGTGCCTGGCGCGCGGGGAAAGTTGCGCTCGCCAACGCCCCGGGCTGCGGCGTGGCAGATGACAAGGTCATCTACACGTACGTGCCGGATATCATCCGCTACTACCTGAAAGAGGAGCCCCTGCTCGCCAACGTACCGTCTTATCGCTGCGTCGAGAAAGATCATCGCGAATATGTGCTGGACAACCTCGACAAACTGGTGGTGAAACCGGCCAACGAATCAGGCGGCTACGGGATGTTGATCGGACCCAAGGCGGGCCGTGCCGAGCGCAACCAGTTTGCACGTCAGATCCGCGCGAACCCACGCAACTACATGGCGCAGCCGATGTTGAACCTATCCACCGCACCCACCCTGATCGACACCCAGGCACAGCCCCGGCACCTGGACCTGCGACCCTTCATTCTGAGCGGCGCGAGCCAGTTCGTCACGACCGGTGGCCTCACCCGCGTCGCCATGCGCAAGGGTTCGATTGTGGTGAACTCTTCGCAGGGTGGCGGCAGCAAAGATACCTGGGTGGTGGACGGCTAGAGATGGGTGGACATACCCTTTCCAGCACGGCACAGCGCGTATATTGGCTCGGACGCTATCTGGAGCGGGTCGGGTCCACCGCCCGTCTGATCTCGGTCAATGCCAACCTGATGATCGATCTGCCGATGCGCATGCCGCTGGGTTGGCTGCCGCTGGTAGACATCCTCGCCCAGGAGGATCTGTTCCGCACACTGTACCCGGACGTCGAGAGCGCGGAACCCATCGACATCGAACGACAGGTAGCGCGCTTCCTGCTCTCGGACCGACGCAACCCCGGTTCCTTGTTGAGCGCCCTCGACTTTGCGCGGGAAAACACCCGCACTCTGCGCGGCGTGTTGCCCCGCTCGACGTTCGAGCACATCAACGAGGCGCACATGTACACCAAGGATGCGCTGGCCGAACCCCTGAGCCGCACGCGGCGGCGCAATGGACTGCAACATATCAGCGAGCGCATGCAACAGATCGATGGCTTCCTCTCCGCTACCATGTTGCACGACGCAAACTGGAACTTCCTGCGCATGGGTAATTTCATCGAACGGGCGGACATGACCACCAGGATCATCGACTTGCGCACCGCTAATCTCCTGCCCGACGAAACCCACCTGACCCCATTTGCGGACACCCAATGGCGCAGCGTGGTCAGCTCCCTCGATGCCCAGCAGAGTTATGCGGCCAGCACTCAGGCACCCATCAATCAACCCGACGTATTGGAGTTTCTGTTACAAAACCGTGAGTTGCCGCGCTCGCTGTTGCGGTGCTTCTCCACCATCCGCAATTGTCTGCGCGACCTGCCGAAGAACAAGCCTCCGCTAGAGCAGATAGAAAAGATGCGGCGACAGTTGCAACGCGCGCGGGTACGCAACCTCGATGGGCCACGTCTGCACAAGTTCATCGACGCACGCCAAAAACAACTGTTTACATTGCACCAGAAGATCACCAACAATTACTTTCCTTAACTGACTGAAAGAACCAACCAAGGGGGGAACCAAATGATCCAGCTCTACGGCCTGCGCATGAGTAACTACTACAGCCTGACCAAAGCACTCCTGATCGAGAAGGGTGTCGAGTTCGAAGAGGTGAAGGCACCGCCGACCCAGAAAGACGACAACCTGGCCCGCACGCCGATGGGCAAGATGCCCTCCATCGGCGTTGACGGTCAGTACATGTCCGAGAGTCTCGCAATCGCCACTTACCTGGATCGCATAGCCCCGGAGCCTGCTCTGCTACCGTCCGATCCTTTTACCGCCGGCAAATGTGTGGAACTGCTGCTGCACATCAAGCTGGACGTCGAGTTGGTCGCGCGCCGCTGTCTGCCCGTTTTATTCGGTCAGGAGGTAAGCGATGAGACCAAGGAGTCCACGCGCGCGGATCTCGCCAAAGGCATGAAGGCGGTCAACCGAATCTACGTCTGCGAGCCTTACGCGGCTGGTTCTGAGATGACCCTGGCGGACTTTTATACGTTTTATTCGTTCGGCCTTGCCTCGGCGATCAGCCAGCAGGTTCTGGGGGAGAATCTGCTCGACGGCGAGGATCGCATCGCAGGGCTGCTGGGCCGCCTGGCGGAACATCCGAGCATCGCCCGCGTCGAAGCCGAAAAAGACCAGTAACTGGCAGGCACGCCCACCACGCCTGCACCGCCGAGCACCCTTGCGAACAGGGCGCTCGGCGGGCTGAGCCAGGGCTCACCCTCCCACTCCGCCACCATCCGACGAGGCGCATATGATCACCACACGAGTAACCTCATCCATCATCGGCCTGCTGATCATGACACTCCTGGCCGGGCCCGCCGCCGCAAGGGATCACAAGCGCCACCACGCGTTGCCCACGGCCAAGCCCGAGGAGGTCGGCCTATCCAGCGAACGTCTGGCCCGTATCGCTCCGGCCATGCAGAAGTACATCGACGCGGAACTGACGCCGGGTGTGATCACCGCCATCATGCGTCGCGGCAAGCTAGTGCACCTCGAGATGCAGGGCGATATGGATGTAGCGGCGAGCAAAGCCATGCGCGAAGATGCAATCTTCCGTATCGCCAGCATGACCAAGCCAATCACCTCGGTAGCGTTGATGATGTTGTGGGAAGAAGGACACTTTCAACTGCGCGACCCGGTAGCGCGCTTTATTCCGGCATTCGCCGACGTCAAAGTCTCTACCACCGCGGACGCGAGCGGTGAGACCGGAGAGCTGGTCGACCTCACCCGCCCCATCGAAATTCGTGACATGCTCACCCACACGGCAGGTCTGGCCAACAGTTACGTCGGTAACGCGGAGGCCTACCGATCCGCGGTCGCGGGCGCAAAAGACAACGCGGAGTTGATCGCCAAGCTGGCCACCCTGCCCCTGAACTACCAGCCGGGAGACGAGTGGCAGTATTCCATCGCGACCGACGTTGTGGGACATCTGGTTGAGATCATCTCCGGCCAGGATCTGGATACCTTCTTCAAGCAGCGCATCTTCGGTCCCCTTGGCATGCCGGACACGTCGTTCTACCTGCCCGCGGACAAAGCCCCCCGCCTGACGGCCCAATACCGTCCGGGCGCAGATGACAACAAGGTTGAACTACAGGACCCGGGTTCCGAGGCGAGTCGTTGGATCACCGGTCCCCAGACCCTGTTCCGGGGTGCGGGCGGCCTGGCCTCCACGGTCCAGGACTACCTGCGTTTCCAACAGATGATGTTAAACGGCGGTGAATTGGACGGCGTGCGACTCCTGGCCCCGAGCACCGTCGAGCTGATGCTCGAAAATCACACCGGCGAGCTCGACCTGTGGCTGCCAGGCCCGGGCATGGGTTTCGGCCTCGGCTATGGCGTAGTGCGCGATCGCGGCGCAGCCGCCACCCCATTGTCGGAAGGTGCGGGTTATTGGGGTGGTGCGTACTGCACGCTCTCCTGGCTCGATCCTGAGCGGGAGCTCGTGGCGGTGTTGATGACCCAGGTGCGACCGTACCGCCACATCAACATCCGCCAGGACTTTCAGGTCCTGACCTACCAGGCAATCGTCGAGTAGAGAGCGCTTAGACCAGCGGCTTGTTCGATCGACGCGCCAACCAGGTATAGATGAGCAAGGACGCTCCGAGGCCGGGGAAAACCTCGTGCAGAACGCCTCCTAGCCCGCTGACCATCCATATCACAAGCACACCCACACCAACCGCCATGGATGCGAGCACGGCGATATGGCTGCCACGCGCCCAATAAAGCCCCAGCACCACTGCGGGAAAGAAGCACACCGCATACAGCGACCCGGAGAAGATCGTGATCTCGACAATGTCGCCTGGCGGTCGTAGAGCAATCGCCGCCGCCACGCAGGCAAAGCCGACCACCGCGATGCGCGTCCAACGCAGTTCGGCCGTCGCCACGCTGCGAAACGGAGCGATGAGATTCTTGTAAGTAGTGGAGGCTGCCACCAACAGGACACTGTCGATCGAGGACATGGCCGCGGCGACGATGGCGACCAGCAGAAAGTCAGCAGCCCACAGCGGAAATACCGCACGGTCGGAGACCAGGGTTGGCACGATCAAGTCTGTGTCGCTGACCGCGGGTAACAACAAGTGAGCATACACGCCGATCGGAAACAGCATCGATTGCACCAACAGCAGACCGAGCAGCGCGACCCACACGCCCTGCCGCACGGCCCGATCATCGCGCAGGGCGTAGAAGCGCGATAGCTGCCTTGGATCGACCAATAGCTTGAGGCCGCCGGACAGGGATATACCTAACAAAACGGCAAACGGAATACCGCCATTCAACTCGAAGAGGAAGTCCTTTTCCGGCATCCGGGCGAGTTCTCCCAAGGCCATGACCCCACCCGCGGCATCGGTGACAAAGCCGAAGATCATGATCGCACCGAGCACCATCAGACCGCCCTGGATGACATCGGTGCGCACCACAGAGACAAAACCACCCAGCGCGGTATAGAAGACTACGATGATCAGGGTGAGGCCTACAGCGGCCTCGTAAGAGATGCCGAAAAACATCTGAAACAGGTGTCCCGCGCCTTTAAAAATCGCGACCAAATACAACAATGAGGCAAACGCAATCACCACGGCGGCGACCAGGCGCAGGGGGTGATCAGCGCGGTCGTCCGCGCCTAGAAAACGGCTGCCGAGATAGTCGGGGATGGTGAGCGCATCCCACTGCTCGGCAAACGCGCGCAGGCGCGGTGCGACCACTCGCCAGGAGACATAGGTCAGCAGCACCAGGATCGACGCCATCACCAGCCAGGGTAGCCCGTACTCGTAGCCCTTACCGGCATGGCCGATGTAACTGTTGGTCGATGCGAACGTCGCGAAAAAAGAGACGCCGATCGCAAGCCCGCTCATATTGCGCGACCCGACGTAGTAACCGGCCATATCCTGCGCCCGGCGGCTACCCACGTAGGCGTTGTAGATCAACATCGCCATATAAGCGGCGAACAAGGCGATCGCCAGCCAGTGATCGGCGAGTGTGGACAGCTGCATTTACCCGCGCGCTCGCTGCAAAATTAGCCATCGATACCCGCGGGGGCTTTCGGGTATGCTTGAAGCCGAGGGACAGCAACGGACTGGAGAGCTATGCGCTATTTGATACAGTTTGTTATTCCCGCCTTGATTTTTCTGGGCGTGGTTTATGCCGCAACTCGGCGTCGAAAACAAGCGCACCCCGATGGCGACGACAACGCCGCCACTTTTCTCACGATTCTCGTTGTGGGCGCCGTTATCGCGGTGGCCCTATTGTTTGTCCTGCAGGTCAACTGGAACAGTCTCTAGCGCCGGGGTTTAGTGTTGGCGGAACAGCTACGTAAAAAAATGAGTGAGATCAAAGTCGCCAGCCATGAACATTGTTTTGGCGCGTGTATCACGGGTGTGAATCTGGCTACCGGATTGACCGAAGACCAGGCGCAGACGATTCGAGCCGCATGGCTGGAGCATCAGGTCGTGTACTTCCCCGACCAGCCGCTCTCCCACCCACAATTGGAAACCTTCACCCGCAGCTTCGGTGACTTCGGGCACGACCCCTACGTGAAGGCGATCGACGGCCACCAGAACATTCTCGAGGTGCGGCGCGAGCCGGATGAGGCCATCACACCATTCGGTGGTTCCTGGCACTCCGACTGGTCGTTCCAGGAAACGCCACCGGCTGCCACCATCCTGCATGCCAAAGTGGTACCACCGATCGGCGGCGACACGCACTACGCTGATGGCGTGCGCGCCTACGAAAAACTCGATCCGGTGTTGCGCGAGGAGATCGATGAACTGGTCTGCGTGCACAGTGCGCGGCGCCCCTACAGCCACGAGGGCTATCGACGCGGTGGCGGTCCCGAACGGAGCATGACGATCCTGCCCAGCGACAAAGCATGGGAAACCCGGGACCACCCGTTGGTACGCACCCACCCGGAAAACGGCCGCAAGGTGTTGTGGATCAACCCGGTGTACAGTATCTCGATCAGGGGTTTGACCGAAAGGGAAAGTGAGCCGCTACTAAAACGCCTACTCGATCATGCATTACAAGAGCGCTTCATCTATCGACACAAATGGTCGGCCGATATGTTAACCATGTGGGACAACCGCTCGGTGCAACACTGCGCGCAAGGCGGCTACGACGGACATCTGCGCGTCATGCACCGGACCACCGTCGCCGGCGATCGACCGCACTGACAACCTCCCAAGGCTGCACGACCACCGTTCAAGGAAAGATCACATGCGCCGGCTTGTTTCCCTCTTGACGCTTTGCCTCGCCTTCCCGAGCTTCGCTGCCGACTATCTGCCGGAAGATCTGCGCAGCCGCGTCGAACAACTCAAGCGCACCGGTGCGGCGACTCCGAGCAACGTCACCAATGCCCGCGCCCGCGCACGGACCCTCTGGCAGTGGGTTAACGCGCACGCGCGCAGCGGACGTTACGTACCGGTCAATACCACCCAGCTGCTCGCGCGAGTGATGGCTGCGGATGCACCCAATCTTGCGCAGCTGCGTCAGCTCGATCTCAGCATCGCTGAATTTGTGCTGCTGGATGAAGAGCCCGAAGCGTTGGGCCAACTCACAACGCCCGCGGGTCCGCTCGTCGCTGGCACGCGCGCTACGATCCGCCAGACCTATCGCGTCGGCACCCGCACGATTCAGACCGGCGGTGGTTTTGTCGTGGCCAAACATTTCATGGCGCCCTTCGGTAGCTGGCAGACCGAAGATCCCGATTCGCCAGGCTACATCAACATCGCGAGCGACAATCCCAACGTCAACTTTGTGACCGCCAGCCGTCCGATCCTGGGGATGCACGGGGGCTTTCGCGGCGCCGCCCCGGCGCTCATGTTTCAGTTGACCTCGGGTAGGCTGCGCGAGGGTGACGAGGTGACGATCACCTACGGCGGCGGTACGGGCGAAAACATCGGCGTGACGGTACCGACCTTCAGCAGCGAGCGCATGCCGCTGCCGCTGTACCTCGCGTTTTACGATGACAGTCCGCTGTTCTCACTGCCAATCCAGCCGCTCCGGGTGATCGGCCAGGGTATTGCCGGGGTGCGCGGGTTTGCCCCATCGGTGGTCGCCCCCGAGGAACCCTTCACGCTGACCGTGCGCGCCGAGGATCGTTTCGTCAACCGCGCGGTTGGCGCGATCCCCGACTGGCAGATCTTTCTGAACGATGAACTCTGGCTCGAACTCCCGGCCACCGGGGCGATCACTCAGACCGAGGTCAGCATCGACCAGCCCGACGTCTACTACCTGTCCATTCGCAGCAGCGACGGTGCGTATGTCGGGGAGGTCAACCCGATCCTGGTAACGGTCCAAGATCGCCCTCGCGTCTACTGGGGTGATACCCACGGCCATTCCGGATTTGCGGAAGGAGTAGGCACCGCGGAGCAATTCATGCACTGGGCGAGAGACGATGCACGGCTGGATTTTGTCACCCACTCCGAACACGACATCTGGCTGGACGACTTCGAATGGCAACACCTGCAGGATGTGGTGCGCGACTTTTCCAAGGACGGCGAATTCATCGCCTACCTCGGCTACGAGTGGACCATCCCAAATCCCAACGGCGGCCATCACAACGTGTTGTTCCGCACCCCGGACAATCGCAAACGTATCCCCGCGCAGTTCTATTCGACCCTCAGCAGCCTGTATCAGGGCCTGCGTACTCACCATGCCAGCGAGGACGTGGTCGTCATACCCCACGCCCACAACAGCGGCGACTTCCGGCTGAGTGACCCCGATCTGCAACCGTTGGTGGAGATCATGTCGCAACACGGCAACTTCGAATGGTTCGGACGCATGTATCTCAAACAAGGCCATCAGGTGGGCTTCACTGCGGCATCGGACAACCACCTGAGCCAGCCCGGCTACAGCGCGCCGTTGGGTACCTCGTTAGCCCAGCGCGGCGGGCTCGGTGCTGTCCTGGCCAGTGAGCGCACCGGCGATGCCATCTTCGACGCCATGCGTAACCTACGCAGCTACGCGACCACCGGCGACCGCATCATCCTCGACTTCAGCCTCAACGACACACAGATGGGACAGCGCGCTCCCTTCGCCGCCCAGCGCAATATTCGCGGGCGCGTGATCGGCACCGCACCGATCGACAACATCACCGTGTTCAAGAACGACGAGATACTCTGGCAGCGCGACTATCGCAGCGCGAGCTTCGCAAAACTGCCGAATGAGATCACCCTGCAGCTGTCTTTCATATCCGAGGCCGAACCTTACAGCCCGCGCGACAATCCCCGTGGCTGGCGCTGGTGGCAGGGCAACATCGACGTCGACAACGGGCGCTTGCTTGCGATCAACCCACTCGATAACAAGTTACCCGGACAGCGTGCTGCCCTCCAGGAAGACGGCACGGCGACCTTCCGTACCGGCACCCGCGGCGCGGCAAGCTCTTACCTCCTGCGCGTCGGCAACGTCGGGCGCAACACCCGCATCGCCGTACAACTGGAGCCAACCCGCGAGACCGGTGCCGCGCCACCGATGTATCGCCCGCCTCAGAACATCCCAGGAGCCAGCCTGGAACTGGCGCTATCCGCGATGAGTGAGGGAAAACTCAGCGCCACCAGTGGGGTCGACAGCTACATCGACAGCATCACCCTGCGGGCGATCAACACCGCCGGCGAACGGGTGGTCGCATTTGAGCTTGACGACGAAGACCAACGCCACGGCGACTACTACTTCGTACGCGTCACCCAGGCGAATGACGCTATCGCTTGGTCCAGCCCGATCTGGGTCGGCGGGAGCGCACCGCGATGAGCGACTTCAAGTTGCATCCCCGCCTGCGAGCGGACACCACCCTCATCGCCTCGTTGGGACTGAGCGAATGGTTGTTGATGAACGAGCGGCGCTACCTCTGGACGATCCTCGTACCCCGAGTGGAAGACTGTCTCGATATGCACCACCTGCCCCACCCCGACCAAGCGACGCTATGGCAGGAAATCCAACGCGTATCGATGGTGGTGGAGTCCGTCGCAGCCCCCTTCAAACTCAACGTGGCAGCCCTCGGCAATCAGGTCCCACAACTGCACGTACATGTCATCGCCCGCAACCACAATGACCCGGCCTGGCCGGATCCGGTATGGGGCCACAGCCCGCCGGAAGCGTACGCAGCTACCGCGCGCGAGGAGGCGATTGTTAACCTGCTCACCACTCTGGCTTCAAAGCCATAAAACAGATCGTAACGACGCGCTCGCGGTGGCCGAAGCTGCGAAGCTGCCCCAGATCAAGGAAGCACCACTTAAGAGTGTCGAGCAGCAAGGCCGACAAGCCATCCTACGCTCTCAAGAGCTGTTATCAGAGATCGAACGTCGCTGTCGAACCACATTCGCGGCGTGCTACTGGAGTTTGGCATTACTATCCCTAAAGGGTTTTATGACTTGCACCAAGCAGTGCCTGAAATCCTAGAAGATGCCGAGAACGGCGCGCCCGATATGTTCCGATCGACACTCGCTCTGAGGCATGATCGTCTCGTGCAGATAAAACAAGACATCGATCAACTCACGCCCCAGATCGATATCCGCCGCTTCTGTCTTGAATCCCAACCCAGAGATATCCAGGCGATCGACGAAAACATCAATCACCCTGGCGGCGCTGTCTTCGTCCACATAATCATCGACTCGTTCGGGAAACAGGGTGGTTTGGTATCGGTTCTCGCCTTCAATAAAGCCACTCATTGATCACCCCTCAACTGGAACGCTTTATTTTACGCCTTAGCGAGAGTTTTCACATGGCCTGGACCCGCAGCGGACGTTTGTGTGGGGTAATCTAATTTGAATTACTAGACTGTTTCTTATAGTTTTTTTCCTTAATGTCCTGGCATGTTTTCGAGTTTTGGACACGACGCATGAGTTCCCCCCGCACCCCTGGTCACTTCGTATGGCAAGACTGCCTGACACCTGACATCGATCAGGCCCTAAGCTACTTTCAGCAACTTGTTAACTGGAGGGTGTTTGATCAGACATGGCCGAATATTGGTCGTTACCCAATCGTGCAAAGCGAAGCTGGACCCATTGCTGGTGTCTTGGAAATGCCCACGTTTCTGCAAGACTCGGGGGTGCCTTCTTATTGGACGGGTTACGTAGAAACAGGCATTGAAGCTGCTGAACAGTCAGTGCCTAAACTGGGTGGACAGATGTTTACCATGCCGACAACGTCACCGATGGGTACCAGCTTTGTTTTCACTGATCCCGGCGGCGCGGTATTAGCAGCATATGAACTTTCGGAATCGTTCACTGTTCCTTCTTCATCGAAACTGGACGAGTTTGTATGGCGAAGTCTGTACTCAAAAGATAACGATAAGTCCCTTCGGTTCTATAACGCGCTATTCGGTTGGAAACTCTCAAATGACGGAACAAGCACAATTCTTGACCATTCAGAGGCTGTAGTCGCTGACATGGCGGGAGCGCCTTCATGGATCGATCAAGATACTTGGGTGTACTTTCTAGGCGTTGAAAGCTTGGCCAAAACTACTCCTGTCATTGAAAGTCTCGGCGGCGCGGTCTTAGAGTATACGAAAATACAAAATCGCGATGCTGTTGTGTCTAAAGACTCTCAAGGCGCTACGATTGGTTTTGTACAATGGGAATGAACGACCGCAGTTGGCCGCCCAGGGTCCTACGTTTCCCGAAATCGAACGTTCGCTAACTGGAAACTTAAGTTGGATTCGAGGATACACAGATAACAGACGTTCAAAAACGCCTAAGCTACATCCGTTCGCGACCCAAACCAGACGAATCACATCCCATGTCCCGTTCGTTACTAGAAAGTTAACGGTGCGTGGTATGTTCATTATTTGTTCAGAGTCTACGATTCACACTTTTGTTAGAGGACTTGATGACCTTTGCAGTATTGGTCCGATCGATCGGTATTGGGAGGTAAACTTGAAGTCACGAGTATTTGTCGCTCTTCTACTCACTGCACTTGCCGGTTGCTCAGATACGCCCGTGCAACTGACCTCGGCACACGGGGTTATTGAAGGTCGCGAGGCGGATGGAGTAAAGCGCTTCCTCGGTATTCCCTATGCTATGTCGACATCAGGAGAACTGCGCTGGGCGCCCCCCGAGGAAGTGCCTCACTGGGATAAGGTTTTGGATGCGACCCAGTTTGGACCTTGGTGTCCCCAACCTGATTTCGACCGACGTGAGGAAGGAGAAGTGCACTCGGGCGAAGGGTGGACGATTTTCGTTGACGTTCCACCTAACGTCGAGACGAGTGAAGACTGCCTAAGTCTGAATGTGTGGGCACCGGTGCAGGCGGCGTCTAGTCCAGTGATGGTCTTCATTCATGGAAATGCGCTAGGCACATCTTTTCCTGCGTATGACGGTACTGCCTTCGCGCGAGACGGAATCGTCTTCGTTTCCATTAACTTTC
Source organism: Pseudomonadota bacterium (assembly GCA_039028775.1). Lineage (GTDB taxonomy): Bacteria > Pseudomonadota > Gammaproteobacteria > Pseudomonadales > Azotimanducaceae > UBA4421. The sequence continues at coordinate 1,199 of JBCCHL010000069.1, read as the reverse complement.
GATTGCACTCGATGGGGAACTTTGCCCACCCTGCATTAACGCGCGCTGCAGATGATGCTGAACCATTGGCTCGGTACACTGAAATGGACCAGTTAGCCGCACTGCGGTGGGTGCAAAAGAACATTGCTGCGTTTGGCGGCGATCCCGCTAACGTCACTGTGGTTGGTAGTAGCAATGGCGGTGCCGGTATTCTGCAAATGCTGACAAACGAGACATCCAAGGGGTTGTTCCACAAAGCGATAGTTCAGTCTGGTAATGGTTGGTGGGCGCCATGGAAGCATGCGCAAAACGAGCAGCTTGGATGTTTGCTTGCCTCGATGGCCGATCTCGATGGATGCGATGCGACGTTGGAAGAGTTGCGAGAACTTCCATGGCACGAATTCCCTGTTACTGGCCCTTATGCGATCGATGGTAGATATTGGCGAAGAGGCGCTACCGAGCTCATTTCTGAAGGCTTAGCGGTAGATGTCCCCCTTCTGATCGGTTGGAACGACTTCGACGGATCGTCACTGCGTTATGCGGCACAGCACGTCATCGAAACAACCCATCCTGATGTGCTGGCAACCTATGAGACTGGTTTAGATCAAGAGCAAGACCTAGCGTATGAGATCTATACAGATCTGCACTCTGGAGCGCCAGCACGATGGGTGGCCCACAAATTGGAAGATGGCGAGCCCACGTACCTGTATATGTTCTCGTATGTCTTGTCGAGCGAGCGAGGCAATGTCCGGGGAGCTGAACATGCATACGAGCTCCCGCACGTGTTTGACACCTGGGATAAGGTCCTACCACCGATTATTGGCCCGCTTTTTATCAGTGAAGAAGATCTTGAGATGACGATGATTATGCACGCGTGCTGGGTATCCTTTGCCGCGACTGGAAAGCCGAGTTGTCCAAATGTGCCTGATTGGCCGAAATACAATCGAGCAACTGACCAGCTAATGGAACTAAACCTAACGCCAACCGTGCGCACCGGTTTCCGCGCAGCCCAACTCAATGCGCATGAAAGACACATGGAACACTACTTAAAGAAGTCAGAATCCAATGTGGAGGAGCTTCTGAAAAATGGTTTGTGAATGTCTGTCTGGGGCCGCTCTTGGCGAGCCGCGCGTTCAAGCCGGACAATCGACCCGGGTCAACGCCGACAGCAATATTTGCTTCCAGCTCATGGAATCGAACGACCCAAAGCTATTCGAAGT
>JBCCHL010000068.1:0-22191 GCA_039028775.1 Pseudomonadota bacterium | reverse complement strand
GCGGTTTCCTGGGGGTGGGTCAACAGATCCGGGCGATGAATCTGGTAGAGATAGATCTGTTCGACCCCGAGGCGTTGCAACGAGGCTTCGCACGCTCCGCGCAGCGCCGCAGTGTCATAAGGCACACCCGGCACAATGCCGCCCTTGGAGGCCAACACCATGCGCTCGCGCAACCCGGGTGCGCTGCGCAGCACCTGCCCGAGCAACTGCTCAGCATCGCCAAAACCATAACCGCCCCAGTCGAAACCATACACATCTGCCGTGTCGACCAGGTTCATATCTGCATCTAGCGCGGCTTCGTAGCAGGCCTGGGCCTGTGCGGCCGGCATCCCCACAAGGCGCCAGCAGCCCAGGGCAAGAGGATGGATGGTGAAGCGCCCCATATTGCGTATAGAAGCATGCACCAGATTACTCATTCACTTTCTCCTCGTTCCCCCGCAGGGCTATGCGGGTAGTTGGCGGGGAGCACATCGGCGACGTTGCAGGGCACCCCGGTTTCGATCGACTCCTGCGCCGCGGCCGCGACCAGCACTGACCAGAACGCCTCGTCCAGGGAAGGTGTGGCCACGCCCTCACCCAGAATGCCGTCCACGAACAGCACGTGCTCCTGGAAGGTTGAACCATGGTGACCCGCCCGTTCGATCATCCGCGGATAGCGGGGCTCGGTGTCGCGACTGACAGCATGATCCTCAGCCCACAGGACCAAGCGGTTTCGTACCTCCTCTCCCAGCCGCGCCTGCTCCGTCGCCTGCAACCGCCCGGCGTCGCCACAGACAACCAACTCTTCGTAGCTGCCTGGTACATGCATACAGAGCGAGAAGGTACCCATCACGCCGTTGGCGTAGTCTATGATGACGTTGGCACTGTCAAGACCGTCCGCTGCGTTGTTATCGTAGTTAAAGTCGCGGAAGTTGACGGCCTGCCGCCCGGTAGCGAATACACGTTCGGGGCGGGCGCCGGCAAACAGATTGATCAGATCGAAGTAATGGCAACACTTCTCTACCAGCGTACCGCCGGTGTAACAATCGAACTTGTTCCACTGCCCGACCTTGTCCAGAAAGGGAAAGCGGTGTTCCTGCATCGCCACGCTCTTGACCCCGCCCACACTGTTGCGCTCGAGGACTTCCTGCTGAGCTTCACGATAGACGGCCTTGTAGCGATACTGCAGGCCGATCTGCAGCAAGGCCGGATACTGTTCGCCCAGCCGACATATCTCTGCCGCGTCCTGAAGTGTCGTGGCGATCGGCTTTTCGAGGAAGATCGCTTTACCAGACGACATGACCTGCCGCAGCACGTCCAGATGGGTGAAGTTGGGGGTCGCGATGAAGACCGCATCGATCGTGCTGTCGTTGCAAAGTTCGTCAAGCGTCGCGTAGACCCGCGGAGATTGCCCCTGCCGTAGCAGGTGCATCGCCGTGTCCACGCTGTGTGGATTGGGGTCGTAGAGCCCAGCCACGGCGGCACGACCTTCAAGCAAGGTGTTGCGGATGTGCTCCTGGCCCATGATGCCGCAGCCCACAAAGGCAAAGCGTAGAACCGGTGAGGCCGCGGCTGATAGATAGCGGTCTGCGTCGCTAAGATAGCGGAGCCCTTGGTGTTGGCGAAAGAACCGGTGCTTATCCACTCGACATGTACCTCCTCACACTCCCGCCGAACGCGATCCGGCAGCCTTTGATTGTCACAACCTCGCATGTTATCTGCACAATCAGTGATTACTATTTCCGTTATTGAATTAATCGCAGAACAAAAGGCATCATCAGGACAAAGCTTGATACCGCATGCCCGCCTCACTTCGGTTAGCGACGTTCGAGGGCGGCCGCGTTTTAGGCTACGATGACCGTGCGGCCATTGCAGATACCGCGTCCGGGGAGAAGGCGCCTCGCATCGCTAGGGCGGTGAAATGTCGCGCTAAGGGAGGGATATGACTAACACACGTTTACCGAGTGACAAATCCGGCCACGCCAACCCGCGGGCGGTCGACGAACTGCCGGGCAACGAAACCGTGGTCGCCGTACCGGCTCCTGAGCATCGTTTCAGCCTACTGTGTAATGCCGAAGGGGCATTTCTGACCGGCGCCGAAGGGCAGCAGACACACGTTGATGACGAAGCGCTCTGGGAACAGGAAGGGTCTGACTTCATTCATGTGTGCAGCGGGGCGAAGATCGCTGGATCAGATGCCCGTATACAGCAAGTCATGCGCGGCCCGCACCAACGCCCCAGTGCATTGTTGGACGACTTTAGGCGCCAGGGCTGGGTGTGCCTGCCCGCGCTCCTGGATCCGGAGCTTATCCGTGCGATCGAGCAGGTCGCATGCGTCGGCACCTGGAGCGAGCAGCGTTACGATCGATCCCTCACTCCTCTCTTGCAAGACGCTGCCGTCGCCAGGATCGCCGTGGAACCCGTCTCGTTGTGGCTGATGCGGCAGTACATGAGCACCAACGCCATCCGACTCGCCCATTCACCAAGCCTGGCCGTGCTCGGTCAGGACGACGGCGAGCGCGATGTGCAAGGCTGGCACAGCGACTTCCCCTATCTTTGGGGCATCACCCGCAAAGTCGGTGGCAATCGCGTGCCCACCCAGGTATCCGGCGATCTGGTGCTGGGGGTGCAACGCAACATCTGTATCTCCGCCTTCAGCAGCGAATTTGGTGCGACGGCATTCAAGCTGGGCAGCCATACCCGGAACGAAGGGCCACCGGAGTCCTGGGGCATCGGTGCGGACTATTCAACCCCGGGCTATCGAGCCGAACACGGACTCCCGTACGGTGGGGTGGACGCCCAAGTGATCGAGGCCCCGGCCGGCAGCATCATCCTCTACGATGCGCGCACCTGGCATCGTCAGGGGGTCAATCGCCTGCAGGCGAAGCGTGCGGCGATGCTGCAGGCGGTGACACCCATGTGGGTGATGCCTTTCTCCGATACCTCCGCCGACTACCGCGCGTTCAAGCAATCGCACCTCGCGCAAGGATTGAATCCGCGCGAGAGCGCCGAGTTAGAGGAGATCCTGCTGCATCGCGTGGTCGGACCGGCTGGCAGCTACGTCATCGGCCCCCAAGCGGATCTGTAGACGGTCGTCAGCAAGCCTAGCCAGGCAGCCTCAATTTGCGGCCGAGTGCCTTCACAAATTCCACCACGGGCACCCAATAGGCCCGCGCAACCGTCCGGTGCGGATTACCCTCGGGCAGTCCGATCGCAAATTTCTCTCGCTCGTCGGGGATGTACAGCGTGCCGAACATCCAATCCCAGATGGCGAATACCTCACCGTAGTTCTTGCGCATCCGCTGGGGATCATGGTGAATCTGGTGCATGGCGGGACTGATAAACAGGTAGCTCAACGGTCTGCCCCAGGACAGCCAGACATGGGAATGGCGCAGGTTCGAGGCAAAAAAGTTGAATACCGCGTAGATCGTGTTGATGCCGAGCAGAATCGCGTAGTCCGGGGTGCCATAGAACAAGAACACGAACATCCCCTGAAAAATACCGGTGAACAAGGCGCTGAGCAGATTGGCAGAGACGTTCCATAAGGGGTGCTTTCGAAACAGCGTCACCGGGGTCATCACCTCGGCCGAATGGTGCAGGGCGTGCAGCGGCCAGAGAATGTCGGATTGATGATGCAGACGATGCACCACATATACCGCAAGGTCAGCCGCGAGGGTAAACCCCAGAATAAAGGCCAGGCTGACGGCGTCGTTCCATGGGCCCTCGATCAGTGCGCTGCCGCCATTTAAACCGACCAGCGCCTGGGCGATCATCAACGTGGCGTAGCTGTTCAGCGCCACCCCAAAAAAACCGGTCAGCGGTGCTATGAAGAGATTGATCAAATAGATCGCATAGTCGGTCCGCGCCGACCTGTGCAGATAGATGGCCTTGGGAAACAGCCAGGCCAAAAAAGACCGTCGCGTGCGGTAGTAGCGTCGGTAGGCCAGATACGCAAACCCGACAAATGTCAGCAGGTACACGAAATAGAACCGCTCAACAGAATTGAACGGAATCTCTGTCAAAAGCCTCAGGTATTCGACGATGTAGAGATACAGCGTTTCCAACATCACGTTTCAAAGCCGGTCGGATCACGAGGGTAACCAGAACCGGTGAGCCTTTCAAAGGCAAGAGCATTGCTGTCCCCGGCGCGGCGATGCACAATCTGCGGGGGAGATTGGAGGTAAAGGTGTGACCGTACACCTTGGTTTACGTAAAGTACTCATCAGCTTAATGCTTGCCGGCAGCACCATCGTGGTCTGCGCGGACCAGTATGTGCAGGACGACGCCTGGCCACAGGCTTGGTTCGAAGCCTTTCCCACCGCCTCATCCCGACAACTGAACAACTTCACCCAAAGCCCCTATCTCGATGGAAGGAATCTGCCGCCGGTGGGTGAGCGGCTGCCGCCCGACCCACCGATCGTCACGCCGCTCGATCCCGATGGTCGTTATGGCGGGACCGCGCGGATCACCCGCAATGAGTGGCTGACGTTCCCAAACGTGGAAACCCCGCTCGCCATCTCGGCGGATATGCGCACCTTTCTGCCGAACCTGGCGCTGCGCTGGGAGGTGACCGAGGCCGGCAAGCACATCACTTTTTATCTGCGCCGCGGCGTGCGCTGGTCGGATGGCCATCCGTTCACCGCCGAAGACCTCGCCTTTTCGTTCAACGACCTGTTTTTGAACAAAGAATTTGCACCGGTGTCGATACGCAGCATCCGCGGCGGGCGCGCCGTGGTGGTGAACCCCCTCACGATCCGCTACGAGTTCCCCTACCCGAACCCGCTGTTCGTTAACTGGCTGGCCCAGTACGGCAACTTCATGCTGGCGCCCAAACATCACTTCGCCCAGTTCCATCCCGACTACGCCGGCAAAGCGTCGGTCGATGCGAAGATGAAAGAGATGGGCTACCTCAACTGGACAATTTTTCTACGCGCCCTGCCTCGCGAGGTGGTCAGAGAATCGGTGGACATGCCCACGCTTAACGCCCACAAGCTGATCTCCTGGTCGATCACGCGCTTGGTCTACGAGCGCAATCCCTACTACTTCAAGATCGACCCACAGGGCAGGCAGCTGCCCTACATCGATCGGATCGAGTCGGCGGTAGTCGATGAAAAGGAAGTGATCGCCGCGATGGCCTCCACCGGCCAACTCGACTTCTCCGCTTACGAACTGAAGACGCAGGACATACCGCTCCTGAAGCTGGGCGAGCGCACCGGTGACATCAAAGTCCTGATCTGGAACCGTCTCCACACGTCGGACGTGGTGATCCAGATGAACTACAACCACGCCGATCAACGACTGGCCAACCTGTACTGGCAGCGGAAATTTCGTCGCGCCCTGTCGATCGCCATCGATCGGGATGAGATGAACGAACTCATCTATTTCGGGCGTGGCACCCCGGGCCAGGTCACTGCCCACCCCTCCAGTTCGTACTTCGAACCGGAGTTTCGCACCGCCTGGACCCAATACGATCCGGAGCAGGCCAAGGCTTGGCTGGCGGACCTCGATCTCCACGACAGCGATGGCGACGGCATACGCGAGTATCCGAACGGCGACCCGCTGACCATCACGCTCGAATATATGGACTGGGAAACGCCTAAACAGATCAATATGCAGTTGGTGGCCAGTTACTGGCGCGCCATCGGCGTCGACTTGCGGTTGAAGATTATCGACGCCAGCCTGCAACAAGCTCGCGGCACAGCGGGCGAAATGCAGATGACGGTCTGGCACGCGGATCGCACCACCGACATTCTCTTCCCGTTGCAGCCGGAGTGGTGGTTGCCCCGCCGGGCGGCATGGGACATCTCGATGTGGAACGACTGGGCCCGTTGGTACGGCACCCGGGGGGCGATGGGCAAGAAGCCGCCGCCGATCATCGAAGAACTGCAAGCGCTGGGCGACATCATGCTGGAGACCACCGATCCAGCCGAACGAATCGCCGCCGGCAAGAAAGTCCTGGCGAGCAATGCTGAGAACGTCTGGAACATTGGCACCGTAGGCCTCGCGCCGCAGCCGGTCGTCATCTCCAAACGTTTGCGCGGCGTGCCGGCTCGCGGTACCTGGGGCTGGGACAATCGCTGGACCATGGCCTACCACCCCGCCACTTGGTACTTTGCCGACTGATATGTGGCGCTATGCCGGCAAACGCGTACTGGGCATGATCCCCACCCTGGGAATCATCTCCGTGCTGGTGTTTGTCATCATCCAGCTGCCCCCGGGCGATATCGTGACTTCCACCATGGAACGCATGACCGCAGAAGGCGTCGAGATGACCGAGGAGCAGGTCCAGGCGTTACGCATCGTGTACAACCTCGACAAACCCATGCCGCTGCAATACCTGCACTGGATCGGCGGGTTTGTGACCGGTGACTTCGGTTACTCCTACATGCTCTCGCGCCCGGTCAACGAACTGGTTTGGGAGCGACTGGGGTATACGCTGATCATCGCCCTGAGTGCCTTGTTATTCACCTGGGTCGTCGCGCTGCCGATCGGCATATACTCCGCCGTGCGCCAGTACTCGATCGGCGATTACGCCATGACCACCGTCGCCTTGATCGGCCTGGCCACGCCCAACTTCCTGTTCGCACTGGTCCTCATGTATGTGGGTTATGAGTATTTTGGCATCGCGATCGGGGGACTGTTCTCGCCGGAATTCCAGGAAGCGCCCTGGTCCTGGGCGAGGCTCATGGATTTGCTCGCTCATCTGTGGATACCCACGCTTGTGGTCGGTCTGGGCAACGTGGCCATCACCATGCGTATCCTGCGGGCCAATCTGCTCGACGAGTTGAGCAAGCCCTACGTGGTGACGGCACGGGCCAAGGGTGTCAAGCCGGTGAAGCTGGTGCTGAAGTATCCGCTGCGCATCGCCATCAACCCGTTTATCTCCACCATCGGCATCCTGCTGCCGACGCTGATATCGGGCGAAGCGATCGTGTCGATCGTGTTGAACCTGCCCACTACCGGGCCCCTGCTGCTGCGTTCCTTGTTAAACCAAGACATGTATCTGGCGGGCAGCTTCATCATGCTGCTGTCGGTGCTGACCGTGGTGGGCATGCTGATCTCCGACCTGCTGCTCGCCTGGGCCGATCCGAGAATCCGTTATGAGTAACGTGTATCTCGACGCGGCGAGCGCAACACCACGACAACTCGCATGGCGACGTTTCAAGCGCCATCGCCTGGCGATGGGCAGCGCCGCATTTCTGCTCTTTCTCTACACCATCGCGATCCTCTGCGAGTTTATTGCCCCCTATGCGCCGGAAACGCGCAATATCAAAGCGGTGAACGCACCACCGATGAGCATTCATTTCGTCGATGGCGAAGCAGGCTTCAGTGTGCGTCCATTTGTCAACGGGTATGACATGCGCATCAACGACGATACCTGGATGCGCGAATACAAAGAGAACCCCATACAGAAGTACCCACTGCGATTCTTCGCGAGCGGCGAGCCCTATGAACTCTTTGGCATCTTTCCAACCACCATCCATCTGTTTGTGCCTGGTAACGGTGGCTATGTGCATCTGCTGGGTACGGATGGTCTGGGACGGGATGTTTTCTCACGTATCGTCTACGGAGCGCGGATATCGCTTTCGGTTGGGGTTATCGGTGTTCTGTTAACCCTCATCCTGGGCATGACCCTCGGCGGCTTGGCCGGCTACATCGGCGGCCTGGTCGATCGGGTGGTGCAACGCGGCGTTGAGGTCATGCAGTCCTTACCCACCCTGCCTTTGTGGCTCGCCTTGTCAGCCGCCCTCCCCGCCGCATGGTCTTCTCTGAGCATCTACTTCGGGGTAACCCTGATCCTCTCTCTGTTCGGCTGGACCACCCTCGCCCGTCAGGTACGCGGGCGGTTCCTCGCGTTGCGCGAAGAAGAATTCGTGATCGCGGCGCGCATGCTCGGCGCCAGCCGTCCGCGCATCATCTTCCGCCACATGCTGCCGAGCTTTATCAGCCACATCATCACCACCGCCACCCTGGCCGTCCCCGGGATGATCCTCGGCGAGACGGCCTTGAGTTTTCTGGGCGTCGGCCTGCGCCCACCGGTCGTGAGTTGGGGCGTGCTGCTGCAACAGGCGCAGAACTATCAGGTGATCATCCTGACCCCCTGGCTTCTGCTGCCGGGTTTGTTTGTCATCCTGACCGTGATGGCTTTCAACCTGCTCGGTGATGGTCTGCGGGATGCCGCGGACCCGTACAACGTGGGGGCGAATCAATGATCGCGCCTCTGGTCAGTATCAAGGATCTCTCGGTTGAGTTTCGCACGGATACAGGTATCGCGAGCGCGCTCACAGGGGTCAGTTTTGATATACCGCGCGGACAGGTAACCGCGGTGGTCGGCGAGAGCGGCTCGGGTAAGTCTGTCACCGCAAACTGTATCATGCGTTTGTTGGCCGCGTCGGGACGCGTAAGCGGTGGCAGTATCGAGCTGTTCCCCGCCGACCAGTCGCCCTTCGATGTGATCGCCCTCAAGCCCAGTGATTCGCGCCTGCACGATTTGCGCGGCGGCCTCGTCAGCATGGTATTCCAGGAACCGATGACCGCTCTGTCCCCGGTGCACACGGTGGGGGATCAGGTGTCCGAGGCCATTCTGAGCCATCGCGACGTCAGCCGCGAGGAATCTCAGCAACGTGCGATGACCATGTTGCAGCGCGTGGGTCTCGGGGAAGACATCGCGCTGCTCGAGCGCTACCCCTTCGAACTGTCAGGCGGTATGCGGCAGCGGGTGGTTATCGCCATGGCGTTGGTCTGTGAGCCTCAGTTGTTGATCTGCGACGAGCCGACCACCGCCCTGGATGTCACCATCCAAGCCGAGATTCTCCAGCTGATCCGGTCGCTGCAGCAGGAACTCGACAATGCTGTACTCTTCATCACCCACGACCTCGGCGTGGTCGCGCAGATCGCGCACAACGTGGTCGTGATGTATCAGGGACGGGTCCTCGAAACCGGCACGGTACGCCAGGTGCTGAAGACACCGCTGCATCCGTACACCCGCGGGCTGATCGCGGCGATCCCCGGTCAGGCGCGTCTGGGTCAACGACTGCCGACCATCGAACAGGTGGTTGGCGACTTCGACCTCGACGAACCTCACCCGCTGGTGCCGTTATCCGCCGGGCGCAGCGTCGCCCTGCCAACCCAGGACGCGCAAGCCCGGCTAAAGGCCCAGATGGAGCGCGGCGATGTCTGAGCCGCTGTTAAAGGTCAGCCACCTCAGCAAGCGCTTCGACAACTTTGTCGCGGTCGATGATGTGTCTTTTACCCTGCCGAGTGCACGCACGCTGGGCATCGTCGGGGAATCGGGCTCGGGTAAGACCACCCTGATCCGTTGTGTGCTGCGCGCCCTGCAACCCAGCAGCGGCGAGGTGGAGTTTCGCGGTGACGATGGCTGGCAACGGATTGACCAACTGAGCGACAAAGCGCTGGTACCGTTGCGGCGCGAGATGCAGATGATCTTTCAAGATCCGTTCGCATCCTTGAACCCCCGCATGACCGTGGGACAGATCCTCGAAGAGCCTCTGATCATTCATCGGTTGGGCGATAAAGCGACGCGGCGGCGCACGGTCCTCGAGATGCTCGATCGCGTGCAGATGCCGCACAGCGTCCTCAGCCGTTACCCACACGCGTTTTCCGGCGGTCAGCGCCAACGGATCGGCATCGCTCGCGCGCTGATCTTAAAGCCGAGCCTGGTGGTTTGCGATGAATCGGTATCGGCCCTGGACGTCTCGGTACAAGCCCAGATCATCAACCTGCTGGAAGACCTGCAGCGCGACCTGGGCCTGACCTACATCTTCGTCTCGCATGACCTGAGCGTGGTGCGGCATATCTGCGACGATCTGCTTGTGATGTATCACGGCAAGGTTGTGGAGTCGGGGGCGGTGGCGTCCATTTATGCGGCGCCACAACAACCATACACACGCTTGTTGTTGTCAGCCATACCCTCGCCGGACCCCGACATCGCGCTGGCACCGCTGCCGCGCAGCACCATCGCAGAGCAGTCTTCCGCTGGTGACTGAATTTCAGCCAAGCAACCACGCGACTGCAAAATACAACACCGAGGGTGCCAGCAGGCAGCCCATACCCGTGTAGAAGGTGGCCGTCATCGCTCCGTACGGCACCAGTTTGGGGTCGGTAGCCGCAAGGCCCGCGGCCACCCCGCTGGTGGTACCCATGAGCCCCCCATAGATCATCGCCGCATGCGGATTATCGAGACCAATGCGTCCGGCGACCAGTGGCGTGCCCACCATGACCAGAATGGATTTGGTGAGGCCTGCGGCCACGCTCAAAGCCACCACATCGGAACTTGCGCCCAGCGCCGTGCCCGTGACCGGGCCAACGATATAGGTGGCGGCGCCCGCGCCGATGGTGGTCAGGGAGATCGGGTCGCTGTAGCCGAAACCGATGGCGACCAGCACACCCACGACAAACGACAGCACAACCCCCAACACCACCGAAAACGCACCGACCCAGCCGGTTTCTTTGAGCGCGGACAACTCTGCACCGAAGGCCGTCGCGACGATGGCAAAATCGCGGAACATCGCACCGCCGAGTACCGCCATACCCGAGAACACGGCGATGTCCGCCAACCCCTTGGTACCGCCGGTGACTATCCCGCCGATGTAAGCCAACAGCAAACCGACCACAATCGCGATGGCCGAACCGTGTATGCGCCCATGGGTGATTTTGCGAGCACACCAATTGGAGATGCCGAGGATCAAACCCACGTAAACAAACGCTGCGATCAGCGCGTTCGCCTCGATGGTGGCAACCAGCGTTTCAATCATGATCGTGCCGTCCGAAGCGTGCCAGCACGGGGATCATCAGGAAGCTCGCGACCACCGCGAGGGTCCCCGCCAGGAGGGCCATCCACCCACCGGACAGCGCACCGAGCACGTTCTGTTTGGCCGCCATTGCGATGACGATTGGGATGTACATGGCACTCCAAAAAGTGATGCCTGTCGCGGTGATCGGCTCCAGCTGGACTTTCACCGGGCTCCAGGCGGCCAGGCCGATGAGCAACAGCATGGCAATCCCCACGCCCCCAACGTTGGCATCCACCCCGAGCAGGTTGCCTAACAAGCCACCCAAATAGATGCCCACGAGATAACAGAACGCGAGCAGCGCCACACCGTATACGATCACTCTCTTCCCCCTATTCTTGTTCTACTTCTGGTTCTAGCTCATTCCTGCGCACGCCAGGACGAGCCGCGGTGTTCATCCGAACACCGGGGATGTGCTGGCGTCAGAGTTTGCCTTCGGAAAACTTGGGCTCTTCCCACCAGGGAAAGAACTCGGGTAGATCTGTGCTGACCTTGCCAGGAAAGTCCGGTGCGCGTTTTTCGAGAAACGCATTGATGCCTTCTTTGGCATCCGGCGAGGTGGCCAGGGCATTGATCCCCGCGGTATCCACCCAATGCGCGTTGATCGGATCCGGCGCGCCGAGCATGCGCCACATCATATGCCGTAACACGGTGTTGGACACCTTGGAACTGGCGGCTACAAATTCAAGCGCCAGTTCTCGTGCGGCCGGCAGCAGTTCGTCCGCTTCATGCACCGAACGCACCAGGCCGGCTTCGAGCGCTTCTTCGGCGCGAAACACGCGCGCCGAGTAGCACCACTCCAGCGCTTTGCTGATCCCCACCAGCCGCGGCAGGAACCAGCTGCTGCAACCTTCGGGAACGATGCCTCGCGCCGCGAAGACAAACCCCATCTTGGCGCCTTTGGCGGCCATGCGCACATCGGCCGCTAGGGTAAAGGTCAAACCGACCCCAACCGCCGGGCCATTGAAGGCGACGATGATCGGCTTCAGCGAGCGGAACAGGCGCCGCGACAATTCCCCGCCACCATCGCCCACCTCCTTGGCTTCTTCCAGGCGCTCCGCGTGTCCTTCCCAGGTGGCATCTCCGGCGGAGAGATCTTGCCCCGCGCAAAACCCTCGGCCCGCCCCGGTGATGATGATGGCGTGCACGTCATCGTCCGCGTCCGCCGCGTCGAATGCCGCGAACAGGTCGCGCATCATGCCGCCATTGAAGGCGTTGAGAATCTCCGGGCGGTTGAGAGTGATGGTCAAAATCCCATCCTCGAGATCGTAGAGTATGTTTTCGAATTCCATGGTGTTCTCCCCTGTGAAAGCGATCAGTCTACTAAAAAACTGCTTCGTCGAGCACACGACGGTTGGCAACCACATCCGACGGCGCTAGGGTACGAACACCAAGGGAGGAACACGATGACGATACAATTGAGACAAATCTGCCTGGTCGCCGGGGAACTCGAACCGGTCATCCAGGACCTGACCGCCATCCTCGGCATCTACCGCTGTTACATCGACCAAGGTGTGGGCACATTCGGACTGGAAAATACCTTAATGCCCATCGGTTACAACTTCCTCGAAGTGGTGGCACCGATCGAGGAGAACACCGCGGGTGGGCGCTACCTCACACGCCGCGGCGGCGACGGCGGCTACATGGTCATCACCCAGGCAGACAGTGCCGCCACCCAACAACAAGTGCGTCAGAACGCCTTGGACGAAGGCGTGCGCGTCGCGCACGAAGCCCAGCGCGGCGATTGGAATCTGTGTCAACTGCACCCCGGCGATTTGAAGGCCGCGTTCCTGGAGATCGAATCGGACGCCCACAACGATTTCACCGGCAACTGGCACCCGGTGAACGGCACCGGGTGGGAGCATAAGGTTTGTCAGGATGTCACCGTCGACTTCACCGCGGTTGAATTGCAGAGCCCTGATCCCGTCGATCTCGCCGCCCTGTGGGGACGGGTGACCGGATTGCCGGTCAGCCGCGACGGCAGCGAGATGCGCATCGAGCTCAACAACGTCGCCTTGCGATTTGTCGAAGCGCAGGACGGTCGCGGTCCGGGCCTGAGTGGTCTCGATATAGTGGTCGCCGACCGCGAGCACATCTTGCGCGAGGCGAAGCAGCGCAACTGCTACGTGAGCGACGATCAAGTCGACATCTGTGGCGTGCACTGGTACCTCCACGACGCCGGCTGAGCGGATAGGGTCGGGATAGCGACCTGGTCAGATGTCCGGACCAGCGCGCATGATTCAAGTCCATAGGCTCACCCAGTTGCCAGTCCACGAAGATCTGGTGCGACGGTGGTTCACACAAGAATGGGGCGAGATCGACAGCATATTCTCCGCCCAATGTGAGTATCCACCGCCCCTCATTGCCTTGGATGCGCAGCAAACACCCGCGGGGCTTTGAGTTTTACGGTGGCAGACGATCCGCAGGCTGTCACCGACGCCACCTGGATCAACGCTGTGTATGTTGTGCCCATTGCACGCAGAATGGGCGTAGGCAACGCCCTCGTCGCACAGGCAGAGCTCGTCGCAGCCGAGGCAGGCGTCGATACGCTGTACGTGCATTCCGACGTGGATCAGCTCTACCTCAGCAGAGGATGGACAAGATCTCGCGAGCGCGTGTTTGCAAAATCCCTATCAAGCAGCATCAGAGACCGACGTAGAGAATAAACGTCTTACCCTTGTTTGGGGCTTGGGTTTCAGGATGATCACAAACTGCTGAATCAAAACGTCGCCGAGGCGCAAATATAGAGACGCCACAGTAAACTGACGCAAAGCTAGCGAAACGAACGGTTGTCCAGCCGGCGCTAAGCGTCCTGGGCGGCGGCCGCCACCTCCTGCATCCCGTCCCACTCGCTCCAGTGGTCGCAGAGCTTGTCGATGGAGGTCTGCCACGGATCGTAATGCTCTGGGTATTCGAGGAACTGGCCAAAGTAACCGCGGTCGGGATGGTCGCTGACCCCGTGCCCGATGCGGCGCGTACCTTCGTGCGGATTGTCTTCGCGCAGGCGTCGTAAGCGGAAGTAGACGTTCATGCGCGGGTTGGAGCCGAGATTCGGGGTTGGTGTGTGCGGGCATGCGTGCAGGGCGATCACCGCATCCCCCTGCTCCAGACATACCGGCGTCAACTCCGGCCAGGGCCAGTCTTTTGTCGCCGTACCTTCGGCACGGCGTTGCTTAACAATTTCACGCACGCTTCCCGGCAAGCCGTTGCAGTAGGGACGACCGTTGCGACCGCCGAGAATGCGCGGCCAGCCTGTGCCTTCCGGGCCGATCACGCTGCCGCTGTCGCGCTGCATACGAAACGCGTCCTGGACAACAGGATGCAGGCCTTTGAGCACCCCGAACTGGCCATTGCCCGGCACCCGCTGGTCGTTCAGACAAACCCCGACCAGAGCGGTATACGATCCGATCGAGATGCGCCGTTCCGGATCGATCCAAAGCTGACCGTCGTTGGCGCCGCGTATGTCGTCGTGTTTGCCGAAGTACTTTTGCGCATCATAGGGGCGCCCCTTGCCCGGCTCGATCTCATCCATGGACGTGGGAATATCCCCACTCCAGCTGCCATCCACGTGCGGACCAGGCTCACCACCGAGCTGATCGCCACCCGGGGTGACCGCCACCTGGCAGGAGATGACGTCCGGAAAGGGTCCCATCTCAGTGCGCAAAATCTCGCTCAGACAGGTGTCTTTGAACAGCCCAAGGACATGCTCGTGGGTTGCGAGCTCCGGCGGCGCGAGCAGACGCCGTTCGTGCTCGGGCAACGAGGCCGTAATCAATTCTCGCGCCCGTTGACTGATGTCGTAGGGCACCGCGTCCTTGATGATGATGTAACCATCAGCGAACAGCTGCTGCTTTTCCGCTTGCGATAGATGACCTGCATGCATGGTTGTTTACTCCTTTCCCTGGCACAGCATAATCCGATGCCCGCGCCACTTAAAGAGACTGCTTGGGTTATGATCCGCCAGCAGGAGGGGGACACTATGATCACAGAAGACACGATCACAGAACATACCAATACCACGGGTACCCACACGACGTTTTATCTGCAGGCCGGTGACGCCAACGCTATCCCGATCATCATGCTGCACGGCTGGCCGGAGCTGAGCCTGAGCTGGCGCCACCAGCTACCGGCCCTGGCCGCCTCTGGATATCGTGCCATCGCACCGGACATGCGCGGCTACGGCCGCTCGACCTGCTATCCACGCCACGAAGACTACGCCCAACAACACATCGTGGCCGACATGTTGAACCTGGCCGATGCGCTGGATATCGAACGCGCGGTCTGGGTCGGCCACGACTGGGGGAGCCCAACCGTCTGGAACATCGCCGCCAAACATGCAGATCGCTGCTTGGGCGTTGCCAACCTGTGTGTCCCCTACGCCACCCTCGAGTTCGGCTGGCCAGGGTTAACCCCGCACATCGATCGCAATCTCTATCGCGAAGATGTGTATCCCGCCGGCCAGTGGGAGTACATGCGCTTCTACGAGGAATCCTTCAGTGAGGCGACCGCGACCTTCGATGCCGACCCCGAAGCGATCGTGCGCCTGCTGTTTCGTAAAGGTTCCCCGGAAGGCGCAGGCCAGGTTGCGGGCACGGCCATGACCCGTCACAACGGGGGTTGGTTCCAGGGCGGACAGATTCCCGATCTGCCCCGCGACGAAGATGTGATCAGCGCCGCAGATGCCGCCACCTATGCAAAATTCTTGATCCAAAACAGCTTTTTCGGGCCTGATTCGTACTACATGAACCACAGCAACAATGCGGCCTACGCGGGCGAGCAACCGGTGCCCCTGGAGATGCCCGTCCTGTTCCTACACGGACGCTTCGACTACACCTGCGAGACGATGACGTCCACGCTTGCCGAACCGATGCGGAGCCTGTGTGACGATCTGACCGAACATGTGGTCGACTCGGGGCATTGGATGGCCCAGGAGCAGCCCGCGGTGATCAACCGGCATCTATTGGGGTGGCTGGCGCGCTTCCTCTGACGCTCACGCGTCCAGGCACACGGATACCGGGTAGTGATCGGACGCCTGTTGGGCCATGCTGCCCGCGTGTATAACGGGTTCATGAACGCGCGCGCGAGCGTCGCGCGACACATAAATCTGATCGATGCGCATCCGTCGTTTGGGCCAGTAGGTAGACGGCCGCTTGCGCGTGCCGCGCAACAAATCAGCGAACACATCGACATAGTCGTCCCGCAGGGGTGCCAATGCATCGCTCGATGGCGTGTCATTGAAATCCCCGAGTAGGAGTTGAATGCGGCCTGGCTCCGCGCGCCGCCAGCTCTGGGCGGTCTCCAACAACAGTCGCACTTCGGCGGCGCGCACCGTGAGTGCGCTGACGTGCTGCCAGCGGCGCTCGGTACGGGATTTCAAGTGCACGCCGAACAGGCTGAGCGGATAGTCTGTGAGGTCCACACGTAGAATGTCGCGACTCATGCGCAACGCGGTCAATTCTCCAGTTTGCGCCTGAGCTTCACCGGCATAACCCTGCAGCACACCCCCTTCCCCGTCGGGGAGTCGTTGCTCGGTATGACCGGTCAACGTGTGCGCGTGGCGACCCAACACCCCCAGATGTATCGAGCGATCGCTGTTCCCCTCTAACAGTCCTGCGTACGGATAGGGTGCCGGCAAGTGATCGTTCAATCGCTCAAGTGAGACTGACGAACCGACCTCCTGGAGGATCAGCACGTCCGCATCGACCAACGCGATCATGCGCGTGAGCGCGCGCAGCTCGGCGCGCGGTTTCGCCTCCCCCTCGTGGTGGAGAAAGAGGTTCCGCACATTGTAGGTCGCGATCTTCATCTCAACGGCATCATACGTGAACAAAGAATTGCAAAAAGCCGGATGCTCGGCAAAGATAGTCCCTCAACTATAGGGAGACATCATGGCTGAAGCAGCAATCCTCGACCCCGATCTGTTCGAATTGTCCATGTCCGATGAGGCGCAGCCTTTGATGGACGCGGTAAAGAAGCATATCGAAGACAACGTCGCGCCCATCACCGAAGAATTTTATGCGCTGGAATCTGAAAAAGAGGACCGCTGGTCCTGGCATCCGCGTCAGTTGGAATTACTTGACGGCGCCAAACAGAAGGCCAAAGACTCCGGCTTGTGGAATTTCTTCCTGCCGGATGCGGAAACCGGCGAAGGCCTGACCAATCTCGACTACGCGTACCTGGCCGTTGAATTGGGCAAGTATGCGCTGGCGTCAGAAACACTCAACTGCAGCGCGCCGGATACCGGCAACATGGAAGTGCTGGAACGCGTGGGCACACCAGAGCAGAAAGAACAGTGGTTGAAGCCCCTGCTGAACGGCGAGATCCGTTCCGCCTACGCGATGACCGAACCTGCCCTGCCGTCTTCCGATGCCAAGAACATCTGCACCCAGGCGGTCCTGGACGGGGATGAGTGGGTGATCAACGGCGAAAAGTACTACATCTCCGGCGCCGGCGATCCGCGCTGCAAGGTGATGATCACCATGGTGCAGACCAATCCTGATGCACCCCCCAGCCGTCAGCAGTCGCAGATCCTGGTACCCAAGGACACCCCCGGGGTCGAACTCATTCAAGGTATGCAGGTGTTCGGCAAAGACCACGCGCCGCGTGGCCATATGCACATCGCGTTCCGCGATGTCCGCGTCCCCAAAGAGAACATTCTGCTGGGTGAAGGTCGCGGCTTCGAGATCTCCCAAGTGCGCCTGGGCCCAGGCCGCATCCACCACTGCATGCGCTCCATCGGTAAGGCCGAGAAGGCGCTGGAACTGATGGTCAAACGCGCCGGCACCCGGGTGGCGTTTGGCAAGCCCATCGCCAAGCTCGGCAAGAACCTGGAGGTCATCTCCCGCTGCCGGATCGAGATCAACGCCATGCGTCTGGCGGTGTTGCAGGCCGCCAAAGCGATGGACGTGCTGGGTAACAAAGAAGCCAGGGTGTATGTGAGTGCGGTCAAAGCGATGGTGCCGGAGAAGGTCTGCGAGATCATCGACGCCGCGATCCAGATGCACGGTGCAACCGGCGTCTCCCAGTGGACACCGCTGGCGGATCTGTACACCGACATGCGGCACCTGCGTTTTGCGGATGGGCCCGATGAGGTTCACCACATGGTCGTCGGCCGCGCGGAGTTGCAGCGCTACGATCTTTGGTAGGCCACGCCGGAACGGCGTTGACGGGCTTGTTTCAGATTGGTTGTTCAGATCGATTTATGAAGCAAGCCCACTCCAAAGCTGCCGATAGCGGGTGACAAGAACACGTACGAGAATAGATAGCTGCGCCGCAGGTCGGGGATATCGTTCGAGCTGATCTGCTTGAACTCGCGCAAGATCAGGACCGTCCAGCCAACCACACCCAGACCGATGAGCACCGGGTGAGGGATGAGAACGATCAAACCGACTAAGGCCATGCTGATGTAACCCGGGGCTTCCGACACCGCGGGCACTTCCTTACCTGCAAGAATCACGCGACCCCGCGCATTGGCCTGGATCCACAAGCCGATAGTAATCAGTAACATACTGATCAACATGAGGGTTCAGAAGTTGAGCAGGACGTCCATCGGTACCTCCCTGTGCGCCCACGCTACAGATCGATCAGAACACTAACGGTGATCAGAGCACCAAAGGTGATCAGAGCACCAAAGGTGATCAGAGCACCAAAGGTGATCAGAGCACCAATGGTGATCAGAGCATCTGCGGCCCGCGCAATAACCCACCCGGCAATGCGCCGGTTGGCTCACCCCCTTCGTAGATAGCCTGCCCGGACTTGACCGTCATCAGATATCCATCAGCGTGCTGGATGAGGCGCCTGGCATCCGTGGGCAGATCGAAGGCCATGTGCGGGGCCCGCACGTTCAATCGCTCAAAATCGATGACGTTCATGTCCGCGAGATAGCCGGGCTTGAGCACACCCCGGTCGGCAAATCCGTGCAGGCTGGCCGTCCCCTGGGTTTGCTTGTGCACCATAAATTCGAGCGGTAGTTGCGCCCCGTCACGATCGCGACACCAGTAGGCAAGATTAAACGTGGGCAGGCTGACATCGCAGATCACCCCGCAATGTGCACCCCCATCCGAGCCACCAAAATGGGTATTCGGCGCCTGCATCATCTCGAAGGAGGGGTCGAAGTTGTAATCCGCATAGTTGAGGAGCGGAAAGTAAATGAGTCCGCGACCGTCAAATTCTAACAAGGCATCATACGCCAACGCCTCGGGAGTGGTCCCTTCGCGCTTCGCGCGCTCGGCAAAACACTCGCTGCGATCCGGTTCATAGCACGGCGGGTCGCCGAGACGGAACATCTTGTGCCAACCCTCCAGAAACAGCTTGGCCGACGCTGACATCGGGCGTTGCTCGTGGGCGAGGATGGCCGCCCGCACTTCGGGCTTGCGCATCTGCGCCACCCGTTCTGCGTGGGGCAATTGACGCAGCGCCCGGTAGGCACTCTTGCTCATGAACGGATGCATGGTGCCATCTAGGCTGAGCAACAGTCCGGCCGTGCGGCCGGAGACCTGCGCGTACACCTGAGCCCCCTCGCCATTCACCGCGGCCATGTTGGCGAGGATCTCTTGATACTGGCGCGGGCGGCCGTCGTTCTGGAACAGGTTGACGCTCACCGGTACCCCGTAGTCTTTGGACAGGCGCGACATCCAGCGCAGATCACCATCCTGCTCGCCCAGATCGGATGCCATCTGGAACACGCCATGTCCCGCTGCCTGCATACCCCGGGCTATGCCGTAGAGTTCTTCTTCACCTGCAAACGTACCCGGCACCTCATCGCCGTCCTTGGTCCGATGCACCACCGTGCGCGAGGTCGAAAATCCAACCGCACCAGCTTCGAGACCCTGGCGCACGATCGCCGCCATCGCATCTATATCCGAGGGGCTGGCGGTCGTCTGCGTGATGCAGCGTTCGCCCATCACATACGCACGAACGGCACAATGCGGTACCTGGGTGGCGATGTCGATCGCCCGAGCGCGGCCATCCAGCGCATCAAGATATTGCGGAAAGCTCTCCCAGGACCAGTCGAGCCCCTCGGCCAGCGCGGCGCCAGGAATGTCCTCCACGCTTTCCATCAGCTCGATCAACCAATCTTCTTGACCGGGTGGCACCGGGGCAAATCCCACCCCGCAGTTACCCATCACGACGCTGGTGCAGCCGTGCCAGGAGGACGGGGTCAGGTAGGGATCCCACATCGCCTGGCCATCATAATGGGTGTGGATATCGATCCAGCCGGGTGTGACCAGGGCGCCGTGCGCATCGATTTCGCGCCGGCCACGGCCATCCACCTCACCAACCGCCACGATCCGGTCGTCGCTGATCGCCACATCCCCGTCATAGCGCGCAGCGCCAGTACCATCGATGATGGTCCCGCCTCGAATCACAAGATCGTACATAGCCGCCTCCCAAACGGTGTCACGCGCCGATTCTAGCCCAACGGATCAAAAAACGCGCGCGGATTGAAGGTGGATTCCGGACGGGTTTAGTGCGTGTATTCGTGATAAGCGCGCAGCAGGTCCCCTTGGGCGATCGGCTTGTGAGATAGCGACTCATACCCGCCTCGAATCCCTGCTGCTCGCGCTCTTTCAGGGCATTGGCGGACAGGCCGATGTACCGGCCGCTTTTGGCACTCGCGCACCGCCCACCCGGGGCTTGCGGGCAGGTGGCCAGATTCCCGTATGATAGGGGTTTTCGAAACCGGGGAATCTGAAGATGAGCGAAGCCGTTGTGAACCTGCGCGATGTGCGCTCCCAGGTCTCCGCCGAAGAATGGCAACTGCGGCAGGACCTGGCCGCGGCGTATCGGCTGGTCGATCACTATGGCTGGTCAGACATGGTATTCACCCACCTCTCCGCTCGGGTGCCCGGTCCAGAGGAACATTTCCTGCTCAATCCTTTCGGCTACCTGTTCAATGAGGTCACCGCGTCAAACCTGGTGAAGATCGATGTGGATGGCAACGTGGTCCTAGACAATGGCTTTGGGGTCAATGCGGCGGGTTTCACGATTCATAGCGCGGTGCACATGTGTCGCGCGGATGCGCACGCGGTGATGCATCTTCACACCGACGCCGGGGTGGCGGTGTCCAGCACCGAACAGGGACTGCTGCCCTTGAATCAGCATGCGATGTTCGTCTACCACGATGTCGCGTATCACGAATGGGAGGGTGTGGCGCTCGACCTCGACGAACGCGAGCGCCTGGTGAACGATCTTGGCCCGCATCACCTGATGCTGCTACGCAACCATGGAACGCTGGCGCTGGGAGGCTCAATCGGCAGTTGTTTCATGCGCCTGTATTACCTGGAACGTGCCTGCCAGATCCAGGTCAAAGCCAGCTCATCGGGTGCGCTGCACATGCCCAAGGAGGATGCCGTCCACATGATGCGCTCTACCTTCAACAATCCCAATGCCTGGGAGAGTATCGCTACGACCGCATGGCCGGCGCTGCGGCGCCAGGCCGACCGGTTGGACCCCAGCTACGCCGATTGAGATTCGTCCGGGGTGGAGGCTGCTACGCCGCTGGGCAAGGAGAAGTGCAGCACCAGGCCACCGGTGACGGCAGCCGCCAGCGAGCCGAGCACAATGCCGAGCCGGTCGCCGATGAAGTAGGCCCCGCTGCCGTGTTCAAATGCCAGGCCGGCGATGAACAGGCTCATGGTAAAGCCAATACCGCACACAAACGCGACGCCGAGAATTTGTCCCCAGTTGAGCCCAGCGGGCAGACGCGCGACACCGAACAATACCCCCAAGCCCACAAACAGCAATACGCCCACCGGTTTGCCTACCAGCAACCCCAGGACAATCCCGCCGGTCACCGGATGCATCACGTCCTGCGCTGAGAGCCCGCTGAAGGACAGCCCAGCATTGGCAAACGCAAACAACGGCAGGATGGCATACGCCACCGGGCCGTGCAGATCATGCTCCAGTTCGCGTAACGGCGAGTTACCGCGGGCGTCGCGCATCGGGATACACAGCGCGATCAGCACGCCGGCCAGAGTGGCATGCACGCCGGATTTGAGCACCGCAACCCACATCACCACCCCGAGCAGTACATAGCTGGAGACCCGGGACACACCCAGCCGATTGAGCACCACGGCCACCGCCAGCACCGCACCACCGAACACCAATGCGCCCAGCGACAGATCCCCCGAATAGAACAACGCGATGATGACGATGGCGGCCAGGTCATCAAAAATCGCGAGGGTCAGTAAAAAAATCTTCAGCGCGGTGGGCACCCTGGCACCAAAAGCCGCGAGCAGCGCGAGCGCAAAGGCGATATCGGTGGCGGTCGGTATCGCCCACCCGTCCAGCGCGGTGGCATCGTGCCAGTTCAACGTCGCATAGATTCCCGCCGGCACCACCATCCCGCCGAACGCTCCCAAGCCCGGCAACACGATCTGGGCCGGTGAGGAAAGCTCTC
>JBCCHL010000067.1:0-22379 GCA_039028775.1 Pseudomonadota bacterium | reverse complement strand
GGCCAGAGATGACCCCGTAAAGATAATCACCAGGCTCGTTGCGCTCGAACAGGGTTGCGCCTTTGCGGTACACACGGGTGGTGCTGAGGTTGGCGATCTTATCTATGAGCCGCGCATCGAGATTTTCAAACCATACGCTGTTGGCCAAAGCGAGCCGAACCGCCTCGCGACTAGGTCCATTACTCCTTCCAGACTTCATGTGTTTATAGTACCGCTCATAACACCGCATTTTAACGTTTTTTGTAGTTGCCTTTGACCGGTCCTGAGAAGCGGCCCAGGACCGCACCAACACCCGCAATTTCGGCACATTTTAAGACTCTCCTGAGGAGGCCATTTGTCTCACGTTACCGCGCATAATGTGGAGTGTGGCCGTCGCAGCAAACACGTTCGTGCAAGGTCTGGCAGCCGTTTCGCACTTGGCGCGAAGTGCGGATATGGTAGGCTTGACGCCTACCTCGTATCATAATTTTCGAGTATCAAGGGTGCACCCGATGCGCGCAACGTTGACTCGTACCATCGCAGCACTCGCGCCGTCGAAGCAAAGGAACACACGTGAAATATCAGAATATCCTCGAGACCATCGGCGATACGCCGATTGTGAAGCTCAATCGCATCGGTCCAGACCACGTGGACATGTATGTCAAAGTGGAATCTTTCAACCCGCTGGCTTCGGTCAAAGATCGCCTCGCCTACGCGATCATCAAAGACGCCCGCGATTCCGGCGACCTGCAACCCGGTCAGACCGTGGTGGAGGCAACCTCGGGTAACACCGGTATCGCCCTGGCGATGGTGTGTGCTGTGCTCGGCCACCCATTCGTGGCGACGATGGTCGAAACGTTTTCCGTAGAGCGCCGCAAGATCATGCGCGCCCTCGGCGCCAAGGTCATCCTGACCCCCGCGGCAGAGCGCGGCAGTGGCATGGTCAAACGTGCGGAAGAGCTCGCCGCGGAACACGGATGGTTTCTCGCCCGGCAGTTCCAAAACCCCGCCAATCCGGCCTATCACGCCAGCACCACCGGCCCTGAAATTTTGCGCGACTTTGCCGGGGAACGCCTCGACTACTGGGTTACCGGGTGGGGTACGGGTGGCACCTTGAGCGGCGCGGGTAGCGTCCTGAAGGCCGCGCGCCCTAACCTACAGGTCGTCGCCACCGAACCCGAACAAGCCGCGCTGCTGTCCGGAGGCGAATGGTCTGCGCACCGCGTACAAGGCTGGACACCAGACTTTGTGCCCGATGTGCTCGAGCGATCCGTGGTCGACCAGGTGGTGCCGATCAACGATGGCGAGGCGATCAAATACGCCCTACGCCTGGCTCGTGAGGAAGGGATATTTGTCGGCATCTCCGCCGGAGCAACCCTCACCGCCGCCTTGCACATCGCCGCCGACGCACCGGCTGGGAGCGTCATTCTGGCTATGCTGCCGGATACTGCGGAACGCTACCTCTCCACGCCACTATTCGAGGGCATCAACGAGGGTGACGACGCCGACTGGCTCAACACTTTGTAGGCGATTCGCGCGGCATAACTTCGCCAGCCAACCGCCGGCAGATCAGCTCAAGACAACCTGGCCGCTCAACACGGGCCGGCTGGGAGCATCGATTTCTCAAAAATCAATCTCGCAAACAAGCGACGATGCAGTCGTGTGTCCCTGGGACCGCATCGCCCAAGCCAAATGCCCGACGTCCCTTCCATGCGACATCCACACCGCAAACGGTGCGATGGCCTCCCTGCTTGGCAGTGCCTCCCTGGCAACACGTCAATCACACTCCATCGCGATTGACGTAAATCCTTTTGCTGCACCCGCTGCAAATCCCCGCGCTGGAGGGCTGACCGGCCAGGATCCATCCGTGGGATCATGGGCTCCGGCGTTCATCCCTGTGGGGGGTCACCCTTCCCTGTGCCGCGCGCTCCATGAAAACTCTGCAAGCCTGTGCAACCGAGGGGCTGGCGCGCCCCAGGCGTTTCTCGGCTTGCGCTGATCGCCGCATGCAGGCTAGTAAAAACTCGCCGCCAGCAGGATCACGTTGGCACCCATCGCCAGCCACAGCAGTCGGTGCAGGTGTATGCGGATTTCGTGTGACATGGGTTACGACAACTTGCTCGTGGGTACCTGATTTTCGTGCGTCGGTCGCGTCAAACGCGACCGCTCACTCTTCTGGACGTTCACTCCGGCGACACGGCAAGGCCGCTCACCCATCTAAGTATCCGCTCGGCCTTGACCGCGCTTGCATGAGCCACCACAGCCGTCCTGTTCAACTGCGGCTTAAATCTTCAGATCGGAATGATGATCGGGGGCAAATGGGTTCAACACACTGGACACAAACGGCCGGGGTATGAAAACGGTAGGCTCAGGCGTGTTTACTTTATCTGCCATTTGCCCTGCCTTCGTATCCAGTTCTTTAAGCTGCCCACCAGGCGAAGTGCCTGGCTTTGATCCTCCCTCGTGCTCCTGTCACCCAGCTCCGTTCACCTGTGCCGGGTCTCTCTTCAGCTATACCCGGCCTCTCTTCACCTGTACCCGGTATCTCTTCACCTGTATTACCGGTATGGGCTTTCTAATTGGAGCGGGTTCCCAGGAAGCTCGACCACCTGACGCTGTTGGGGTCCACGTCCCTGTGGTGGTGTGTCCTTGGCATAGAAGTCTCCCCGATCGGCCAGACCATGTATGTCACCTACTTGACACAATCTGCAAAAAACTCCCTGGATGCCCACTATTCATCACAGATATCGCGTACGCGCGACATAGAAGAGGCGTACAGAAACCGGTCGCACACCCACCGATACTGGCATTTTGCTCAGGAGACATAGATGTTGCCGACGATTATGAGGTTGCCGATCTCGCTGCTGTGCGTCTGTGGTGCTGGCGCGGTCGACGCCGCGCAGAGCCGCATCAGCCAGAACCACATCGAGCGGTCTCCAGGGGCCGACATCTATTTGTGCTTCGACGAGCAGGGCCATAGGGTCTACAGCGATGTGGGCTGCAGTCCGCATAGCCGGATACGCTTACCGCTCGTCAATCGTGCGGACGGTCTGGCCTTAAGCCAGTCCGAGCGAGCCACCTTACGGACGCAGCGCCAACGCCAGGCTCGCGAACGCCAACAAAGTCGCAAGGACGCAGCAGCACGGCGCGCCGCCATCACTGATGCACGGAACAAATGCGCACAGAGCAAAACGGGCCTGAAAGATCTCGCACGGATACGTCGCCACGGTTACCGACCCAAAGATCAGTCCCAGCTGGATGATCGAGAACGGCGCTTGCGGGCCGCTAAGCGAACCTACTGCTAGCCGGTCCCTTCGCGGAGCGATCACAGCGCTGCGGTTGTCACGGCCCTAGCGTGCGGCGCCCTCATACGCCCGACGCAGGGCCGCTTCGTCCAGACTCTGGGGCCCCGTGCCCGTCGCAATCACCTGGCGGGACAGCGCCACCATGAGAGCATTGACCGGCGCGGTGAGCCCTTGCAGGCGCGCGAGCAGGGCGATCTCTCCATTGAGAAACTCGGTTTCGATGTCTCCGGTGCCGCGCGCCAGGCTCTGCCACGAAGACCCTCCAGTGCGCGGATAGCCGGGCACGTCGACGGTCTCAAAGACGTCTTCGTTAGCGTCGGCGATCTCACCTCGATCGGCGCAATCGATGCCGGCTGCGCTAAAAGCCTGCAATGCCTCACGGCGAGCTGCGCGCTGCAGCTCGACCGCGAACTCGCTACGCGGGTGGGTGACTAGAGCTTGGAATACATTCCCCAGGTTCATCAACAGCTTGGCGTACTTCTTGCGCATCACCTGGTCATCCGGGACGGCACGAAAACCGGCTTGTTCAAGATCGGCACAGTACTGACGCGCATGCGCGTCAAGACCGCTGGGATAACACCCGGAATCTAGAATACCTTCGGAGCCTTTCGCATAGGTCACCACCTCTCCCGGCGTCAGAAAGCTGGTGGGGAGGTTCACGACGGTGGCGATGACGTGTTCGAAATAACGCAGCGCAGTGCGTTCGTTGGCTACTCCGTTCTGCACGCACACAACCCGGGTTTCCGGAGTTGCAACTTTTGACAAGTCCTGTAACGCACTCTCATGATGCTGGGACTTCATGCACATCAGCACAAACGTTTCGTCGTCGATGGCCACATCGCGTGGATGCTGTTCGACGCGCAACTGCTGCACGGAACTTCCCTGCCAGTCAACTACGCGCAATCCCTGCGTCTTCATCACCGCTGCGTGCTCCCCGCGCGCGATCAACGTAACCTCACAACCCGCCCGCGCGAGTCGGTGGCCGATGACCCCACCGATGCCACCGGCCCCATAAATTAAATATTTCGCCATGCTGCCTTTCTATCTCGATATACACGCCATCGCTGAAGGACGCCACGCCGCAGCAGGATCGGCAGCTGCGAGCGTCTTGCACACCCGCACCCGTCGCTTGCTAGACTTGGTCTCCCAAAGTCGAGCCGCACAGCCCAGCACCCGCCCGCCAACCTTCGCGGCGATCCTTGCCTGGGCAAGACGACCTTGTGCCTCAGCTGCTTGAGCACAACCGTGCAGCGTTGCTTCCGCCTCGCCCGCACGCCAAACCGGCCGCCGGCGTGTCACATCCGCCGACCACCCTACCTGCGGCGCCAGGGTTATCGCCCGCCCCCCGATGTATCCAAACGCCACAGTGTAGGCAGGAGGCTCATCGCGCGTAAAGTCTGAGCGGTATCGCACAACTTCGCGGGTGGTTATCGCCTATATTGGAAGGTGAATAAGAGCGGGCCATCAATGAGCATTCAATACCACATCAACACCGACGATGGCCTCGTCACAATCAAAGCCAGTGACAAACTGGAGGTCAGCGAAATCATCGCCTGCGGCGAAGCGCTGTTGCGGGACGCGGAATTTGACCCTCGGTTTCCTCAGTTGTTGGACTTTCGCGGCGCTGGGGTCATACGCGGCCAAAGCACCCAAGGCGCTTTCCGGCAATTTGTCCTGGACCGATATCGACCGGCGCTCGGCGCCAGCATGGCCGTGGTGGTTGACGACGCCCTCGACCATCGCAAACTCGCCAGCATCTACCTGCTGGTATGCAATCTGCCGGATACGGAACTGTTCGAGCAATACGAACATGCGCTGAAATGGTTGCTGAGGAAAGAATTTGTGCCGCAGGATAACTGGTGTGAGGCCGCCAACTACGCGGATAACTCCTGGTAACGGGCATCGTCAGCCCGTGGCCAGGGGTAATTCTGGAATACGCGCCTAAAAGACGACAAACGCGCCGCCGACCACACTGCTGATAAACACCCAAAACAAGAGCGGGCTATAAACCGCAAGTGCTTGCGCCACCGGCTCACTGGCTTCGCCCCGAACCACGTCATTCACAGTATGTATTGAAGACATTTGTTCTCTTTGTTCCACACGACTTCTCCACCAGGGAACCGGGCCAAGCGGAACATCGGGTCCGCTACTGCAGGGCGAAGCGCAAGGCAAGTGCCATTAAAACTCCGCCGTCTCGAACAGCGCGCAAGGTGCTGAACAACCTGCTCAGTGTCCTAAATTGCGAACCAGGTCTCAAATGGCTTTTCTACAAGAAATGTATGGCGTTTGTAAGCCAAAAATGAAGGAATTATGGATTCGCGGTTGCTAACCCACTGATCTAAATAGAGATTTGGGCGTGCGAATTGTGGAGGAGACAAAAGGTGCTTTTCTTTGCTCCATTTTTCTGTATCCTAGCAACCCTCACTAGCCGGGACTGTATGTACATACAGTGTCATTCTCCTCGGCAGGGCGAGTACACAACCGTACAGCCCGGCTAGTTGAGGCCAACCTTCTCAAGCGCTCCTCCTACCCCTTTGACATCTCATCTTCATTGACGCGATATTGACGCGATACATGCCTGGCGTGATGCACGCATACCCAATCGTGTCTGCGTGCTTGTCTCTAAAGCCATTGGTTCCAACGGGTGGGCTGCGGTTCCGCCATCACGGTACTACCCAGACGCTGTCCACCAAGCACGACCGATGTTTAACCTCTGTTGCCGCAGACTTGTTTTACGATTTCGTGGAGGTGCGTCTGTCTATTTGTTAGGCCCAACACTCTTTCCCTCACCTCACCACCGTCCCCAAGCGTTCTTTGGTTGCGTGCGCTTGTGGTATCGAGCAGGCCGAAGGTCGACGTGCTACCTATTCAGCTTAGTCGCGGTGCGGATAATCGAAAGGCAAACAGAACCGTCGCCGACTACACCCCGACCCAGCAGGATCAGCCACGTGGGCCACGCTGCCCAGCATGGTATGCACCGTGCAGGTCACCGGTTTCTGGAGTGGCAGCGACGCTTTGCGCCAGCGGATTTTGGACACCCTCAGGCTTCAGGGAGCACAGACCACCAGTCAAAACTCGCGTCGGCTACCGCAACAAAGTAGGGATTCAGCAGACTTTCTTTCGCGTTATAGGTCAGCGGCGCGCGATCGAGTTGCCACACCGCACCCCCGGCAGCGGCCAGCACCGCATGAGCCGCGCCGATATCCCATTCGCTGGTCGGCCCTATGCGCGGATAAAAGTCCGCCAGACCTTCTGCGAGTGCACATAGCTTGAGTGAGCTGCCAACCGGACGCTTGTCGATCCCACTGAAGTGCGCGCTCACCGAGGATATGTAGTTCTCCAGTTCGTCAGAGCCATGACTGCGGCTGGCGACGATGATCAATTCCTGGGTTGAGCCCACCATCTTGCGGGGGCGCAGGTCGCTTGCATTTGAGCCGCTGAGCTTTTGAGCCTGACCGGTACGGACGTCGCCCACGTACACACTGTCTTGAACAGGCACCCCGACAATCCCAGCGACCGCCTGGTTGCCTTCGATGAGGGCGATGTTCACGGTGAACTCGCCGTTGCGATTCACAAATTCTTTGGTGCCGTCGAGCGGATCTACCAGCCAGTAGCTCGGCCATTGCTTGCGCACCGCATACTCTGGCGGCTCCGATTCTTCAGACACAATCGGCACCTCGGGCGTCAACGCTTCCAGCCCGGCGACAATGATTCGATGGGCCGCTAGATCGGCCTGGGTGAGGGGTGATTCGTCCTGCTTGTTCGCCACCTCAAAATCTGTCTCATAAACCTGGAGGATGGCGTCTCCCGCTTCGCGCACGATCTGTACCAATCGATCTATGGCAAATTCTGTCATGGGTTCATAATCCCTCTAGGTTGAGTTGTTTTCGACACAGTATGACCGCGGCGATCGCCCTCGCTTCATGGAATGCCTCGCCCTCCAACAAGTCGCCAACACGCTGGCGTGGCCAAGGTACAACCTCCGGCGGCTCTGGTTCATCCCCTTCCAACCGCAGCTCGAAAAGGTCTCGGGCAAAAACCACGTTGATCGTATACCCCATGTGGGACGGAGCGATGGTGAGCTTCTTGATCACCTCCAAACGTCGCGCGGAAAAACCGGTCTCCTCTGCAAGCTCCCGTGCCGCGGCTTGTTCGAGGGTCTCGCCATCGTCGACGGTCCCCTTGGGTAAAGTCAACGCGTTCTCATGCACACCTGCGGCATATTCACGGATGAGCAGGATATTGTCTTCGTCGTTCAGCGCGACAACAATCACTGCCTCGCGACGACCGGCCAGGAGTCGTTCATAGACACGCTGCACACCATTGCTAAACTTCAAGTGCAGGCGTTCAATGCGAAAGAAGCCAGTGCCGCCAGCGCGCTCGCGCTGCAGAATTTCGGGTAGCTGCATGTCAGGATCCTCTCGTGCTCACCGCGGCCACGGCGACGATGAACGATCAATTACGTCAAGTGCGCAACCCTAGACGTTTTGCGCGGTCTAAAACGACGTAGTATACACCCGGCGGGCCGCTAGGGCCTGAACTAACAGGTTTTTGCACCGTGACTCGGCGGTCGGCACATCGGCTGCCATGCACGTGGCATCGCTCGGGTTGAAGGATCGCGGCCAAGCGCCCTCGGTCTGAGGCTCCGATCCCTAGACGAGCTGAAGGCTCTTGACCTGAGGCACGCTGAAGGCTCTTGACCTGAGGCACGCTGAAGGCTCTTGACCTGAGGCACGCTGAAGGCTCTTGACCTGAGGCACGCTGAAGGCTCTTAGCCTAAGGCACGGTGAAGGCTCT
Source organism: Pseudomonadota bacterium (assembly GCA_039028775.1). Taxonomy (GTDB): domain Bacteria; phylum Pseudomonadota; class Gammaproteobacteria; order Pseudomonadales; family Azotimanducaceae; genus UBA4421. The sequence goes on along the minus strand of JBCCHL010000067.1, from coordinate 14,298 downwards.
TAGCCTAAGGCACGGTGAAGGCTCTTAACCTAAGGCACGCTGAAGGCTCTTAACCTAAGGCACGCTGAAGGCTCTTGCAGAAGCAAGCGATCTGAACCAAGCAGCGTCCGGGTGATGTAACCCGGCGCTCTTCAAACAAGCGAACATACACAATCAGTTTAGGAATTAGTTTTGCAATCGATCAACCCCCCACCCAACCTCCCCTGGGACGACATCGACACCGTCCTGCTCGATATGGACGGCACACTGCTGGATCTCGCTTACGATAACCATGTCTGGAACGAACTCGTGCCCGCGGCTTACGCAACCGCCCAGGGGCTCGCGGCGGAGGCGGCTAGAGAGAACATCTTCGCCCAGATGCACAAGCTGCAGGGTTCAATCGACTACTACGACTTTCAACAATGGTCGGAATTCACCGGCGCAGACCTCATCGAGCTACACTACGCGGCGTCCAATCTGATCGGTTATCGACCGGGTGCTCTCGAATTTCTGCGCTGGGCACGCGGCCAAGGCCTCGACGTGATCATCGCGACCAACGCGGACCGTGGTTCGTTGGGGGTCAAGAATGAATTTACCCACATCGTAGATGAGGTCGACGCGGTGGTCTCCAGCCACGACTATGGGGTCCCGAAAGAAGCGCAGGACTTCTGGCGCGTGCTCGCCACCCATCATCCCTACGATCCGGCACGCAGCCTGTTCCTGGACGATAACGTGAGCGTCCTGGACAGCGCCCACGAGTCGGGCATCGCGCACCTCATCGCCATCTCCCAGCCGGACAGTTTGCGGCCAGAACGCCAGGATTTAGGGTATCCTATATGCAATGACCTGCACGATCTCTTCACCACCGAACATCGCAAGCGCGCCTGAAACCAATCCTCCACACCCGCGTTGGGGCTGAAACCGTGCGCTTGGACAAATGGCTGTGGGTGGCCCGCTTCTACAAAACCAGATCGCTGGCTCGTGCCGCGGTCGAGGGGGGCAAGGTCCATCTCGATGGCGCCAGGGTCAAGCCCGCCAAGCCGATCGCGCCCGGACAAACACTGACCATCTCCAAGAGCAGCTACGCCCAGACCGTCACAGTCTGTGCGCTCGCGACCCAGCGCAGGCCGGCGGCGGAAGCCAGTTTGTTGTACGAGGAGACTCTGGAGAGCATCGAGCTGCGCGAAACCCAGGCGTCCCAACGCCGCATGGAACGGGCCGGTTTGTCGGTCCCCAACAGTCGTCCCAACAAGAAAGAGCGCCGCGATCTGCGCAAACTGAAAACCCTGGATGAGCCTTACCGTGAAGCAGAGTGATCGCCTGCATCGATTTTCCTTCGATGGCATCCCGGTGCGTGGCCAATGGGTCCGCCTGTCCGAGGTCATCGACGATGCGACAAAAATACGCAGTTATCCTGCCAAGGTGAACGAACTGTTGGGCCAGATGCTGGCCAGCGTAGCCCTCTTTGCAGACAATTTGAAATTCGCCGGAGCGGTGGCCCTGCAATCCCGCGGCGGCGGCAAACTTCTCAGGACCCTGGCCGAATGCCGCAATCACACCGACCTGCGCGGCATTGCACATCTGCAGGAGGAGGCACCTTGGCCGGTGGCGCAGGACAGCCTCACCGCCTGGCTACCCGCGGACAGCAGTCAACTGGCTTTGTCGCTGGTGCCGGACGACCCACAGACCCAAGCGCCTTACCAGGGCATGATCCCGCTGCAAGCCGCCCGCCTCGACGCGGTCCTGGAAGCGTATTTTGCCGCCTCGGAGCAATTGCCGACACGCCTGTATCTGGCCAGTGACACAAGCGGTCGCAGCGCCGCCGGCCTGCTGATCCAGAAATTGCCCCACGCCGATGATGCCACCGAAGTCGCTGAGTCGACCGCGGAGGCACAATGGGAGGAGATCCAAATCCTGGCGTCGACCGTGACCCCCGAAGAGCTGCTCTCCCTGAATCCGGAGCGGTTGCTCGCCCGCTTGTTTCATGAACTACCGTGCCGTTTGCACCCGGCCCGAGAGTTACGCTACCGCTGCAGTTGCACCAAGGCCAAGTCAGACCGTACGCTCTTGACCCTCGGTGCGGACGATGTGCACGCACTGCTGCAAGAGTGCAATCCGATCGAAGTGGATTGCGAATTCTGCGGGCAGCGTTACAGTTATGACGCCATCGATGTCGCCGCCCTGTTCGAGCGGCCGTCCGGTCCGAATGATGAAACCGTTCACTAAAGTCCACCCACCCGGCCCCCAATTCCACACAAAAAATTACATACATCAGAATCGGGTCTGCTAAAATCCACGCCGCACAGGGCGAGAAGTGCGCTAACAAAAAATCACTTTCTTTGCGCAGCGCTGTACGACGTTGCAGACGACACTTTAGGACAATTATGGCCGTCGATACCCAGACCACAATCATGAACGACACCCACGAAAACCTGAGCTCTGCCTCCCTGGCGGAACTGGCAGTCCTGCGTGGCGAAGGTCGCTTCGCCAGCAACGGCGCTATCGTGGTGGAGACGGGTCATCGCACCGGCCGCTCGCCCAAAGATCGCTTCATCGTGGATGAGCCGTCCACTTCCGAAGCGATCCACTGGGGACCGATCAACCAGCCGATCGCCGGCGAGGTCTTCGACCAATTGTGGGATCGCGTTCAGGTGCATGTTCACGAACGCGAAACCTACGTCTCCACGCTGCACGTCGGCGCCGACCCGGAACACTACCTACCGATCCACGTGACCACCGAATACGCTTGGCATGCGCTGTTCGGCCGCGCGCTGTTCATCATCCCGGAGTACTTCAATCCGCATAATAAAGAGCAGTGGCAGATCATCAACGCGCCCACGTTCGTCTGCGAACCGGAACGTGACGGGACCAACTCCGACGGCACTGTGATGATCAACTTTGCACAGCGCAAGGTCCTGATCGCGGGCATGCGCTACGCCGGGGAAATGAAAAAGTCCATGTTCTCTGTGTTGAACTTCTTGTTACCAGAAAAAGATGTGCTGCCGATGCATTGCTCAGCGAACATGGGCGACGACCACGACGTCACGCTGTTCTTCGGCCTGTCCGGCACCGGCAAGACGACCCTGTCGGCCGATCCGTCGCGTCTGCTAATCGGTGACGATGAACACGGCTGGGGCAAAGGCACCGTGTTCAACTTCGAAGGCGGCTGTTACGCCAAATGTATCGATCTGACCCGCAAGAATGAGCCGGTCATCTACGACGCCATCCGTTTTGGCGCGATCGTCGAGAACGTTGTCATCGACGAAGAAAATCGCGATCCCGACTACACCGATTCCACTCTCACCGAGAATACCCGCGCGTGTTACCCGCGCAGCAACATCGAAGGCAAGGTCCAGGACAACCGCGCAGGCGAGCCGAACAACATCATCTTTCTCACCTGCGACGTCTCTGGCGTATTGCCGCCGGTGTCGGTGTTGTCCAAAGAGGCGGCGGCGTACCATTTCCTGTCCGGCTACACCGCGCAGGTAGGTTCCACGGAAATCGGCTCCACCGAAGCCTATTCAGCCACCTTCTCCACCTGCTTCGGAGCGCCGTTTTTCCCGCGCCCCGCAGGTGTGTACGCGGACTTGTTGATCAAACGTATCGAGGAATTCGACTCCAAGGTATACCTGGTGAACACCGGCTGGACCGGTGGCGGCTACGGGATCGGCGAACGCTTCAGCATCCCGATCACCCGCGCCATAATCAGCGCCATCCAGAACGGCAGCCTCGACGATGTTGAGACGGTGCACATCGACGGCTTCAATCTCGATGTCCCCACCAGCGTGCCCGACGTGGAGAGCAAACTCCTGAACCCTCGCGACGCGTGGAGCGATCCTTCGGCCTACGATTCGGCGGCCGCCTCGCTGATCGCCAAGTTCGTTGAGAACTTCACCAAGTTTGAGGTAGACGCTGAGATCGTCGCAGCCGGACCCTCAGCAAGCTGAGGTCACCTGTTAACGGTTGACCTCTCCGAGGTGACCTCCTAGGGTATGGCTCTTGTTCGCAACGATATAGCGCGATGCCCATTTCCCCCGATCCAATGCTCCTTGAGCGCCTGCGCAGCCAGCCCAACGGTCTGCATGCGCTGCAGCGCGGAATTGAAAAAGAAAGCCTGCGGGTGGCGGCCAATGGCGAGCTGTCCCGCGCTGACCACCCTCGCGAACTCGGCGCCGCGCTGACCCATCCCCATATCACCACCGATTTCAGCGAAGCTCAACTCGAACTGATCACCGATGTGCACCCGACACCGGAAGCCTGTCTGCAACAGCTGGAGTCGGTGCATCGATTTGTCTACCACAACCTCGGCGATGAGTTACTGTGGCCAGCGAGCATGCCATGCCGGGTAGGAGAGGATCCCCAGATCCCCGTCGGCCGCTACGGGACGTCCAACGTCGGACGCGCCAAAACGGTCTATCGCCTCGGCCTGGGATTGCGTTACGGACGTCTGATGCAGACCATATCCGGCATCCACTACAATTTTTCGTTACCGCAACAGACCTGGCACGCGCTCGGCTACGCAGATCAGGACGCCCAGGATCAGGCTTACTTTGCGCTCATCCGCAACTTTCGCCGCTGGTCGTGGTTGCTGATCTACCTGTTCGGGGCCTCACCGGCGGTGTGCCGATCGTTCACGCGCGGCTTGGCGCACAACCTGGTCGCGATGGACGAGGGCTCGCAATATCTGCCCGACGCCACCAGCCTGCGCATGGGGCCACTGGGTTATCAAAGCAGCGCCCAGAGCGCCCTCCATGTGTCCTACAACTCCCTCGAAGAGTACGCCACGTCCATGGTACAGGCCCTGACGACAGTCTATGCGCCGTACGCTCAGCACGGGACGCAGGACACGAACGGCGACTATCTGCAGCTAAACACCAATATTCTGCAGATCGAGAATGAGTTCTACGGCAGCATTCGACCCAAACGCCGCACCGAGCCGGGGGACCGTCCGGTGAGCGCCCTGCGCGCGCGCGGCGTGGAGTATGTAGAAGTGCGCTGCCTGGACCTCAATCCATTTCTGCCGCTCGGCATCGACGCCCAACAGATACGCTTTCTGGACACCTTTCTGCTGTTGTGTCTAATCTGCGACAGCGCGCCGGACAACGTCGGCGAATCCGGCGAGATCGGCAGCAACCAACACGCGGTCGTCGAACGCGGGCGCAGTGCCAATCTGCCGCTCCAGATCCAAGGCCAGCAGGTCAATGCGGCAGACTATGCGTTGGCTCTCCTAGACGCCTGTCGCGAGGTGGTGGCGCTGCTCGATGCTGCCAATCAAACCGATCTCTACGGCAGGGCATTGCAGGCCCAGGTGGCCAAGGTGACCACACCATCGTTGACCCCTTCGGCACGGGTGCTCGATTCGATGCGCGAGCAGCAGCAGCCTTTCTTCAGCCTGACGATGCAGCAGGCTAGGGCTTTCAAGCAGGCATTTGCGAATCATCCCCTTACCAACGCGGAGCTGGCGGACATGCAGGCGCAGGCCAGAGATTCTCTGCGCCGCCAGAACGAACTCGAGACCACCGAGAGCCTCAGCTTTGCGGACTACCTGGAGGAATACCTGGCGATCCCGGGCTAATGAACTTCCTTGCGCACTGCGCGCTTGCGGACGATCATGCCCGGCACTGGGACTATGACCTGGCGAGCCGCAGTGGGCTGCTCGCCGGTGCGATTTTCGGGGATTTCATCAAAGGCCGCGTACCAGGCGCGTGGCCGCTGGCATTGCAGCGCGGTGCTCGCCTGCACCGGCGTATCGATGCGTTATCAAATCGTGACCCCGACATTCGCACCACCTGTGAACGTTTCCCCACCCATCTGCGCCGCGTCGCGCCGATCCTGGTCGACATTCTCGCGGATTATCACCTGACCCGGCACTGGGCGACCTATGCGGACGAGGCGCTGACGACTTTCAGCCAACGGGTATATCGCAGCCTGCAAGACCAGGCCTCATACATGCCATCTAGGGCGCAACGATTCGTGGCGTACATGACCGATGCCGACCTTCTCGCCCACTACGACGAGTGGCTACACCTCGATCGGGCCGTGGATTCGGTGGTCCGGCGCCTGCCCGCCCGGCTCGATCTGGAACCCGAGGAACTGCACGCCGCGCTGCGCGCGATCGCGCCGGCGTCCACAGCCGACTTCCACGGCTACTATGCCAGCCTGCAGCAGGCCACTACCGGATTGGCGCCGGAGGAATTAAACCCCAGGGACTAGCCGCCTGCTGACGTCATGCAACCGTTTTAGCGTTGCACGACAAAATTGGTGAACATCAGATCTTCGATGAAAGGTTCGCCGACCTCCTCCTGCAGGATATCGCGCAGCTCCGACAAGGCCTCGGCCTTGATGGTCTGCCGACCGTCCGCGCTCGCGACCGTCGACTCATCCTGCCGGGACAACAGCATGACCATGCTGTTGCGCAATTGCGGAGCATGCAGACGGGCGGCGTATTCGCCTTCTTTGCTGGTCACGCGGACGGTTACATCTGCTTTGACGTACTTCAGTCGACCGCTTTGGGAGATCCCGAAATTCGTCACAAACGTCGGTTTGAGTTCCACGTACCGCACAACCCCGCCAATGGCTTCAGGGGACTCTTCATCTTCCGCGGCGAGCAGCGGTGTGACGGTCATCAAGAGTGCGCCCAGCACCAGGCGACCCAGCTTTGTCCAACCCATTTTGCTACCTCGACTACCAACAACATCCCTTAACAATAGTTGACGGATGAAAAGCGGCCAGTATCCTTGCTGCGCGCAAGCTCTGCCTTCGTAACGAATCAAGACACCGGGCGATCGATACCATGAAAGCTATTCTCTGCCATGCGAACGGCACTCCAGAGGACCTGCGGGTCGAGGAGTTGCCCGCACCCGAGCCGCACGCCGACGAAGTGATCGTCGACGTGCACTGCGCCGCCTTGAATTTCCCGGACGTTCTGATGATCGCGGGCAAGTATCAGTCACAACCCCCATTTCCATTTGCTCCGGGCGGAGAATTTGCGGGTGTGATCAGTCAAGTCGGCTCTGGTGTTACCGATTGGCAGATCGGGGATGAGGTATTCGGCGGCCGTGGCCACGGTTGTTTTGCCGAACAGATCGCGGTCTCGGCCAAGGCCCTGCGCAGTAAACCCAAGGCCATGACATTCGCTCAGGCGTCGGGCATATCGACCACCTACGGCACCTCCTACTACGCCCTCAAGCAGCGGGCCGGCTTGCAGCCGGGAGAAAACCTTCTGGTTCTGGGCGCCGCCGGCGGGGTGGGCATCGCCGCGGTAGAATTAGGCAAAGCGATGGGCGCCCGGGTGATCGCGGCCGCCAGTACCGATGAGAAACTCGCCATCGCCCAGCAGGCCGGCGCGGACGAGGTCATCAATTACGCCGACGGCGAGCTGCGGGATAAGGTTAAAGCGCTGACCGATGGCCGCGGCGCAGATGTCATCTACGACCCGGTGGGTGGGCCCTTGTTCGATCAGTGTATGCGGTGCATCAACTGGTACGGCCGGGTGCTGGTGGTCGGTTTTGTGGGGGGCGACATTCCGCGCGTGCCGACCAATCTGGTCCTGCTCAAGAGTTGTCAGGTCATCGGGGTATTCTACGGTGCGTTCACCCAACGCGAGCCGGCAGCCGCCCAGCAGAACTTCGCGGAAATTCTCGAATTCTCGAACCAGGGCAACATTGACCCGTTGGTCGGTCGTGAATTCTCTTTCGACGACTATGCGGCCGCGCTCAACTGTCTGAGCGCCCGGCAAGCCATTGGCAAGGTAGTATTGAACATATGTTAATCGCTCGATTAGGTCCCAGCCCCTCCCAGGTGTGGGCGACCCTGACCGTCCTGCTGAGCGGCGGGCTTTTGTGTGTGGCACTGATCCTGGAACATGCCCAGGGCCTGGCGCCTTGCCCACTGTGCATGATGCAACGCATCTGGGTCATGTTGGTGGGCCTGCTCGCCTACGCCAGTCTGCTGCACAATCCACGCTGGGGGATCTACCCCCTGCTTACCGCAGTTGCAGCCTGTATCGGTGGTTACTTTTCGATCCGGCAATTGTGGCTCCAAAGCCTGCCGGCGGACGAGGTTCCCGCCTGTGGCCCTGAACTGCAATACATGATCGAGGTTTTCCCTCTCGTGGATGTGCTGAGCGCGATGACCAGCGGCACCGGCGACTGCGCAGAAGTGGTCTGGAGCTTCCTTGGCCTGAGCATTCCCGCATGGGCGCTGGTCGGTTTTACCGCCTTGTTGGTCTGCGCGATCATGCAACTGCGCAGTGCAGGCAAGTAACACGCGAATTCGAACCGTGCGATCCGCGCAACTGGCGCAATCTCAGATCACTGCTATGTTTCCCCGTAAACCTCGGAGGGAAAACCATGCAAATCGCAGCCAGCCAGAACGCCAACGACATCCACAAAGCTCGCGGCGAAGTGCTCAGCTATCTGCTGAAGCTGGATAAGAGCATCAAACAACAGCACTGGGATCTGGTCGGGCCTCTAACCCACCGCCTCAACGAGACCTTGATCAACTACATCGCCTGCGGGCACGAAGAATTTGATACCAGCACGGACGCTGATCACCGATTTGTTGCGCTCCATCTCAGCACGGACAAAGCGGTGCGCTTTACCAACCGCTTTCAGTGCGCGCCCCCCGTCGAGTGGCAGCGTCTGAAGGCACACCTGGAATCTCTGGCGCTGGACCTCGAAGCTCGCTTTGAGATCGAAGACGACCTGCTCGCCCAACAGATTCACTGACAAATTACCCAACCATGTTGCGTTTCATCCTGCTGACCGGTCTGCTGCTGCTGAGCGCCTGCGATCGCAGTCCACCCAGCGGCAGTTGGGAGCTCGCGGCGCAAGGTCTGTACACCGGCGCCTTATCGCCAGATGCACAGTTCGCAGTGGTGGGCTCGCTCAACCATGGCGCCAGCCTGTGGCGGGTCGCAGACCGAGAGCGCCTGTACAATTGGAGCCATGCCCAGGATGGTTACTCCGACCTGGTGGCGGCAGCATTTTCTCCGGATGGCAGTCGAGCGGTCACGACCGACCCACGCACCCTGGTGCTGTGGAATGCCAACGACGGCAGCGCGTTGAATTTCTGGGGTACTCCCGGGACGGTCCTGGACGTGGCGGTGCACGCCAATAATCGTGAGGTACTCCTCGGTCTCGACGATCACAGCGCGGTACTGTTCGACGCCGTCAGCGGCAACTACAACAAGACGTTCATGCACCTCGGAGAAGTCGGCAGCGTCGCTCTGGCACATAATGGTGCGCTGGCCTTGACCGGCAGCGATGACAATACGGCGGTGCTCTGGAACACCACCTCAGGCGAGGCCGAGCACGTGTTTCAACACGATAACCCGGTACGCGCGGTGGCACTCTCGTATACCGGGAAACTCGCTTTCACTGCCGCTCAAGGCGATCTTGTGGCGATCTGGCGCACCGACACCGGCCAACGCCTGCACGCCTTACACAATGGCATCAATCATGGGGCGCGTACCGCCACCTTTTCCCGCGACGAAAAGTACCTGGCGGTAGGCTATACGCGCCACAAAGTCGCGCTCTACAGCACCTCCTCCGGTGCGCTGCTCAAAGAATGGGACTGCGGACGCCGCCACCAGCTGCGCGCCACCGGCGCGACCGTGCTGACTTTGGGATTTGGGGAGAATCCCGTCAATCTCTTTGCATTGATCGGCGACGGGCGCCTGTTGCACCTGCGCGCTTCGTCTTGAGCCGGATACCGCCCGGGTCAGCACGACCCCAATCCGCTCATTCCACGCAAGCTGTCATTTAGCGCAAGTTTTTTCCACTAAATCTCAATTTTTGAGCCTAAGTAGACGGTGCCTTTGATATTTTTTCTCTGGTATAGTTTCTGATCCGGGTTCGTGTGCGGGCAAAATCTGCCCGGCTGGCGACTAAAACCGAAGAAACTAGGCGCGAAGAGACTAGAACCGAAGAGGCCAGAACCACAAGACTAGAACAAAAAAAAGAACCCGAACAAGATCAATAATAAATACAGATAGGACACTAAGACCGGTCAGCTGACCCACCCCAAGACCCATACAGGTTGCCGGTGTGGTACAGAAATGCGAAGCCATCGCGAGATGCGAAGTAAAAGAAGTGATGCGAAGTAAAAGAAGAGATGCGAAGCCAACGCAGAACAAAAGCGCAGGATAAGAAGCCCAAGTACTAGAAGCCCAAGTACTAGAAGCGCAAAAAAAGGCAACGCACAATTGCACAGTAGAAGCGACGCACGACAGAAGCGACGCACGACAGAAGCGGCGCACGACAGAAGCGGCGCACGATAGAAGCGGCGCACGACAGAAGCGGCGCACGACAGAAGCGGCGCACGACAGAAGCGACGCAAGATAAGAGCAGAACAAAAAGAGAGCACGGAACAAAATGCTCACAATCGCTCGCAGCAGGCCAACATAACAACAATAAAATGGTGTGGCGAAACGCGCTGCACAGCAGTAAAGCAGAGGCTTAAGACACGCCTCTAGAAAGGGTGGGACTGATGAATTCATCGGGATGTCGCATACTGGTAGTGAACGGCAAAGGCGGCTGTGGCAAGACCACAATCGCCACCAATCTGGCCGTCGCTTACGCCTGCCGCGGGCAGAAAATAGCGCTGGTCGACAACGATCCCCAAGCGAGCAGCACCCACTGGGCCGGCTTACGTGATGCAGGCCTACCGCCCGTCTCGGTCGTCGCCAAACACGAACGTCCCAACATGTATCAGACCCAGGTGTTCCACAATCGGGTGGAACCGGACGTGGACCGAGTCATCATCGATGGCAACAGCAATGCCCGCGGGCGCGACCTGGAAACCCTGCTCAAGGAAAGCGATATCATCCTGATTCCGATGCTGCCCTCCGCGATCGATATGCGGGCTGGCGGCCAGTTTATTTCGGAACTACTGACCCATCGCATCTACCGCGCTGCGCCGCGTCCGGTGGGGGTGATCGCCAATCGGATCCAACCCAACACCGGCACCCACGAGAAGCTGATGCACTTCCTGAGCTGTCTGGATGTGCCCGTGGTCGCCCAATTTCGCGATTCGCCGGTCTATACCGATGCGGCGGAGTTGGGTCAGGGGGTGGTCGACATGAAAGACTGTCGCGCCGCCCGCAAAGAAACCGCACAGTGGAAGACCCTTGTCGGTTGGCTCGACGAGCAGGCTCAACAAATCCAGCCACGTGGCGCTGCCCTGCGGCTGCGCCCCCGCCCGGCGAACAAGCGCCGCATCGCGATCGACGATCAGGCCTCCAACGGGTAGGGTTCGACCTCCTACGCTGCGCTGGCCCGCGGGCCATGCCGCGACCCACAGCACCCTTCACACGAGCCCAGCAACTGGTAGATTACCCGCGCCATGCTCAAGGTACAGAATCTACAATTCAAGCGCGGCGCGCAGACCCTGTTCGACGATCTCTCGTTCACCGTCCATGACGGCCAGTGTGTGGCGATCGCGGGACGCAATGGGGTCGGCAAATCCACGCTCTTTCAACTGATACTGCGTCACTTGCAGGCCGACACGGGTGATATCGACTACCCGACAGCCTGGCGAATCGCGTCGATGGCCCAGGAAGTAAACGTCACCGAGCGCGGCGCTCTGGATTTTGTCATCGACGGTCATGCTGAGTTGCGCCAGGTCGAAGCTGCACTGGAGGCGAGCGTTGACAATGCAGGAAGTGCTGAATTGCACATGCGCTATCAGGATCTGGACGGCTACAGCGCAGCTGCCCGAGCGGGCGAGATCCTCCACGGCTTAGGCTTTGCCGGGAGCGACTTCGACAAGCCCTATGCGGCGTTCTCCGGTGGTTGGCGCATCCGCTTGAACCTCGCCCGTACACTGATGACCCCGGCGGATCTATTGCTGCTGGACGAGCCGACCAATCACCTCGATATGGAGACCATCCTCTGGTTAGAGCAGTGGCTGCGACGCTTCGAAGGCACAGCCCTACTCATTGCCCACGATCGCACCTTCCTGGACAACTGCGCCGATCACACCCTGTATCTGTCCAACCAGCGCGGCACGCTCTACCGGGGTAACTACAGCGCGGCCGAGCGCGCCCGAGCCGAGGCGCTGGTGCTGGAAGAAGCACAGACCGCCAAACGGGCGGCGAAGGCGGCGCACATCCAGCAGTTTGTGGACCGATTTCGGGCCAAAGCCAGCAAGGCCAAACAGGTCCAGAGCCGGATCAAAGCGCTCGAAAAACTGCAGGCCGAGCCGGCGACGATGATCGAATCACCGTATCGCATCGAGTTCAGCAATCCGCAGAAGGTATCCAACCCGCTGTTCTCCTGGCGGGATGCCACCCTGGGCTACGAGGCCACGCCCATCCTCAAAGGCGTCAGTCACACCATTCTCCCCGGCGATCGCATCGGCGTGCTGGGGGCGAATGGAGCGGGAAAGAGCACACTGCTGAAATCTCTGGTGGGTGAGCTGACACCTATGCAGGGTGAGTTACTGGCCGGCACCCACGCCCAGGTCGGTTACTTCGCACAGCATCAATTGGAAACCCTGGAGAGCCAGGACACCGCTCTGGCCACCCTGACCCGCCGGCGTCCCGCGTGGCGCGAACAACAGGTACGCGATTATCTCGGCGGCTGGGGATTTGACGCGGGCATGCTGGAACGACCCATCGCCACCCTATCCGGCGGCGAGAAAGCGCGCTTCGTGTTGGCCATGCTGGCCATCGAAGAGCCAGCGGTCCTGGTGCTCGACGAGCCGACCAACCACCTTGACCTCGATATGCGCGATGCGCTGATCATCGCGCTGGGCATGTTCGAGGGCGCGGTGATCATCGTCTCACACGATCGTAATTTGCTGGAGAAAAGCGTCGACGATCTGTGGTTGATCGAGGGTGGTGCGCTGACCAGATTTGAAGGCGACCTCGCAGACTACAGTGCGCAGGCGACCCAACAACCGGGCACGGGCAGTGCTTCGGGCCCGTCCCATAAGCGACGCGAACAACGCCAGCAACGCGCGGTCGCCCGCGCTCAGACCCAGGCCCTGAAAAAGCAGATTCGCAGCATCGAGAGCAAGACCGACAAACAACGCGCCGAACTGTCTGAAATCGAATCACGCCTGGCAGACAAGTACACCTACGATACCCTGCCTGCAGAAGAGCTGGACAACCTGTTGCGCAACGCCGGCAAGCTGCGCCGCAGCGTGGAAGCGCTGGAAGAAGAATGGCTCAATCTGAGCGAGGAGTTGGAGAACGCGGCGGACGATTGAACGCCTCCACCGATGGCGTCAGGCGCTGATCGATCGGCCCACTCCGTTCATGCGCCGGCGACCCAACACGCCGCCTGTCACCCTAGTCGGCCGCGCGGGCGGAGAGGTTGACCAGCCAGGCAGCCACCCAACCCGCCACGCTCACAACGCCTATCCAGATCAGCAGGGTAGAGACTTTGCCCTGGGTCGCCAGGAAAACCCCAGGCAGGAACAGCAGCAGCGCAAGCCCCCGCCGCCACCAGCGGACCGACGCACGGCCACGCAGGTGCCGTTTGCGTTTCGGATCGTAGAACGCCAGCAACACCACCGCGAAGATGGACAAGAGAAAGCTTAAGAGGGTGGTCACATCCACAAAAACTGCTCGCAAGGTGTTAGATGGGGGATCGAGCGTTTATCCGACCGAGCTTTAGCCCTTCAGTGCAGCAAAATGGAGCACCAGCAGGACCACGTTGAGTGCCGCCACACCGACACTGATCCAGGTGGCACGCCGCAGATCCGGGTCCAGGCTGGCCGCAAAGAACAAGACCGCCCAGATCAGCGGGAACAGCACCAGCGGCAGGATCATATTGTCGACCTGCGCAGGCCCTGGAGGTAGCCAGGTCGCCATCCCCGCCATCACGATGATCGCGACCAGTAGGGTCCAGGGTCCGGCGAGCAACACCCGCGGCCACACGGCGCGCTTCGGCGCGGGTGCCGTGCTCATCCCGCACTCACCGGCGCCGCCTCCGCTTCGCTTGCAAGCGGTGCGAGCGCGCCTGCCCGGTGACGATACAGCATGGCTGCGCCACCGAGCAGCAACAACAGATCGACGGTCACAATGATGGACTGCCCTGCCGCCAGCGCTTCAAACCAACCCGCGCCGCCCGTGGCGAGACGCAACAAGACCACCGCCGGGCAGGCTATGCCGCAGGCGAACAGAAAGTGTCGATTCAAGCGTTCAGGATCGCGCACCCAGGCCGCATATCCCAGAACCCCGGCGCTGGCGATCAGGAATCCAACCGGCGTCCAGAACGATGCACCACCGGTGCCATAAGCGAGGAAGAATGCCAAGCTAGCACCGAGCAATGCCAACGGGATGCCATAGGTGGCGATCCCCATGCCGAG
>JBCCHL010000066.1:0-22394 GCA_039028775.1 Pseudomonadota bacterium | reverse complement strand
TATATGAGGGATATCCGTGGGAAGGGGAGGGAGGGGAAGTTCGGATATCCCTCAGGGAAAACACCAGCCTCGCTGACTTGGGGGTCTCGAGGCTTTATCCCTTTGCCTGCTAACTGTGTTACCAGGCGATGTGTGTATGTTACGTTGGGTAACAATAAATGCAACCTAAAGTAACGCAACACGGTGTTGCGTTTTTTTGGATGCCTGCATAGGATTTGGCCTGAGAGAGGCACCGATTTGGGATATTTGGATGCTTTTAGCGCGCTTATGCGTCTAACTGTCTGGTAACCAGACGAAATCCGCTGGACACGGGCGCTCGAAACAGAAAAGAGGGGTTGAAACATGGCTCTGCGGACCGATTGGGACGAATATCGATTTTTCCTGGCGCTTGCGCGCACCGAATCGGTGCGTGGGGCCGCACAAGCCTTGCAGGTCAATCCTTCGACGGTGACCCGGCGCCTCGAACAACTCGAGCAGCGCTTAGGTGTGGTGTTGTTCAGTCGGGCATCGAATGGCCTACAGATCACCACCGCGGGACGCGCCATCGTCGCCCAAGTCGATGCCGCGGGAGAGCAATTGCAACAGGTCGACAGCCGCCTCGAAGGCCAGGACCAGCGTCTGCAGGGCCGCATACGGCTGGCCGTGCCGGATATTCTCGCCACCAGCTTTCTATTGCAGGATCTGGCGCCATTCGCCAGCGAATATCCCGCTGTCGATCTGGAGTTTGTGCCGGCTTATCAGAATTCGCCGGTCGGTGATGGGGGTGCGGACATTGCCATCCGCGCCACCGACAATCCGCCGGAACACCTGATCGGGCGCCCGCTTGCGCGCTTTGCCCTCGCCAGTTACGGCAGTCGGGATTACCTGGCCGCGCACACCCCGGGCCCCGAGGGTGGCGGTATGGCGTGGATCGACTGGGCGGACGACGGCGAGGTGATGGGGCGCTATGCGCGTCTGCGTCAGACCTACTTTCCCAACGCCACGGTGCACATTCGCTGCGATCACATCCACATGCAGTACGCCGCCGTACGAGCGGGTCTGGGGCTTGCGATCCTGCCGTGTTTTCTAGGCGAGGAAGACGAAACGCTGGTGCGCCTGCCCGATATGCCGCTGCTGGAGGGCCCGGGTCTGTGGATGTTGATCCATCCCGATGCGCGCAACGTGCGGCGCTTGCAACTGCTGATGGGGGTATTGCGGGAAGTTTTCGATCGCCGCGGGGCGCAGTTGCTGGCCGGTTTGCAGACGAATTGAGTCTCGCCGTGGAGCGCCGAGGGGTAGGGACGTGCCTGCAGGACTTGCGTGATACGGTGTCTCAACGCTCGACGAATGCACGCTCAAAGACAAAATCCCCTTGTTCGCCCTGGGACGGTGAGGACGCAAATCCGCAGTCTTCCAGCGCGATGCGGGTGTCGTGGAGCATTGCCATGCTGCCGCAGATCATGCTGCGATCCTCGGCGGTGTTGAGCGGCTCAATGCCCAATACGTCGGTCAGAGCGCCGGTGGAGATCATCTCCGGAATGCGGGTCTGCACGCAGAAAGATTCACGCGTGACCACCGGCAGGTAGCGCAACTTGTTGCTGATCATCTCGCCGAGATACTCGTGCTCTGGCAACTCCTGGGTGATGTAGTCGTGATACGCCAGATCGCTTTTGGTGCGCACGCTGTGCACCAGGATGACCTGCTCGAACTGCTCGTAGGGTTCAAAGTCGCGGATGATTGACATGAACGGCGCCAGGCCGGTGCCTGAACTGTAGAGGAACAAGCGTTCACCGGGCTTCAGATCGCCCAACACCAACGTGCCGACCGGTTTGGTGCCGATCTTCACCTCGTCACCGGGTTGCAGGTGCTGCAGGCGCGAAGTCAGTGCACCGTCGGCTACCTTGATACTGAAAAATTCCAGATGCTCGGCCCAGTTTGGGCTGGCGATGCTGTAAGCGCGCAGACAGGGCTTACCGTCGACCTCCAAACCGATCATCACAAAATGCCCATTGGCAAATCGAAACGCGTCATCGCGCGAGGTACGAAAACTGAACAGATTTTCGTTCCAATGATGGACGTCCAAAACGGTTTGGGTCTGCAACTTACTCAACGTAACTCATCCTCAGGGCAGTGAACTGCGGGTGCCGTCGCCGGCACAGATTCTGTCAGCATATAGAACTCAGCCGAGGTGGAACCTCGGCTGAGTGGGGCACACCCTACGGCCTAAGGCCGATGGGAGATGGGTGCCTGGTGCTTCGCTTAGAACTCGGCGCTGATGTTCAAAGAGAAGCTGCGGCCGGGCTCCGTAAACCGCTGCCAGCCGTCACCGGCTACACCGGCGAAGAAGCCGCCAGTACCGGAGCGAACGCCATTGATGACCTCCCAGCGTACGTAATCTTCGTCGAACAGGTTGCGTACCGCGAGAGACAGGCGGGTGTTACCGCGCTCGAACTGGTAGAACGCAAACAGGTCGACCGTGGTCCAGGAGTCTGCCCATTGAGCCGGACCACCGCCGTTGTTCAGGCTTTGAAAGCTGAGCTGGTTCGACTCGCCGCGATCATTGGTCCAAACCAAAAACGCAGAAGCCCCCCAGCGCTCGCTGGGCGCGTCGTAGCTTACGCCGAGGCTGGCGCTGTCGGGTGCGGCGGTGGCCAGTTCGTCACCGTCATCGAATAGACCCGGGCTGCTGCTCTTGTGCTCGCTGTCCAGGTGGGAATAGGCAAATTGCAACTCGACGGTGTCACCGAGGGCAAAACGACTTTCCACTTCAAAACCGCTGATATCGACCGCGCCGACGTTGCGGGCCTGCACAAACTCATCCGCATCCGTGGTGACGTTGTTGCAGCCGAAGCGTGAGCAGGACAGGTAAGTGTAGGTGGTACCGTAGGGGCTCGTCTGGGAGACGCTCTGGATCAACTCGTCATATTCACTGACAAAGGCGTTCACACGTACGAAGGCACGCTCGCCGTCGTAGGTGTACGCCACTTCATAGTTGGTGGCGGTCTCCGCTTCCAGATTGGGGTTGGAAATCTCATCATAGTCGTTGAACTGCGCGCCGGTGATGATATCGGTCAGAATTTCCGCGCCGGCATCCAGATACAGATCTTGTGTGGTCGGGCCTTTGAAGCCCTGCCCCATGGCAAACGCCACGCTCTGGGTGTCGGTGAACTTCCAGGTCAGGCCGAATTCGCCGACAAAGGTGTCGTACTCGGAATCGTTGACCACATCGCCGGTGGGATCCGGGAAGGAGCTGTCGACCTCGGGGCCGTACTCTGTCTTCTCAAACCGCACGCCCGCGAAAGCTTCGAGGTTGTCGGTAAGGTTGAATTCGTCGCGCAGATAGACGCTCCAGCGATCGAGTTCGGTGTCTGGCACCCAGGTCGGGTCGACCGTGTAGGAGCGCAGGCCGCTGTTGATGTCGGGGGTGTTACGGCGGATATCGAACAGACGGTTAGAGACCAGGCCCTGCTCGTATTCGAAGCCGTAATACAACTGATGGCTGGTGTCGCCGACGATCAACTCTTCTTCAAATTCGGCGGCAAACGTATAGCTGCGCTGGCCGAAGGCCCGATCTTCCGTGCGCAGGTAGTCGTCCGACGGATCCATCAGCGTGCTGAACGAGGAGAAAACGAAGTTGGTCTCACCGCGGGTGTAGAGCCATTGGTAGTCCGCGCGCACTTCGAGATTGTCGAAGAAGGGTGCGGAGCTGTCCTCGATGGCGTATTTGATACCGATGCGGTCGCGATCGCTGGTGTCGTCGGTATAGAAGTCATAGTAAGGCAGCGACTGACGGGACAGCGGCGTGACCTGTGCTTCGCGTACGGTCTTCTCAAACACTAGGCCTACCAACTGGTTGTCGGTGAAGTTGTAATTGAGTTTGGCCAGTACGGTGGTTTCTTCGCGATCGGCGGGGTCAGCCTGGCCGCGTTCTGCGCCGAGGATGCTGTCACCGTCATCGTGGGCTTCGGTTTCATGCCCGTCACGATTGACCACAATCAGCATCGTCTCCAGCGCGCCGGTGCGATTGGCGAACGACGCGGTCAGCAGATTTTCGTCTGAACGGCCGTCGTAACCGGCTTTGGCGCTGAAGAATGTATCGTTGTCATCGCCTTGCAGCAGATCGGCGGGTTCTTTGGTCTCGTAGGTTACCGAGCCCGCCAGCGCGCCGTTACCCACCGCGACCGCGTTGGGTCCCTTGGTGATGCGTACCTCTTTGACCGTCTCGACTTCAATCGCGCCGCGGCTGGAACCGAACATCCCGTAGGGGGCGAAAGAAGGTGGATTCAACGTCTCGCCCTGACGGATGCCGTCGACGTTGACGTTGATCGCGTCGCCTTCCAGGCCACGCATGTTAAAACCGTCATCGTTGAAGCGATTGCCGGTGTCGTTGACTTGGACGCCGGGAATATAGCGTACCGTGTCTTCGATGTTGTGGGTCATCTGCCGAACCAGTTGGTTCGTGCCTAGGGTTTGAGAGGGACGCTCGTCCTTCTGCGAACCGATGATGGTTTCCTGCAGCCTTTGAGAAGATTCCTCGGCAGCGACCAGACCAGCGGCCGCCAGCAACAGGGCACCACCTATATTGGTGATTTTGCCTTTCATGATAGTGCTCTCCAAATGGGATGCGAATCTTAATGATAATGATTCGCAATTGCAATTGAGTAGCGAGTCAAAAAATGGAGCAATCTTGAGTCCCGGCACGCCTCGATTGAGGACCAGCACGGCGCTGTCGGGCGTCGCGGATGAAAACGTTTGGCGCGTAAGCCTGACGACAAATCGCAATCGTCGGCGATAAGCCGTGCGGGTTCAGGGCTGAACTGTGGGCGGTACTTCCAAGCGCCGTGCACCGCGCAGTGATGGGGCCGACTTTTCGCTCGCTTGCAGCAACGCGCGGTGACCCCGTCGCCAGGGTGTTTAGTGCGCCGCGGCACCCGGTGGTTCGCTCGGGTTGGCAGCCGCTCGCGGTTCGAGCCAGCGCAATGCCAGGTTGCCGATCTCACCCTGCGCGGCCCGCTCGACCGGCTGGGGAGTAGACGCATCGAGGGGTAGTGTCAGGTAGTCTTTGGCGCCGTGTTCTCGGGCCGCTTCGATATGCAGGGTTAAATTGTGCGCGTCCACGCGCTGACCGAAGTCGTCGCGCCCATCCCAGCCCACGGTATAGGTGCCGGGGCGGCGGGTGGGGCGGGCCAGTCCGATTAGCACGTTCTCGTCGCGACGTCCGACCTGGCGCCACCAGCGCGAGTTTTCTCGCGCCCATCGCTGGCTTTCGCCCAGCAGGAGTAGATTGCGCACCACCCGACGCTCGGGGTTGGTGATCCAGATCGCGACATAGGGGCGGCGGTAGCGGCCGCTTTGAAAACTCGGAATCTCGAATTCCAATTCCAGGAGCCCGGCGATTGCGGTGGCGGCGCCGCCGTCCCAGCCGCTGCTCGCAAGTTGTTGTCCGCTGTCCAGAATGATCAACGCCTCTACGTCGTCGAGCGTTGCGATCCAATCCAGCCCCTCGGTAGGCGACATGTTGGCCAGGGCGGTAGCGATGGCATCGGCCGCGAGGGTGGTTTGCGCGGCAACAAAAGTGGTGGGTGCCTGATGCAGCGGCCAGCCGTCGCGCGGCTGTAGAATGTGACTGAAGTGGCGGCGCCCGATCTTCACCCCGCGAGCGTGATGACCGCTGGCGGCTACCGCGCCGGTGTGCACCGCGATGGAGTTGGCCTCTGCGTTCTCTTGCGCTGCCTTGCCCGTGGACAGCTCGATCTGCCAGGGCTCAAGGTAAGGCGCGCGCCAGACCCGAAGATCGCCACCGATATCGACCTGTAGAGCTTGAGCGTCAGGTAACTCATCGCGCAGCAGCTCGAAAACGCGGTCGATCACGTAGCCTTTGGCAAGGCCACTGAGATCGAGTTGGATCGGTGCCTGCAACACGACTTGATTGGATTGTCCCGCGCCGCTGGTGATTTCCACCTTGGCCCGTCGCAAAGCACGCGCCATATGTCGAATCTCCGGGCGTGGCGGTTGTTCCTGGGCTGCGGCGGCCTCGCGCCAGCGACGGACAATACTGCCCAGTTTGCAGCTGAAGCGCTCCTCGGAGCGCGCCAGCCAAAGAGCGCAGGCCTCCAGAACAGCCGTCAGCTCGGGCGAGACGCCGGCGCTTTTACCCGTGCTGTTGAGGCGTTCCACCTCGCTGTCCGCGCGATAGTTCGAGAGGATCGCGTCCAGCCGTTCGATTTCGGCCAGCGCGGCGTTGATCGCCTGCTGCGTATTTGCCTCCGCGCTGCCAACCACGGTGATGGTCATGTCCGTGCCGAGAATGTTCTCGAAGCTGTGGGTGTGACCCGTTGTGTCAGCGGGAGTGGTGAGACTCGCGAGGCAGGCCGCGAGCAGCGCTACGCTGCGTAAGAGTGGCATGTTTGGTATCTATCGGATGTTGACTAAGGATGACGTGAGGATGGATATGCGCAGTCGCGGCACGATGCCGCTGGCAGCGCGCCCTGCATCGGCCTGGACCGACGCATGGCCGGTCGGATGCCTGTCAGCCGCCGCCGCTGGTGTTGGCCTGGCCGTCGGTGTTGCGGTTAGCGACTTGCTCCGTGCGCGGCTCGGGCAGGGCGTCGGTAGCGGCCACGTAGCCATTGTGGCTGGTGTCCCAACGCTTGAACATGCCGTGGCCCGAATCCTGATACTCAGCGAAGGTCATCGCTTCATCGCCGTCATCATCCAGCGCGTTAAAGCGTCGACCTGCTTGTTTGACGGAGGCTGCGCGGGTTTTGGCGATCTGTGTGTCGAGCCGGTCTTCGTATTCCAGGACGTACTCGTCTTCGCTGACCCAGCCGTTGCCGTCTTCGTCGGTGCGGGTGAAATCCGCCTGCCGTGCGCTGTCGAATTCGGCGCGGGTGATGGTGCCGTCTTCGTTGCTGTCGTAGCGGGTCATCAAGCCCTCACGGGTGTGGGTCGATGGCATACGCAGCATGCGGTTGGCTCGGGCCAGCAGGCGCTCACGAACCACTTTAGGGTCTGCCTGGGCAGCGTTGCGGCGCCAGGTGTTCTCGGGTTTTGGATCGGCGGCGCCGATGGTGCCATCGTCGTCCGTATCATGTCGGGCGAACATACGATTGGCTGAAGCGTTGTATTCGTCCCAACTCATCTGTGCGTCGTCGTCCTTGTCGAGCGCGCCAAACCTGACGATGGTCTGCTTGACCTGGCCGGCGCGATCTTGCGCCAGTTGGGCATCCATACGATCTTCCCACTCGTAGACGTACTCAGCCTGACTGACGGTGCCGTCAGCGTCTTCGTCGGTGAGGTCGAAGCGGTTGCGGCGCGCTTGTTCGAACTCGATGGAACTGACGCGACTGTCGCCATCCGCATCGTACCGATCGATGAACTGAGCCTGGCGCATCTGCATGTATTCCGGGGTGTGATGATGGTGGGCGCTCGCGCTGCTGATGCACAGAGAGGCCAACGCAAGCGGAACAAGGCTGATCAAGTTGTTACTGCGTTGTTTCGTGTGATTCATCGAATCGACCTCGCGCGTGGACGTTTAAGGGAGTTGCGGATTATTCCGGATGGCATTTTTGAATGCAAATCATTATCATTTGCGTTTAATTCTGAAGCCGTCGAATGACCTCTCCCGTGTTTGCGAATCACCCTTCGATGGAGCCTACCCCACCCGTTCTCCTCCGCGTTTTCCGAGCCTTGCGTGATTGTCTGAACGCCGGTCGGTGGGCCGCGCGCGGCCTGGGCGTCTGCTGGCTGGCGATTGCTTGCGTCAGCATCGAGGCGGGGGTGGGTGACGATGTGGATGCGCTGATTCAGCGCTGGGTGACCATCGAACAGCAACGCGGCACGCTCAAGGCCAACGCCATCGAGCAGGCGCGGCTCAGTGAATTACAACTGACGTTGTTGCAAGCGGAACAACGCACGTTACGCCGGTTTGTCGAAGAGATGTCGGCCTCGGATGAGGAGGTGGACGCCCAACGCGCGCAGCTGCTAGCGCAGCAGGCACAGTTCGAACAGCGCGATGCCGAGCTCGCGGCGCTCCTCGCGGTATTGGTGGACCGGCTCAGCGCACTCGAGCCCCGCCTGCCGCCGCCGTTGCAGGATCACTGGGCGACCCAGGTGCCGGTCTTGCGGGACCCGGCGGTGCCCCTGAGCGAACGTTTATCCGCGTTGCTGGCGCTGCTCACCCACACCGCAGAATTTGAAGCCCGCATCGCGTTGCACGAGACGATGATGAACGTCGGAGGCGCCGATCGTCTGGTGCAGCAGGTCTATCTCGGTCTGTCCCGCGGCTGGTACATCAGCGTGGACGGTGCCTGGGCTGGAAGCGGGATGGCGGCCGCCGACGGATGGCAGTGGGTCGATGAAAGCGCGAATCCAGCCTTCGATCGCACGGTCCTGCGCGACGCGGTGGCGCAGATTCAGGCGCGGGGCGCCACCGTGCTGGTGCAGCTGCCGGTGCGGCCCTCGACCGCAGCACGCCCGTGAAGGTGTCGCTGCGCAAGTGGGGCCTGGCACTGATCGGTGCGTGGTCGCTCGCCTGCGCGCTGCCCGCGCAGGCGGCAGACCTGGACGCGCTCGGTGCGTCGCTGCGTGAGGACATCCGCCAGGCGCAACAGCGCCTGAACCGCGAAACTGCTGCGATAGCAGCGGAAAATGATGCGTTGGCGGTGCGTTTGAATCGCGCCACGGTGGCCCTCAAGAATCTGCGCGACCGCGCCGTGGTGCTGCGCCGTCAAGGTGACGAACGCACGGTGAGCCTGGCGGCCCTGCAGGAGCGCATCATCGCCTGGCGCAACCAGGACAATTACCGCCATAACCTCACCCAGGAGTTTTCCGCGCGTCAGTCCGCGCGTATCGCCTGGGCGTATAGCGTGGCCGCTGTGGGTGACGCCAACGCTGGGCCGGACAGCGGTGACGAAACAGATGCCCGCGCCGATCCGATAGCCACCCTTGAGGCGGCGGTGGCGCTCATCGAGCGCAGCCTGGAGCCGGGGTTCGAGGCCGTCGACGTTATCGACGAACAGGGTGCGGTACGGCCGGTGCAGGGGCTACGTCTCGGCCCGATCCTCTGGTTCGCTGACGGGGAAGCGGGCGGCCTGTTGCGCTTCGATGGTGGCAACCTGCGCATTGCCCACCGCTTTGCGCAAGAGGAGCAAACGGCGCTGAACGCTGTGCGTGCGCAACAGGTCGGCTACCTGGCATTCGATCCCACCATCGACCGACTGTTGAGCACGCGTGTGGATGCCTTGAGCGTGTGGGAACATGTTGCGCAAGGCGGGATCTGGATCGTCCCCATCTTCGGGTTTGCTCTGCTCGCGTTGAGCATCGCGGCATTCAAGGCCATTCAGTTTGCGCGGCTGCCGAAGCTTGCACCGGTATTTGGTTTAGAGAGCGGGGTTGGACACGAAACATTGCGTGGACCGCAGCGCGAAATCGTGCAGATCGCGCAGGCGAGAGGTGATGCAGAACATCGCGATGAACGTTTGTACGCCTACCTGTTGGAACAACGCACCGCGCTGGAGCGTTATTTAGGCGCGATCGCCGTGACCGCGACGGTCTCGCCGTTGTTGGGGTTGCTCGGTACGGTCTCCGGCATGATCAGTACTTTCAACATGATGACCTTGTTCGGAGCAGGCGATCCCGCGGTGGTGTCCGGCGGTATATCGCAGGCCCTGGTCACCACGGAGTTAGGCCTTATCGTCGCGATCCCCGCGCTCGTGGTCCACGCGCTGTTAACGCGCAAGGCAGCCACCTATGCCTCCGGCTTGGAAGCGTCGGCGGTGACCCTGGTCAATCAGGAGCGGGAGGCCGTCGCATGAGCTTGCTGGATGGTTTTGCAAACCCCGTCGTGTGGTTCATTTTGTTAGTAGCGTTCGGCGTGTTTGCTTGGTTGTTTGAGCTGTTGCTGCAGCGCCCACGGGATGGCGCATGGCTGGTGCGCGCGCGCGACGCCACCCCCGCTTTGCGCACCCTGGTCGCGACTTTGCCGTTGCTCGGCTTGCTGGGTACGATCGTCGGCCTGCTCGAGACCTTTACACGCATGAGTGTTGAATATGGCTTCGACCCGACCTCGCTGGTCAGTGGCGGGATCGCAGACGCCATGTTCACGACCCAAATGGGTTTGCTGATGGCGATTCCAGGCTGGGTGCTCCTCACCTGGCTGCAGGCGGCGATCGACGCGGTAGGCGATCATGACGCGCCTTAGTCTGGAGCAGCGTCTGGCGGCGCGGGAAGAAGCTCGGGTCGAACTTTCGCCGTTGATCGACGTTGTCTTCATCCTGTTGATTTTCTTCATCGTGTCCACCGTGTTCGTCAAGGAATCCGGGATTGAGGTGGACAAACCCAGCGCCGTCAGCGCGCAGGAGCTGGATAAGCACGTCATCATCATCGCCATCAGCCGCGATGGTGAAGTGGTCCATGCCGGGGCCAGCATAGGCGTCGCGGGCGTCCGCGCGACCCTGGAGCCCCTGCTCCAGGAGCGGGATACGCCGGTGGTGGTGCAGACCGATGCCGCCGTCCCGGCGGAGCTCCTCGTCAAGGTGATCGACCAGGTCAAGCTGGCGGGCAGCGCCTCCGTACACATCGCAACCTCGGCGGTGCAAAGGTGAGCCTCACGATCAGTCGCATGCGCGCGCTCCTGTTGTCGCTGCTGTTCATGCTGGTCGTGTTGAGCAGCCTGTTGTTCGGCAAGGCGATCAACCGTCCCGAGACGCTGATCGTCCGCGAGGTGGTGGTCGGCTTGCCGCCGCCGCCACCGCCGCCGCCGACCATGGTGGAATCCGTACAGGACGCACAGGCGATACAGATGGACTTGCTCGCTGGTCTCGATCAGGGCACGCCTTTGCTGCAGGCGTCGATGAGCGAGCCACAGTTGGAACCTGCTGCTATGCCCGAGCCGGATCTGAGCGCCGATCTGCCGGACCTGCAGGCGGCGATGAGTTTCGACTGGTCGGGCTTTGGTCTGAGCGAACTGGACGCGGCGCCACAACTGCTCACCGACCTACGTATGCGTTTTCCACGCAGCCTGCTGGCGCGTGGGATACGTCGCGCAGCGGTGGAACTGCGGGTGATGATCGATGAAGAGGGGCGGGTGTTTCTCAAAGATGTCGTTCGCAATTCGTATCCTGAACTGCGACCCCGGATAGAGGCCGTGATGCGGCGCGCGCGTTTCAGCCCGCCGCGTAAAGATGGCGCCAAGGTGCGGGCGGTGTTCGTCTGGCCGATCGAATTCAATTCTGATGCGTAAGCGGTTACGAGGCCTGTGTTGCCAGCTGCTCGCAGGGGTGCTCGGCAGCGTGCCCGGGTGGAGCGTGGCAGCGCCGGAGGTGGTCATCGATGCCCCGCAATATCGCTTTACCCCGGGCCGCGAGCTGCAGCTCGATCGCGATGCCAAGCTGGCCCCGGAGGAGTTTGAGTTGTCGCAGACGCTGCGGCCGTTGCTGGCGCAGGGTGACTATCGAGCAGCCTACACGGCGATAGAAGGCTACCGCGAACCGCGAAGTGCGGCACTGGAATTGCTCGCCGCGCAATTGCTCGGCATCAATGGCGACTACCCCAGGGCGATTGTCGCCTACCAGGCAGCGCTCGAGCAGATGCCGCAATTGACCCGGGCGCACGCCGGGCTCGGCACGCTCTATCTCATGACGGACAACCTAAAGGCGGCGCGGGACAGCCTTGCCCAGGCGGTGGTGTATGGTGCGGCCGATGTCCAGACCTTCGCCCAACTCGGCTATCTCAACCAGCAGTTGGCGCTGCCGTGGAGCGCGATCACGGCGTACCAGCAGGCGCTGATGCTAGAGCCGGACAACGGCCAGTGGCAGCGAGGGCTGCTCAACGCCTTGATGGCCTCGGGGAACTTCGCCAGTGCCGGCGCATTGATCGATGAGCTGTTGGAGCGCACGCCCGAAGACGTTGTGCTCTGGCAGCAGCGCGCGAACCTCGCGATGAAGGAGCGCGACAACATCCGCGCGCTCGCGTCTCTGGAGACGGCCCTGCGTCTGGGTGACAAGAATGCGGCCAATCGGCTGGCAGCGGCGCAGTTGCACCTGGAGGAGGGTAACTACACCCGCGCCGGTGCACTGCTCCAGACCAGCGTCGAGCGGGGTGCACTCGACGCCCAGGAGCTGTACCCGCTGGTGATCTGGATGGTCAATCGCAGCGCGTATGCCCAGGCGCGGTCATTGATCACGGCGGCGAATACCCGTGCCCCACAAGCCGGTGCACGGGAGCGTAGTCTCCTCGCGGAGATGCGCGGTCGTCTGGCACTGGCGCAGACTCGCAAACAAGATGCGGCTAAGGCGCTCACGGACGCGGTGAATGCGGACGCGAGCAATGGCCGCGCGCTCCTCGCGCTGGCGCGCCTGCGACTGGACCTTGGGCAGTTGTCCCGCGCGGCGGTGTTGTTTGAGCGGGCTGAAGTGCTGCCGGATCAGGCCAAGCAAGCGTTGCTGGGGAGAGCTCAGATCGAGATCGAGCGGGGCAATTTCGGCTCGGCGCTGCGCTTGGTGCGAAGAACCCAGGAGCGCTTCCCCGGCAGCTACGAGCTGGATGCGTTTGTCCAATCGTTATCGAACCTCAGCGCCGTGCAGAGCAGTCGACGCTGAAACCGCTGACCGGCATGGCAACGCACAACAAATTCAATTGGTTGAAGTTCTATAGCTGGTCGCGCTGGTTGCACCTCTACATCTCCACGGTGTTGTTTGCCACGCTCGTGTTCTTCGCGATTACCGGTATCACCCTCAACAATTCCTGGTACGACGACGCCTCCGGAAATGAGGGTGAACTTGAGATCGAATTGTCTGAGACCTTGCGCGCAGGTTTACGGGAAGATTCCTGGGATCCGGATCTGAGCGCCCTGCGCGCAACCGTTGCGGACGCGACCGGCCTCGGCGAGCCGTCGCGGGTGGAGCTCTTTGCGGAGTACCAGGAGGTCACCTTCGAGTACGCACTGCCAGCGGGGCAGGCGCTGGCTACGCTGACGCCGGATCGCGCGTGGCTTGAATACGAAACGGGTTCATTGCTGGCATTGGCCAATGCCCTGCACAAGTCCCGGGATGGGGGTGCCGTCTGGTCCGTATTTGTCGACGTCGCCGCTGTCGGCATGCTGCTGTTTGCCATCACCGGGATCACGATTCTGTTTCAAAATCGACGCCGACGCCGCTCCGCGTTGCTGTCGGTGGCGCTCGGTTTGTTGACTCCGGTCGGCTTGTATCTGCTGTTTGTGCCGGGCGTCGGCTGAGCGCACCGGAACTTCCTCAGCTGTCATGGCGCGCGCAACGTGCGCGTGTAATTCATCCGCGAGACGCTAAACTGGTGCTTTGGCTCGCAAAAGCATATAAGCAGGCGGTACAGGTTTTCATGCGGTATAAGTTCAAGGACCGATCGGGTCGGAGCGGTTGCAAGGCGCGTCTGCGATGACGCCCGCCTCCCATATCTTCTTTTCCGAGCGTCTGCGTCTGCACTATATAGACTGGGGGAACAGTGACGCGCCGACCATGGTGCTGGTGCACGGTATCCAAGACCATGGTCGTACCTGGGATGACCTGGTCGCCTATTTCGCTTCGGACTATCACGTCGTGGTGCCCGATCTGCGCGGCCACGGCGACTCTGAGTGGGTGCGCGGGTCCAGCTATCACTACCTGGATTACGTCTATGATTTGCACCAGTTGATCTCCCAGGCAGACCTGGGGCCGGTGACCTTGGTCGGTCACAGCATGGGAGGATCTATCGCTGCGTTCTATGCCGGGATCTATCCCGAGATGATCGAGCGGCTCGTCGTGATCGAGGGCATAGGCCTGTGGAGCGACCTGCAGCCGCCGCGCCCGGCGGCGGACAAGATCCGCGAGTGGATCGACAATACCCGCGCGCTGTCAGCGCGTCTGCCGCGGCGCTATCCAGCACTGTCGGACGCGTATCAGCGCATGCAACAGGCCAATCCGCAGCTGAGCGACAAGCAAGCCCTGCACCTGACGGTACATGGGTCGAACCGCAACGAAGATGGCACCTTCAGCTGGAAGTACGACAACTATACCCACAACTTCTCGTCGGCCGGCCTCAGTGGCGATGAAGCGCGAGAACTGTGGCAGAACATCACCGCTCCAGTACTGGTGATCATCGCCGATGATGGCCTCGAACATCGGATCGGGCACGACGGCACCCTGGCCTATTTTGCCGATGCATCCCTGGTAGAGGTTGCCGATGCGGGGCATTGGACCTACCACGACGATCTGCCGGGCGTCGCGGGACACATGCGCAGGTTCCTAGCCGGCGCCACCACGGCTGATTGAGCGTTTCCGCGGCCTGCCCCTTGTTGCGGGCAGGTGCATGGGTGACAATTCAAACCCTCCAACCTGTGGGCTTAAGGACCTTGCGCACCCACCTCACGTCTTTGGCTTTTGCTTCCCGGGCGCACATCCACCGCGAGCGCGGCGTGATGGCGGTCCCCCGCGTGGTGTTTCTGGTGCCGCAAGGTAGCCGTGTATGAACGACCGGCTCGATGCGCCGCTCAACCTCCAATGCGAGTTTGCCGCCGACCCCATCGGGGTGGTGCGCCTCGCGCCGCGGCTGTCTTGGTGGGTGAACGATTCGCGCCCGGCGGAAATGCAATCGAGCTATGAGATCATCGCCTCG
Source organism: Pseudomonadota bacterium (assembly GCA_039028775.1). Classification (GTDB taxonomy): domain Bacteria; phylum Pseudomonadota; class Gammaproteobacteria; order Pseudomonadales; family Azotimanducaceae; genus UBA4421. Next base: position 7,790 of record JBCCHL010000066.1, on the reverse strand, counting down.
TCGTCTTCGTATCGCTTGAATTCGGGTTACGGCGATCTCTGGCAGAGCGGCCTGGTGGAAGGTAGCACCAGTGCCAATGCGACCTATGCGGGTACCCCGCTGGAATCCGGCCAGACGGTCTATTGGAAGGTGCGGACCTTCGACAGTGACGGCATCGCGAGCCCCTGGTCGCTGCCCGCACGATTCGAGATGGGCCTGTTGGAGAACGATGACTGGTGCGGCGATTGGATCAGCACGCCTTTGTCCGGCAGTCGCACGCGCCCGGGTTCGGTCCCCGTCATGCGCTACGAATTTGATCTGAATAAGCCCTTGTTCCGGGCCAGATTCTACCTCGCGGTGGCCGGCGACTATCGCCTCTTTGTCAATCAGCGCGGCATCAGTCGCTGTGTCTGGCCCGGCGTGTGGTCGGATTTTGATCAGGTGTTGTATTTTCAGACCTACAGTCTCGAAGATGCGCTGCAGTCTGGAAACAACACGCTGGACGTTCTGTTAGCAGATGGCTTCTACGCGGGACAGATCGCAGACCGTGCGCGCAACGCGTATGGTGAGAAGGCCTGTTTGCGCAGCATGCTCAAGCTCGAATACGAGGATGGACGGGTCGATACCATCGGCTCCTCCGACGATTGGCGCTGGCAGGCGAGCGCGGTGGTGGCCGCGGAGACCAATTCTGGCGAGCATATCGATGCGCGCGGGGGACGCTGGTACCCGGCGTTGCCGCAGGTGCATGACACCAGTATCGACTATCTCTATCCGGAGCAGGAGATTGTCGTCGCGGAAGCGGAACCCAACACCCTCGCCGCATGGCAGCCGGTCGAAGTGCTACCGCCTCTGCACACGGAACTCGTGGCTCAGAACTTCCGGGGTCCGGAGACCGTATCGCTGCTGCGGGCGTCCCACCTGCCGCAGAGCCATATGGACCATGAGATCGCGGTTCAGTATCTGGATTTTGGCCGCACCCTGGTGGGCCGAGTGCAGTTGCAGTTGGAGTGCCAGGCGAGTGATGGCATCAAGATCGAGTATTGCCTGAACACCGAGTTCACCCAGCCCAGCGTCGACTCATATACCTCGGGTGAGAGCAGGATGCAGGTGTTCGAGCCTTTGTTTGCGGTTCATTCGTTTCGCTACGTGCGGATCAGTTTCCACCCGCGCAAAACCGCGGTGCTGGATGTCCTCGCCCTGCAGATCGCGATCCCGGAACTACTCGGGATGCGGCTGGACACCGACCATGTGGGCTTGAACCAACTCTATACAGCGATGCGTGCGTCCGTCGAGGCGAGCAGCTTCAGCGTCCCATTTCGTGGTCTTGCGATCGATGCGCGCCTGCCAGAGGTGTTGACGACCCAAACTTGGTTGCCGACGCTCGCCCAGCATGTGGGCGCGTACGAACTCGTGCGCAAGTGGGTCACGGACATGCGTTTCGTCTCGTCGGGTGCGCAAGGTTGTCGGGGCTTGGTACCCGATGTGCCGGGGCTCGGACAGACTGGTCTCGAGGCTGACCTGGCGGTGTTTGAGAGCTTTGTCGACACTCTGTGGAGTATCTATCGATACCAGGGTGATGTGACACTGCTGACCGATTGCTATCCGCAGTTACGTGCCAGTGTGCTCAGCTATCAGGTCGGGAATGGCGGCTACATTCGCACTCTTGAGAAGGGTGATCACTCCGCCCACGTGTGCCCTGGAGCGTCCCCATGGGTGTCGCAGCTGGTCGCGACCTGCGCGATGTATGGCCGCCTCCTGACCGCCGCGAGGATCGCCTACGTGGTGGGCGAGCTGGCAGACGTGGCGATGGTCGAGGGTGTTGCTACACAGGTGCGCGACGCGTTTCGAGCACGCTTCGTCACGCCGGACGGCTACCTCGCCGCGCAGGAACCAGCGGCCTACGTCGCGGCATTGTTTTACAGGCTGCTCGAGCCGGAGGAGGTGCAACTGGCCGAGACTGCTTTGATCGAAGCCGTGCAGGCAGATGACTTCGAGGTGCGACTGCCCGCATCGCTGCACCATGCGTTTCTGCATGTCCTCACCGCCGCACAGCGGGTTGATCTCGCCTACAGCATGCTCCTGAGTCCGTGTGGCAACTTGTGGCTCGACGGGACGCTCAACACGGACGCCTCGCCCCGCGATTTTGACATCACCAAGCTAGGTGTTCTGCAATGGTTGCAGGAGGCGGTGGTCGGCATAGAGTTGGCGGGCGATCTGGACGTGGTCTGCCACCAACGCCTGATCATCCGACCGCGCCCTCTCCTGGGCACGCGTTTCCTGAAGTCCACGCCGGTGCGCTCACTTCACGCGCGTCTGGCCACCACGCTGGGGGAAGTGGAGGTGCATTGGCGCATCCACGCGCGGGCGTTTGAGTTGCAGCTCACGCTCCCCCCTTCCTGTGCTGCGGTGGTGGTGATGCCCGATGGCATCGAGCAGAGCGTCCAGAGCGGTTCGCACCGCTTCATGATGGATTTTGATGCGGGCGGGGATGGTATACCCACACTGCTCGAGCTCACCGGTTCTTAGCGGGATTTGTTGATGGATGGCATTCACGACCTCGGCGGCAAGCATGGCCATGGGGCAGTAGAAACCGACGCGGCGCCCACCAACTTCGTGCAGCGCTGGCAGGGTCGTGTGTTCGGTCTCAACAACCGCATGTTCCGTCTCGGGATCACCCACAACACCGATTATTTTCGCCATGCCATAGAGCGTATGACCCCGGCCGCCTATCTGACCCATGGTTACTACGGGCGTTGGCTGGCGGCGATCGAAACCATCCTTGTGGAGCAGGGGATTCTACGCTCGGCGGATATCGAAAAACGGTTGGGGCCAGAGGTGGGCCCCAGCGCCGCGCGCCCGGATCCTGATCCCACCCGCTTTGCGTATACGTTGCGCGCCTATACCGCGCGCCGCCAAATCCAACGCGAACAGCGTTTTGTTGAAGGTGATCAGGTGCTGACCGCGACGCATACCAAGCCCGGCCACACACGCCTGCCGGCTTATGTGCGGGGTAGGGTGGGGCGCGTGGTTGCTGTACATGGCGCCTGGGTGTACCCCGACGATAACGCACACGCCCGCGGCGATGAGGGTCAACACCTGTACACCGTCGAGTTCTCCGCCGCCGAGTTGTGGGGTGCGGACACACGTGGCGGCGACAGCGTGTGTGTCGATTTGTTTGAGCCCTATCTACAGGCTGCTCAGCGTGCTGCGGATGACGTCGATTGATGCCCTTTCGAGCTTGCGCAACCCTGGAGAGAGAAGATGTCTGATGCGGATCAAGCCCTGCGCGCGGAGGCGATAGAAGCTCTGTTGGTGGAGCAGGGGCTCATCACCAGCGCTGAGATAGACGATGTGATCACCCGCTACAACGAGCGGGTGGGACCGATGAACGGCGCTCGCGTGGTGGCCCGAGCCTGGACCGATGCGCAATTCAAGGCGCGTTTGCTGGCGGACGGTACATCAGCGATCGAAGAGTTTGAGTTCGAAGGCGGCGAGGTCGAGAAGCTGGTGGTGGTCGAGAACACTGAGACGACCCATAACGTGGTCGTTTGCACGCTGTGCTCTTGCTACCCGTGGGCAGTCTTGGGGCTACCCCCGAAGTGGTACAAAGATCCCGCCTATCGCTCGCGAGTAGTGCGCGAACCACGGGCGGTTCTGCAGGAGTTCGGGCTTGCTGTGCCCGCTGAACAACGTGTGCGCGTATGGGATTCATCGGCGGAGGTGCGCTACATGGTGCTGCCGCAGATGCCGACCGCTTGGGTTGGCTTGTCAGAGACGGAACTGGCGACGCGGGTGACCCGCGACAGCATGATCGGGGTGACCACTTTGGCGGATCAGCCGTGATGACACAACCTGGCGAGTTCGGCCGCGACGTTGCGCCGCCGATGGAGAACGGTGAGGTTGTGTTTGCCGCCCCGTGGGAGGGGCGTGTATTCGCCATGGCCATCCAACTGTGCGAACAAGGTCACTACAACTGGGCGGAGTTTCAAGGCTATCTGATCGAGGCGGTAGGGGCGTGGGATGCAGAGCATCTGGTGGCGGGTCAGACGCGCGAGGGCGCCACCGTGCCGTATGCCTATTTTGAGCTCTTTGCAGATGCGCTGGGGCGATTGCTGGCCGACCGTGGGCTTGTCTCTGTGGACGCGCTGGATGCGTTGCTGCAAACCTATCGGGCCCGTCCGCACGACCACGACCACAATCACGGACACGCGCACTAAGTGTCTGCTGCCAGGTGTCCCTTCCATTTTGCGTGCACATGAGTTTGCGATTGCGCTGGATGCTTATGGTGCCGTCTATATAGACATTGCCAAAGTGGCGTCATCCAGTATCAAAGCCGTCCTGGCCGATGCCCTCGGTCTGCCCCCGCAGACCAATCCCCACGCGATCGAGTTCCCACGACCGGATGCCGAACAGCGCGGCACCGAACGCGCCTACCCTCAGCGCTTCTGCTTTACGTTCGTGCGCAATCCCTGGGACCGTCTGGTGTCCTGTTATCGGGACAAGATCTGCGGCGAGGTCCAAGAGTTTACCCAGTTTGCACCTTCCGGCGTGGCGCATTGTCTGGCCGGGTATAGTGAGTTTTGGGCTGGTATGAGTTTTGCCGACTTTGTGATCGCGGTGGCCAAGATTCCAGATGCCCGGGCAGACGAGCACTTTTGTTCCCAGGCGGCCTATGTACTGAACGATCGAGGTGAGGTTGCCCTGGACTTTGTCGGGCGCTATGAAAGCCTTGCCGCTGATTTTGCGCATGTCGCTGCGGTGATCGGTCTGCCCGCCACCCTGCGGCTGCCCCATCTGCAGGCCGCGCCCGCGCGCGACTATCGGGCCTATTACACCGAAGAGACCTGGACGCTTGTGGCGCAGCGATATCGTGCGGACGTCGAGAGTTTCGGCTACGGCGCCTGATCGTCGCTCTCGCCCAACGCGCCGCGTCTAACCCCAAACCGGGACGGCCGTGAAGATAGTTGCGGCGGGTGGAGATCACACAAGTCGAAAGGCTGGAGGGGTGGAAATGCAGGGCAGGTTGAAAGACACAGTACGGTTGAGAAGTTAGACTGGGACCCGCGCAGCGTCTGATTACAGCGGGTGTTTTTGAACCATGGATGACACAACTTTTGCGGGCATACAGCAGGCTTATCTTGCGGCGCCGTCGGCGCAGTTGGCCGAGGTGCTGGTGCAGGCATACATAGACCGTGACGACCTGGACGAGGGCGTGGAATTCTATCGCCGGGCGGTGCAGTCGTTTCCCCAAATCGCGCGCGATGAGTGGCAGGCGCTGTTTGAGGATGATGCCGGCAATGACATCGATGTGGACGACGGATCATCCGCGGCGGACGAATTGGCGCGGCGTCGGGCCAAGGTGAGACTTGTCGGCCCGGACGAAGGCGCTGAACCGGTCAACCTGGATATGTATCGCGCTCAGGCCACCACCTTTGCCGACGTAGTCGGTTTGGCGCAGATCAAAAAGCAGATTCATAAGAAGATCATCCTGCCGTTCGAAAAGCCGTCCCTGTATGCGCGCTTTCGTAAGAAAGTCGGTGGCGGCGTACTCCTGTTCGGACCACCGGGCTGCGGCAAGACCCTGCTGGCCCGAGCGACCGCGGGCGAGTGCAACGCCAGCTTCTTCAATGTTGCGATCAGCGATGTGCTGGACATGTACATCGGCGAGTCCGAGCGCAAGCTCGGCGCAATCTTCGAAAAAGCCCGCAGTGAGACGCCGAGTGTGATCTTCTTCGACGAAATCGAGGCCTTGGCCGGCAAGCGGGAGCACGCCCGTAATTCTTCGTTGAACAATGTGATCAGTCAGATGCTCACCGAGCTCGATGGTTTCAGCCAGGCCAATGACAAGCTGTTGGTGCTGGCCTCCACCAACGTCCCGTGGGCGATCGACCCTGCGTTTCTGCGGCCTGGCCGGTTCGATCGGATGTTTTTTGTACCACCGCCGGACAAAGTGGCGCGCAGTGCAATCCTTGCCCATCACATGCGTGAGCGTCCTTGTGAAGATGATATCCCTTATGACACGCTGGCAGCCAAAGCCTCGGGTTATTCGGGCGCCGACCTCGAAAACGTGGTCGAGATGGCGGCCGATGAGGCGATCGACGAGTCGCTTACGGCGGGCGAGGACACGCTGATCGGGCTCCGACACTTTCAGGCGGCGCTGGATCAGTCCCGCTCTACCACCACGGAGTGGCTGACTACCGCGCGCAACTATGCACGGTATGCCAACGATGGCGGTCGTTACAACGACGTTCTTGAGTTTCTGAAGAAGCATGGCTGAGCGGTTGTGAGCTATCAGGTGATCGATGAGCCCCAGGTGCGCTCATGGGGAGAGATGATCATCGTCAATCCGGTGCTGATACTGTTTGCCGCGATGATCGTGCCGATGTTTGTAAGCCTACCGATCTACGGACGCTTCTGGATGCCGTTTGCCTGGCTTGCCCTCAATGGCTGGGCACTCGGCAGTGCCACCCTCAAGCGGGAGTTGATCACCAGCGTCCTGGGCCTGATCGCCATGTCCGCGGTGGTGTTCATACCCGCCCTGCTGATCTCGAGCGGGGTTGTGCCGTTTTCGATGGAACAGGCACAGCCGTACATCGCCATCCTGTTGATGGGGGCGCTGTTCTTCCTGCTCTACCTTGTGGTCTTCCCCCAGGAGCGCAGTTACCAACTGTATGAATATTTGCGCAGGGGCCGGGATGGTTGACCACTATCGCTTTGACCTAGCCTTCGATCGCTACCGCCGTGGCCAGTATCATGCGTGCATAGACTTGTTGCGCGAGATGCTCGGTGAGGATCCCGAGGCGGGCATGCTCCACGGGTTGCTGGCGGCCTGCTTGATCGAGCTAAAGCGGGTGACCGGCGCTCAATATGAGATCGGTATCGCCCTGGGGCAGGCATCCAACATACCGTTCATTCACCTGGTGCATGCCGAAATTCTGGTTTATCGACGCAAGTTGCAAGCGGCTCTGGCCGCGTGTGACGAAGCGTTGCGCCTGGATCCCGAAACGGTGGATGCGCATCTGCTCAAGAGCGACGTCTTTCAACTGTTGGGCCAGCGCGACGATGCCCTCGACAGTTTGGGTGCCGCCACCGCCCTGGCGCCGGGCGCGCTGGGCGTCCATGCGGCTCGCGGTTACTTCGAGTTACGCCGGGGCCATAACGAGGCGGCGCTTAAGCATGCCGCCGATGCGCTCGCGATCGATGCGGGTTCGGCAGAGGCAAACCTCCTCATGGGGCGGGTACGGCTGACCCGAGGGGAAGTCGATGAGGCAAGCCAGCATGCTGCGTTTGCGATCGCCCAGAACCCCGACTCCGAGGAGGCGCTGCGGCTGTTTGTCGACATCCGCATGCGACGCAACCGCTTGCTGGGGCTGTGGTGGCGCGCCAACAACTTTCTCTCGCGCCTGACCACCAAAGGTATGGCCGTCACGCTGATCGTGGCGTATCTGACATTCAACCTGACCGCGCAGATCCTCGAAGATCTGGGATATGCGCTGATTGGAGGACTGGTCAGTATCGGCTGGCTCGGATTGGTGCTCTATTCCTGGTTCGGAATCCCTATCTACAAACGGGCCCTGGCCCGGGAACTGGCCAAGTTCAAGTTCAATCCAGACTTCTAAAGCGGTCACCCGCTACCGCTGCACAACTGCACCGTGGCTTAAGCTCAACGGGTGTGGCGACCACGATCTATGCCGCCGACTCTCTTCTCCTGCCGTAGACCTGGCACTGCGTTGCGTACGAAGTCGCAAATTCGGCGGATTATGTATATATATTTGCCCGTAATCGGGTAATTTTGATCTATTTTATCTCCG
>JBCCHL010000065.1:0-22401 GCA_039028775.1 Pseudomonadota bacterium | reverse complement strand
TCGGTCCGGCGCTGGAAGACCACACCGTCGAGATGGACGCCTTCGTCAGCCGGAACAGTCATTCCTTCTTGGACAGCCACGTCATCGGCGGTACGGCCCCCGCTCGAACGTTTCAAACCCGCCTTTGTCACCCAGCAGCTCGCCCTGCTGGTTCTCATGTCCCTGGGCTACGATCCGACCATGGGTGTGGAAGCCCATTTCCTGGCGCGGGTTGGGAGCCGGGAAATACTCGAGTTGGAGAACATCGATCTGCAATTGAATATTCTGTTCAACCAACCGCTGGCTACCCAGGTGGTCCTGACGCGTGAGTTGGTCGAACAGATGGATCAGCCCTTCGACCTCACCGCCGAACTGCTCGGCGCCTGGGTCAATGGCGACGACGATGCGCTGCACGCCGCCTTCAGCAATCGCAACGGCGACAGCCCCGAAGCCAAGGCATTTATGCGGGCCCTGATGGATGAGCGCAACACGGGCATGGCGCGTACCATTCAGACCCTGGCCGCGACCAAGGGCACCTACTTTGTTCTGGTCGGGGCCGGTCACTTTGTCGGCGATGTCAGTATCATCGCCTTGCTGGCACAGCAGGGTATCCACGGCAAACGCCTGTATTCCAACCATCGATTCTAAAACCGACCGACCATTTCTATGCAGTACCCAGAATTCAGCGCCGCGCCGGGCCTCAGCAACCCTCACCTGCAAACCATCGTCTCGAGCGTGGGCCGCAAGGCCCTCGACCGGGACGACGAGCCGGTGGTGCGCCAGGCGCGTACCCAAGTGTTCGACACCAAGGGGGTAAAACTGCAGGTGGACATCACTCTGACGGGCGACAGGGTGGACAACGCACCCCTGTTGATCCTGATCCCGGGCTGGATGGGAAACAGCAATTCGGGCTATGTGCGCAGCGCGGCACGCTGTTTCTACGCCGCCGGCTACCACGTCGCGCGCATCAATCTGCGCGATCACGGCGACACGACCGCGCTCAACCCGGGCCTGTTCAATTCGGCTATGATCGAGGAGGTGATCGCCCTGGTCAGCCGCTTGCGACGCCAGTTCGGCACCCATGGCGCGGCGTTGATCGGCTACTCCCTCGGCGGTAACTTCGCCCTGCGAATCGCGCGGGCGCTACCGGATCTGGCGGTGCTCGCAGTCTGCCCGGCGCTGGATCCAGCCTCCACCATGTTCAGTATCGACCGGCAGACGGTGTACCGGCGCTACTTCCTGCGCAAGTGGCATCGAGCCTGGCAGGCAAAGCAGGCGGCGTTTCCCAACCTCTACGACTTCAGCCCGGCCTACCGCCTGACCAGTGTCGCGACGCTGACCGACTATTTCATCAAACACCACACCGACTTCCTCGACGTGGACGCCTACTTCGCCGCTTACGATCTGACCGGGTCCGCGCTCCGCGGCGTCGACGTGGATATCATTGCCGCAGCCGACGACCCGATCATCCCCATCGATGACTTTCGACATCTCCCCAACGGGCCGCGGCTGCGTATCACTCGCAGTGGCGGGCATGGTGCCTATATCGAAAACTGGCGGCTGGACAGCTGGCTGGATGGCTACGCACTGGCCTTGTTCGACGCGCGGCTGGGGAGAGGCTACCAGGCCTGAACCGCGGTCAACGTCAACCCTCGCCCGCGCATCGCCGCCGGGCAGCAACCGGCTCAGGAGCCGGCCGGGAAGTCGCCTGCCCGCAAGAGCGCGGAAGGCACACTCTTGTCGAGCGCAGTTTCCAACCAGGCCGCCGCGGCCCGCAGCGGCTCCAGTTCGACCCCGCAGTCCACGCCGCTGCGCTCCAGCATGTATAACAAGTCTTCGGAAGCAATGTTGCCGGTGGCGTTGGGCGCAAACGGACACCCACCGATGCCGCCGATGCTGGCGTCCAGAGTGCGCACGGAAGCGCGCAGGGCTGCCGCCGCATTGGCGATGCCAGTGTTGCGGGTATCGTGGAAATGAGCCCGCAATGGGATGTCGTCACCCAAGCGGTCTCGCAAGGCCACAAAGGTCTCTTCCACCTGCAGCGGCACACCTACCCCGATGGTATCGGCCAGCGCGATCTCCACGGGCGCCGCTTCGGCCAGCGCAGCGGCGGTATCGAGTACGCGCTGCAGCGGCACCTCCCCCTCGAACGGACAGCCGAACGCCACCGCGAGCGTGACCTGGACCGCAAACCCACCCCGTTCACCCTGACGCAGGATGTCCTGGGCCATGACAATGGCCTCCTGCAGTGTCTGGCCCTGATTCCTGGTCGCAAACGTATCGCTGACGGGGACGACCAGACCCGCCTCGTCGAGACGCTCGGTCGCACGCAAACGATCGTATCCGCGTTGGTTCATGATCAGACCTGTGTAGCGGACATCGCCGCGTTGGGGCAGCCCCGCACACACGGCCTCTGCGTCGGCCATCTGCGGGACCTTCTGCGGATGCACAAAGCTGGTCACTTCGATGCGCTGACAGCCAGCGTCCAGAGCCTTGTCGATCAGCAGCAGCTTCTGCGACGTGGAGAGCAGTGCGCTCTCGTTCTGCAACCCATCGCGCGGACTGACCTCCATCAGTGTCACATCCGGGCTGGTCATAGGCTAGAAGCCCTCGCGCAGCGACACGGTCTTGTTGTAAAGCCCTGCCGCTTTGGGGTCTCGATAGAAATAGCCCTGCCGTTCAAACTGAAAGTGACTCCCTTCGTAAGCAGCGATCGCCGGCTCGATCAGGCCCTGGTAGACCGTCAAGCTATCGGGGTTGAGGTCATCGAGGAAGGTAGCGGCGCTGGGATCGGGTACCGTAAAGAGGCGCGCATAGCTGCGAATCTCGACCGGCAGGGCATGCTCGGCGCTGACCCAGTGGATCACGCCGTTGGGCTTCAGGCCACTCGTGTCGGCGCCGCTGCGCGAATCGGGAAAATAGGTACAGCGTAATTCGGTGATCGCATCACCCTCTTTGATCACCTCATCACAGCGGATGGTGAACCCATAACGCAATCGCACCATCTCACCCGGCGCCAGGCGCTTCCATTTTTTCGGTGGCGCTTCGCTGAAGTCGCTTTGCTCAATGTACAACTCGCCCGAGAAAGGCAACTCGCGTTCCCCGAAATCGGGATTCTTGGCGTGCCAGGGACCACGCATCTGCTCAACCGCGCCCTCGGGCCAGTTGCTGATCACCACCTTGAGCGGCTCCAGCACCCCCATACCCCGCGGTGCGTTGGCCTCCAGGTCCTGACGGATACAGAACTCCAAGAGCTCCATCTCGACCCGGTTGTCCTGTTTGGTCACGCCAATGCGGGCGCAAAACTCGCGGATCGCGGCGGCCGTCACACCGCGGCGTCGCAACCCGGCGATCGTCGGCATGCGCGGATCGTCCCACCCTTCGACCAAACCTTCGCTGACCAGACGATTGAGCAGGCGCTTGCTCATCACCGTGTATTCCAGGCCCAACCGCGAAAACTCTATCTGCGGTGGATGGTAATTGAGGTTGATGTTCTCGATCACCCAGTCGTAGAGCGGCCGGTGGTCTTCGAATTCCAAAGTACACAGGGAGTGGCTGATGTTCTCCAACGCGTCACAGATGCAATGGGTAAAGTCGTACATCGGGTAGACACACCAGGCATCACCGGTGCGCTGATGTTGCACATGGCGGATGCGATACAGCACTGGGTCGCGCATGTTCAAATTGGGTGATGACATGTCGATTTTGGCGCGCAGCACGTGCTCACCGTCCGCAAACTCACCGGCCCGCATACGGGTGAAGAGATCGATATTTTCCGCGACGCTCCGGTCACGATACGGGCTGTCAGTACCCGGCTCGGTGAGGGTGCCGCGGGAATCGCGCATCGCTTCCGCGTCGAGGCTGCACACATAGGCCTTTCCGTCTTTGATCAGGCCGACCGCAAAATCATAAAGCTGCTCAAAATAGTCCGAGGCGTGGGTCAGCGCCTGCCACTCGAAACCGAGCCAACGCACGTCTGCCGCGATGGCCTGTACATACTCTTCGCTCTCCTTTATCGGGTTGGTGTCATCAAAACGCAGAAACGTCTGGCCACCGTACTCCTGGGCAACGCCGAAGTTGAGGCAGATGCTCTTGGCATGGCCGATGTGCAGATAGCCATTGGGTTCCGGCGGGAAACGAGTGATCACACCCTGGGGGAGCGCATCGGCTTGGCGATCCGCCTCTATCCGATGCCGTATGAAGTCTTTGCTGTCGTTATCCATATATCGTCGTTGCGATGCGTCTAGCGAAGAAAATGATGCCATCGAGCCCAAAGCCCTCAGGGCTGCGCATCTTGCACTAGACTTAGGCTATGGAAAACCCCGAAATAACAGAATCTGAGACAGACGAGGCCAATATCACCTCGGCAGACGTAGACACCGACGCGGTCGACGACGCCCCCCAGGATAGGGAGGAGGCATCGGCAGACGCTGCGGCTGAGAAGGCGCAAGCCGATCTGGCGACTGCGGACGCGACAGATCCGCTCGCACTGGCTACCCGCACCCAAGAGGTGCTGGCCGCGGTCGATCTGGAGGCGGTGCTGCGCAACGATCCGCAAGCCATCAGCACTCTGAGTGCGGTCACTTTGGCGCTGGAGAAGCTGGCCGAGGGTGAAAACGTGGAACACGTGGAAGGGGTGGACGCAGGGCCCATCGAGATCAGCGAGGCGGACCAACACCGCGCCGACGTTCTGACCCTGCTGACCGACATTGGCTTGACTGAGCATCTCGGGCGGGTGCTGCACCAAGAGGGTGACGCCGCACAGATCATGCCTCTGGACATTGTTCCACATCACGAGGGACTACCCGACTTTGAGGTCTGTCTGGCGCCGCACACCGCGGACGAAGCCGGTTATCACGGCCTGCTGATCAACGCGGACGAGATCATCGCGGTGAAAATCAAAGAACCGGTGACCCAGAATCACTGGAAAGTGATCAAACACGAACCCTATGCGCATCTTGACGCCCTGCTGAACATTCTCACCCAATACAAACACCTGCAGATCGACCCTCCGCGCACCGAGGAAGAAGAGGCAACTGCCGCCGAAGAGGACGAGGCACCAGCCGCAGAGCCAGATCCCGACGCTGCATAACGTCCAATCCGAACCCGGCCCTGACAAAAAGTAGGGCCGCGCCTGAGCCGCTAAGGTGTTTGCGTTACACTGCCCTCCTCGTGAAGCCTCCAGCCACCATTTACTACAGCCGCCTGATCATCGTCCTCATCGGGGCGGCAATCCTGCTCGCTTCAGCAGCCTGGCTGGCGCGGGAACGGCCGCCCGTGCTTGTGATGGCGGATGCGATGGTCGGCGAATCCTGGTACGGGATCAAACTCGGCGCCGCCCATGTCGGCTTCATGTATACCTACAATCACATCGATCTGGCGGGCAGGCGCCATTTCCGCACCGTGACCCACTTTCGCCTGGAAGAAGGGGCGCCGCAAACGGTTGATAAACATCTGATTTTTGCCGCGACACCCCCATTTGCCCTGCACGACGCACGGTACCGCAATCACTACGGCGTCGACGCCAGCGGGGGCGATTTCAGCGTGCGTGTGGTGCCGACGGCCGCGGATGACCCAGGTCAGCAGCAGGCGGTGATCAACCGCAATGGTCGACCCAGCAGTGCCACCGTCAACTGGGACTTCACCCTTGAGCATTTCCTCGACTTTGAGCTATGGCTGGAGCGGGAACAGCCTGATCCCGGCGCCACGCATATCGCCCAGAATCCCGACTTCGAACAGTTGCGCATCGACAAGCGCAGCTACAAAGTCCTGGCGCGCAATGAACAAGGGTATCTGATCAGCGCCAACGCCCTGTTGGCTGCCACCACTTCGCAACTGGACCAGCACTATCGACCACTGAAGCTGACCATGGCTGGGGTGTTCAACGTCGAGCGCATGCCCAAAGCGGCCGCGATCGCTTTGCGCGATCTCCCCCACAAGACCAGTTACTTGTTTCCTCTCGACCAGCCCATCACCGATCATCTGCGCACGTCCCGGCTGAAGCTGCGGGTCCACAACCCACCACCGGGGTTCGCTAGCGAAATGACCCTTAACGCGCGGGTCCGCGGTGGCGTGCGCGAGCCGGAACGCTACCAGGGGGAAGAACTGCGCTATCCGATCACCCATCCCGAAGTACAGGGGCTTGCGCAACGCGCGCTGGCGGATGCGGGAGACGACGTGATCGCGCAGCTCGTGGAAGTCACTCACCGGCGTTTGAACTATCAGGAAAACCAGCCCGCCGGTGCGGTGACCAGGGCTTTGCAACAAGGCCACGGTGAATGTACCGACTTTGCCGACCTATTCACCACCATCGCACGCGCGGCAGGTTTTACCGCCCGCACGGTCTACGGCCTGGCCTATCGTGATGGGACACGGCCATCGTTTATGTTTCATGCCTGGAACGAGATCGCCCAGGACGGGCGCTGGCGGGCGGTGGACGCCACCTGGGGGCAAGCCTACGCAGATGCCACCCACATCAAACTCGACCCCGAGGTCGCCGCGGTCCTGATGCTCGCCGCCAATACGGGAGAAGTCTCTTTCAGCGTTCTCGACGTGGCCTACGAAGACTCCTGACCTGACAACATAGAGCTCAGGCCAGGGGGCGCAACAATCCTTCCTGCGTCACCGAGGCCACCAAACCGCCTTCCTGGGTATAGAAATCCGCATGCACCATCCCCCGCGAGCTCTGCGCGGTGGAGGTGCGCTTGTGGAACAACAACCACTGATCGATGGGTACTGGGCGGTGGATCCACAATGCGTGGTCGAGGCTCGCCATCTGCAAGCCGCCGAAATTGCGCGACTGACCGTGGGGCAGACCGGCGGTAGACACCAGGCTCATGTCCGACGCGTAAGCGAGCAGGCAGCGCGAGCGCACCGTGTCCGTCACATCGACCGGCGCGCGGAAGCGTATCCAGGTCGGGGCAAAGTACCGCTCCTGTGTCCATGCTTCGCTGCCGATCGCAAACACCGACCGCATCTCAAAGGGTCGGGCGATTTTGGCCATCGGCCCGAGCCGCGGATCGTCGCCGAGGCGCTCGGCGCAGATGATGTCGTCTTCCAACTCATCGGGCAGCGGCACGTTTGGCATGGGTTCCGCGTGTTCGAAGCCGGGCTCGTCGATCTGGAAGGAGACATCCATGCTGAAGATGGCCTGCCCACTCTGAATGCCGACCACCCGCCGGGTGGTGAAGCTGCGACCATCGCGGATACGCTCGATCTCAAACAGAACCGGACGCGCGACGTCCCCGGCGCGCAGGAAGTAGCCGTGCAGGGAATGCAACTGCAGGTCATCCACCGTGTTGTAGGCCGCCTGGGCGGCCTGGGCCAGGACCTGCCCACCGAACAGGCGTGCCGTACGATTGACCTCGTTGTGCCCGAGGAACAGATTTTCTTCGATTTTCTGCAGATCGAGCACCTCGAGCAGGCGCAGTGCCCGCTGTTCAGCCTGTGCGGCCGGGCTGTCTTCGACATCACTCATCCGGCCACCACCCGGTTGGCAGGGAAATGTTAGGAATGGGATGGTCCATACTCGACGGCCCTACGTGTGATGAAAGAACCGGGGGGACGTTGTCGAACCCCGACACCTGCGGAATACTAGCGCCCGGGGAAAAACAAACGCAACCGGGGGCAACCAATGAGTAACTGGCACGAACGTTTTGTGCAGGCGTTGGCGGACGGCACACCCTTTCCCAGCGTCCAAGCACAGGCTCCTGGTACCACCCTGGACGAGGCGTACGACATCCAACTCGCCTTCATACGCGCCCAGGATCGCTCCATCAGCGGGTACAAAGCCGCCCTCACCGCCGCCCCGGCGCAGCAGGCCATGGGTATCGACCAACCGGTGGTCGGCACGCTGTTCGCCGATGGTGACTTCAGCGCCCAGACGAGCCGCGTGCAGCTGAGCCGGCCATCCCTGCTCGAGACCGAACTCGGTTTTATCAGCAACGAGGCGATCGCCGCGCCTATCTCTGCTGCGGATATAGACCGCTGTTTCGCCTCGGTGCTGCCGATGATCGAACTCGCCAGTCCCAACCTCGAGGGACCGCCGAGCGGTATCGACCTGGTAGCCACCAACGCCGCGTCCTACGGTTACATCGCGGGCACACCGATGCCGCTGCAGGGCCTGGACGTGGACGGACAACACGTCAGCTTGGCACAGGGCGAGACGGTGCTGATGGAAGGCAACTCCGGGTCGGTACTGGGCGGTCAACGGGAAGCTTTGGCGTGGCTGGCCAACCGTATCCTGGCGCTGGGCCTGCCGATCGCCGCGGGCGCTATGTTCATGACCGGCTCCATCGGTGGCGTCGCTCCCGCCAAAGCCGGGCGCTACCAGGCCCGCTTCGGTGCCCTTGCACCCATCGACTTCACGCTGGGTTGAGCACGATGCCCTGGGATACTCACTCTATCAGCTCGGTCACCCCTGCGACCGGCCCCGCCGGCCAGGTTGCCCACCCACTGGCCATCGCCCATCACCAACGTCTCACCCGCCACTTCTACACGGTGGGGGAACACGCGTGGTGCCTGGTGGGCAACGGCCTGTCCAACCAGACATTTGTGCGCGGGCCGGAGGGTATCATCGCCATCGATACCGGCGAGAGCATCGAAGAAATGCGCAGCGCGCTGGACGAGTTGCGCGCGGTCACGGACGAACCCATCGTGGCCGTGATCTACAGCCACTTTCACTATGTGGCCGGTACCCAGGCGATCTTCGATGCGCAGGCCGGGAAGATCGACGTTTACGGCCACAGGGGTATCCCCGCCAACCTGCAGCGCTTCGGCGGCGAGATCGCCGCGCGCTCCAGCCGCGGGATGGTGCACCAATTCGGTATCTCCCTGCCCGCGGAGGGTCCGGACGGACTGCTGCATTGCGGTCTGGGGCTGCACTACCGCAATCCCGAGCACGCGCCTTTCACGCCGGGGTACATCCGCGCCAATATCGAATTCGACAGCACCCGGACCTACACCATCGCAGGCCTGACCGTTGAGATCACCCCGGCACCCTCCGACGCCACCGATTCCGTCACCATCCACTTTCCCGAACTGAAGCTCGCCGTGAACAACCTTGTGTGGCCGGCGCTGTTCAACATCTACGCCATCCGCGGCGAAGAATATCGTGATCCACGCATCCTGCTTGAGGGCATCGATCACATCGCCGGATTGGCGCCGGAGGCGCTTCTGGGCACGCACGGGCCGCCGTTAGAAGGTGCTGCGTATGTGGCTTCGAGCATCGAACTCTACCGCGACAGCATCGCATTCATCTGGGACCAGACCGTGCGCGGCGCCAACCAGGGACTGACCCTTGCCGACCTGACCGCGCGCATCAGCCTGCCGGAGTGTTTTGCCGAGGGTTACCTCACCCAGCAGCTCTACGGGCTGGTAGAACACCACGTACGGCAGATCCACAGCGGGTTGTTCGGTTGGTTCGACGAAGATCCAAGCCACCTGTTCGCCCTGCCCAGCGCCGAGCGCGCACGTCGCCTGATCGCAGGGTTTGGCGGTGCGGATACGGTGCGGGCGCAGATCGATCAGGCGCTGAGCAAGGCGGACTGGCGCTGGGCCCTGGAGCTGGCCACCTGGCTGGTGCAGAAGGACCCGCAACCGTCACCGGACGCCCCGCTGCTGGCCGCTGTCCTGCGCGGCATCGCAGGCCACACACCATCCGCTAACGTGCGCAACTGGTGTCTGACCCGCGCCCTGGAGCTGGAGGGTAGTATCGACCTGTCACGCCATCGCCAGAGCCGCTTCGGCTATCAGCAGGTGCTCGCCGCCGCTCCGACGCACTTCATTCCGATCCTGCGGGTGTTGGTCGACCCCGAGCGCTGCGCCGGACTGCGCGGCGAGATCGCTTGGCAGTTTCCCGGCACCGCCCGGGTGGGGCTCGCCATCCGCAACCACGTCGCGGTGCCCACCGACGGCGCCGCTGCGGACGTTGTGCTCGGTATGAGTCACGAGACCTGGGCGGCCCTTTTGGCCTTGCGCCTCACCTTCAGCGCCGGGATCGAACAGGGCCTCATCGCCATCACCGGCGATAGCAGGTTAGGTAGAGAGCTTTTGAGCGTGTTCGACCACGCCGGCCTCAATACCTGAGCAATGACCGGCGTGTGACCGGTCCCCCAATCTGAATTGCCCACCTGGAATATATTGGTTTTGAATTATTCCATTTAAGTTCATTCAGGCCGCTGTTATTTTGCGCGCCGTTTCCATTGCTTATGACTGACGAGGAGATTGGAATGTCTGCTTACCTAGACGCCATCGAGACCATGCGCGCGCAAATCGGCCAACGCGACGAATGGGCCGCCATCAACCCGGAATACGCAGTACGCATGAAGCTGCAGAATCGCTTCGCCACCGGACTCGAGATTGCGCAGTACACCGCCGACATCATGCGCCGCGATATGGCGAACTACGATGCGGACAGCAGTAAATACACCCAGTCTCTGGGGTGCTGGCACGGCTTCATCGCCCAACAGGTCATGATGGGGGTCAAGCGTCACAAGCAGACCACTGATCGCAGCTACATCTACTTGTCCGGCTGGATGGTTGCCGCCCTGCGCTCCAAGTTCGGACCGCTACCCGACCAGTCCATGCACGAAAAGACTACGGTCGCGGACCTGATCGAAGAGATCTACACCTTCCTGAAACAGGCTGACGCCCGCGAGCTGCGCCACATGTTTGTCGAACTCGACGAAGCCCGCGCCAACGGCGGCGACGTTGACAGCATTATCCAGCGTATTGACAACTACGAGACCCACGTGGTGCCGATCATCGCGGACATCGATGCCGGTTTTGGCAACGAAGAAGCCACCTACCTGCTCGCCAAGCGCATGATCGAGGCGGGCGCCTGCGCGATCCAGATCGAAAATCAGGTTTCCGATGCCAAGCAATGTGGTCACCAGGCGGGTAAGGTCACCGTACCCCACGAAGACTTCGTCTCTAAGATCAACGCGGTGCGCTATGCATTCCTGGAACTGGGTATCGAGAACGGCATTATTGTCGCGCGCACCGACTCCCTGGGTGCTGGCCTGACCCAGAAGGTGCCGGTGTCCATCGCTCCGGGCGACCTCGGCAGCAAGTACAACGACTTCCTGGAAATCGAAGAAGTTCACGATGTCTCCGAATTGAAAGACGGCGACATCACTATCCACAGCGGCGGCAAATTGGCCAAGCCGAAACGCCTGGACAATGGTCTGTATGCGTTCAAAGAAGATACCGGTATCGACCGCGTGGTCCTCGACTGCATCACGAGCCTAGAGCACGGCGCGGATCTGCTATGGATCGAGACCGAGCGTCCGAACGTGGCGCAGATCGCCGAGATGGTCAACCGCGTGCGCGAAGTGCGCCCGGAAGCGAAGCTGGTATACAACAACTCGCCGTCCTTCAACTGGACGCTGAAGTTCCGCGAGCAGGTCTACACCGACTGGAAAGCGGCAGGCAAAGACGTTTCTGCCTACCCCGACCCGGAGGTGAACACACAGGGTCTGATGGACGTTGCCCTGGATGATACCGAGCTGGCCCAGGAAGCCGATCGTCTGATCAACAGCTTCCAGGCGGACGCCGCGCGCGAAGCGGGTATCTTCCACCACCTGATCACCCTGCCGACCTACCACACGGCCGCGCTGTCCACCGACACGCTGACCGGCGGCTACTTCGGCGACCTGGGCATGCTGGCCTATGTGCGCGATGTCCAGCGCCAGGAAATCCGCAACGATCTGGCAGCCGTGAAGCACCAGGATCTGGCAGGTTCCAACGTCGGCGACGACCACAAGGAGTACTTCCTGGGCGAGAAAGCCTTGTTGGCCGGCGGTGCCGCCAACACCATGAATCAGTTCTAACTCCCAAGTTGGACGTGTCTGGCTAACGGCCCTTTGCGAGGGCCGTTTTCTTTTGCCCAGCACGCGGGCACATGCACATCAGAGGCGGTACTTTTCTAGCCCCGCCGATTCAACTACATTGGTGGATCATCACGGTCGAATCCGGCGGATGGGGAGAGCTATGACCGAAGATCCTGCAACCGCGCTGCGCGCGGTGGTAGAGGACCTGCGCACCGAGGGCGACCAGCTCTATGCCCTGTTGAAAGACATGGATACCGCCTTCTGGACCACCGCGTCGACCTTCAAGTCATGGACCGTTTGGGACGTGGTCGCGCACCTGCATTTCTCGGACTATCTGGCGCTGACCAGCCTGCGCAGCGGTGCCGAATTCACCGCTTTGTTGGATGAGATGCGTGCGAACCCGGGCTACAACCAGCGCTGGCTCAGCCACCACGGCCAGACCCCGAACGGCCCCGATCTGCTGGAGCGGTGGCGCACCCTGTTTCAGCAGATGTGTGACGCGTTGGACAACGCAGATCCGGATGCGCGTTACGTCTGGGTCGGCCCCGGCATGAAGGCGCGGATGTTCGCCACCGCTCGACAGATGGAAACCTGGGCCCACGGCTGGGAGGTCTACGATCTGATGGGAGTCTCACGCACCCACACGGACCGCATCAAGAACATCGCCACCATCGGCGTGCGCACCTACGGCTGGACCTTCGAGAACCGCAGGCTACCCGCCCCGGGGCCGGCACCCCGGGTGGTACTCAAGGCACCCTCCGGTGCGATCTGGGAATGGCAACCCGAGAATGCTATGGACAGCGTGCAGGGAGATGCCGTCGAGTTCTGCCAGGTGGTCACACAGACGCGCAATATCGCCGATACCCAACTCGTCGTGCGCGGCGCAGCAGCCCAAGCCTGGATGGCCATGGCCCAGTGTTTTGCCGGTCCGCCGGAAGAGCCCCCTGTTCCGGGCACACGCATGGCACAATAGACACCACGCGCACACTTAACCCATCACTCCCGTATCGGAGGTTACATGCCCCACAGACTTGTCAGTGCCGCACTCCTTATTCTCGTTATCGCCGGGTGCACCACACCCAGCAGCGGTCCGGAGGCGACGGCCACTTCCGACGCGGAGCAGCCACCCGCAGCCCAAGCGACTGCGACCGATCGATCGACCGCCCCCTTACTCGACGGGATCGGCCCGCTGCACTTCCCGATCTCCAGCGACAAGCCGCTGGTCCAGACGTACTTCGATCAGGGCCTGACCCTGGCCTTTGGCTTTAATCATGCCGAGGCGGTGCGCTCCTTCCGCGAAGCAACGCGCCGCGATCCGACCTGCGCGATCTGCTTCTGGGGCGAGGCTTTGGCGCTGGGACCGAACATCAACGCGCCCATGGGCGAGCAGGCCATCGTGCCGGCCTGGGCGGCGATGCAGAACGCGCTGCGCCTGCGCCCGGGCGCGAGCCAAAGGGAACAGGCATACATCGACGCCATCGCCGCGCGCTACAGCGAGGATGGCGAAGATCGGGCCACCCTCGATCTGACCTACGCCGGCGCCATGGCGGGGCTGGTGCAGAAGTACCCCGACGATCTCCACGCGCGCACACTCTACGCCGAGGCGCTGATGGACCTCATGCCCTGGGAATACTGGCAGGATGATGGCAGCCCGACCAACGAACACACCACCCGCCTGGTCGCTGAGCTGGAACAGGTGATGGCGGCAGATCCAGAGCATGTCGGTGCACTGCACCTGTACATCCATGCCATGGAACGCTTCGAACCCGAAAAGGCCGTCGTCGCCGCCTACACCCTAGGTGGCTTGGTGCCAGTGGCCGGGCATCTCGTACACATGCCCTCGCATATCTACTTGCGGGTCGGCCGTTACGAAGACGCGGTGAACTCAAACGCCCGCGCCGCGGAAGCGGACGAGGACTACATCGCCCAATGTAACGCCCAGGGCCTCTACCCGGCTGCCTACTATCCCCACAACGTGCACTTCCTGTGGTACGCCGCGATGATGGAAGGCCGCAAGCAACTGGCGCTCGATAGTGCCACAAAGCTCACCGCGCGAGTGCCCCAAGAGATGGCCAAAGTCATGGGGCCGTTGCAGAGCTACCTGGCGGTACCGGTCTATACCTATGTGCGTTTCGGTATGTGGGATGAGTTGCTCGCCTTACCCGAACCAGCGCACGATTTGCCTTTTCTGCAGGCGATGCACCTCTATGGCCAGGGCATGGCCCAGGCTGCCTTAGGAGAGATTGTCGCCGCCCAGGCCACCCTTGCAGAGTTGGAAACCCTGGGGGAAAGCGACACGCTCAAAGCCTTGACCATGCGTCGTCCCGGCGCTATCGAGGATCTTATCGGCATCGCCCGCTCACTGATCAGCGCGCGCATCGCACGCAGCAACGGCGACGCCGAAGAAGAGCTCGCTAAACTCGCCCATGCGGTAGAGCATCAGGACAATCTGCCCTACACCGAACCCCCGCTGTGGCACTATCCGGTGCGTCAGTCCCTGGGTGATGCGCAGATGCGCGCCGGCCAGCCCACCGAGGCGATCACCACATTTGAGCAGGATCTGGTCCAGTTTCCGCACAACCCCTGGTCGCTATACGGCCTGGAGATGGCGCTGGGGGCAACCGCCCAGAACAATCAGAGCGTGGTCGAGCGTCGCGCCCACGCCTGGCGCAACGCGGATATCCAGCCAACCGTCGGTTGGTAACCCTTTAAACAAACATACCCAAGCAAGAAGGAAAATCATGCAAGCAAGAGCCGTAGTCCTCAACCAGCGTCCGGTGGGCATGCCCAAAAGTGACGATTTCGCCGTCATCGAGCAGGAGGTCCCGGATGCGGGCGATGGCGAGATTCAGGTCAGAAACGTGTGCATGTCCGTCGACCCCTACATGCGCGGTCGCATGGTCGACCGCAAGTCTTACGTGCCGCCGTTCCAGATCGGTGAAGTGCTCACCGGCGGCTGCATCGGCCAGGTCACTCAAAGCAACCATCCGGACTTTGCCGAAGGTGATTACGTGTCCAGCCCCCACGGCTGGCGTGAGGCCTTCACCACCCCGGTCGAAGGCATCGAAAAACTCGGCGAGATCAGCGCCCCGCCCTCGGCCTACCTCGGCGCGATCGGCATGCCCGGCATGACCGCGTACGTGGGCTTGTTGGAAGTCGGCGCACTCAAAGACGGCGAGACGGTGTTCGTCTCCGGCGCCGCCGGCGCGGTCGGCAGCATTGTCGGCCAGATCGCCAAGCTCAAGGGCTGCCGCGTACTCGGCTCCGCCGGTAGCGATGACAAAGTCGCTATGCTGACCGAAGAACTCGGCTTCGACTACGCCTTCAACTACAAAGATGGCTCAATCTTAGGCCACCTGCGCGAAGGCGCGCCGGAAGGCCTCGATGTCTACTTCGACAACGTGGGTGCCGAGCACCTGCAAGCCGCCATCATGCATATGCGCCAGTTCGGCCGCATACCGCTGTGTGGGGCGATTGCCCAGTACAACGACACCGAACCCCGTCCCGGCCCCAACAACCTGGCGGTTGCGATCGGCCTTGGACTGACCCTGCGAGGCTTTATTGTCAGCCACTTCAACCACATGGCGCCGCAGTTCCGCAGCGACATGGAGAAGTGGGTGGACAACGGCGACATCACCTACAAAGAGACGGTGTACGAAGGTATCGATCAAGCCGGGGAAGCGTTTATCGGCCTGTTTACGGGGGCAAACGTCGGCAAGATGATCATCAACTTGTAGCAATACAACGCCGTCCAACGACATGGCTCAACAGCGGGGCTGACGGAAGCACGTCGTCGGCTCCCGCCCTCTCGATAAACGCCCCGATCAGCCGCTTTGCTAGTGTGGGAGGCTACCCGAGGTCCTTGTCGCCGAGGGACTAGCAGTGGGGTGAGGTTGCGCCCAGGTATACAACCAATGGGTCAGGGGAAGGCGCGCAAACGGCCAAGTTGAGAAGATCTTACAGCGCACAAGGCGTCACTCGCACAGGATTTCTAGCGTACCCGCCTGCACGTCCAAGCCGCGTTAGATCACCGCGATTCGACACCATGCACACCTCTTAAAGCGGGAGTTGAATCTCGGCGAAAACCCCAAAACGGTTCAGCAGAAAAATCTCCTGACCCGACTTCTGACACCTGACACGATACCG
This sequence comes from Pseudomonadota bacterium, assembly GCA_039028775.1. Taxonomy (GTDB): domain Bacteria; phylum Pseudomonadota; class Gammaproteobacteria; order Pseudomonadales; family Azotimanducaceae; genus UBA4421. The sequence goes on along the minus strand of JBCCHL010000065.1, from coordinate 6,445 downwards.
GACAGGTTATTGCAACTGCTGATTCTCGCACCCATCGCGTTTTTCGCGGGTGGGTTGAGGGACGACGTCTTCAAAGAAACGACGATTCGAGTGGTATCGCCTACGCCTACGCGCTGCATGCTCATTCGCTGGCTCGAAGAAAAAGGGGGCTTTCTGGGCGGTAGCGATGACAACTCATCCGGCACCCTGGTCATCGATGGCAGAGGATTTACGGTCAAGTCGGGACAGCGTGTGCATTTAAAACCGAGACAGTATCAACTCTCGATCAAGAGTGAACAAGACAACGTACGCGAATCCGAAGCCATACGTATCGCTCTCGACGCCGAGGGCTATGGCGCAAAGCAAGCGAAGAATGCGGGGAGCCCCTTGACACATCAGGAGCGATTACCGGCCGTCACACGAGCATAACTTTACATCCAACACTTGCTTTCCCCAACCACCCTCTTTAAGATTCGCGCCCTTCACACATCTTACTAGGGAGGTAGCGATGATTAATCTCGGCACCATGACGATTCGTCAGCCAGGCGATTACTTGAGCGCGGCCCGTGGGATGTGGCACCCAACACCTCGACCGTCGGCGTATCCGCCAAGTTAGAGGCTTGTCCAGGCGAGCATGCTCGCCAGGCAATCTTGTTCGCAGGCGGATTTACTCGCCACGCGACTGAGATCGCCACCGCTTAAAACCCAGTTCAAGCAAGCGCCTTCATCCGGCGAATCTCGCGTGCCCGCACGAGTTGCCCGGCCGCGCATTTGCTTTACTTCAACCAGTCACCCTGGTCCAAGGACATGAATACAACAGTTATCCAAGGCGCGGCACAGGCCGCGCCGGATGTACACAACCTCTGGCAGCTGACCTACGGCCAGCGGCGCCGCTATGTGCTGGCGATATTCGCCATGGCGATCACCAATCTGTGCATGTTTTCCGCGCCGATCATCGGCGGGCATGCCATCGATGTGATCACCAAGGACGATTTCAGCTACGGCACTCCTGCGCTTTTGTGGTTGACCGAAACCTTGACCGGCTCGCTGTCTTACGTCGGGTATCTCTGGATGGCGGCGTTGGCCAGCGTGGTGATGACCTTGCTCGGCGGGTTGTTTCTGTACGCGCGCGGCAGGCTGGCGGCGCAGATCTCCGAACGCATTGCGCGCAATCTGCGCGAGCGTCTGTATGCGCGCCTGCACGACCTGAAAAGCGCGTTTTACGATACCGCTGACACTGGCGATCTGGTACAGCGCTGCAGCTCGGATATCGAAACCCTGCGGGTCTTTCTGGTCAGCGACGTGATCGAGATTGGCCGTGCGATCATGCTGGTGGTGTGCGTGGTACCGATTCTGTTCGCCATCCACGTGCCGCTGGCCTGGTTGTCCCTGTGCGTGATGCCGTTTCTGATCATCGGGGCCTATATCTTTTTCCAGAACGTCAAGCAGGCTTTTCAGGCCACCGACGAATCCGAGGGGGCGATGACTGCGGCGCTGCAGGAGAATCTGACCGGGATACGCGTGGTGCGAGCGTTTGCGCGCCAGGCACACGAGATCGAGAAGTTCGGCGCTAAGAACGCCGACTTTCGCAACAAGAACCGGCGCCTGATTCAACTGATGGCCTACTACTGGAGCGTGTCGGACTTTTTCTCCATGAGCCAGATCGGCATAGTGCTGCTGGCCGGTGGCTACTTTGCATTACAGGGCAGCATCACCGTGGGCGATCTGTTCATCTTCATGACCTGCGAATCGATTGTGATCTGGCCGGTGCGCCATCTGGGACGGGTGCTCACGGACTCGGGCAAGGCGGTGGTCTCGCTGGAGCGGGTCAACCACATCTTGCAAGGTGCGGCGGAAGAGACCGGCAGTATTCCATCCAGCGGTCGGGCGCGCGGGGAGATTATCGCCCGCGATCTCAGTTTCGCCTACGCCGATGGCGAGGCGGCGTTGCGCGAGTTTGACCTGCACATCCAGGCGGGAGAGACCATCGGCTTTGTCGGCCCACCGGGTTCGGGTAAGACCAGCTTTATCCGCGCGCTGCTGCGCCTGTATCCCTATCAGGGAGGGTCGCTCTCCCTGGACGGTCATGAGGTCAACCGCCTCGACCGCCACTGGCTGCGAGCCCAGGTCGGAGTAGTGCTGCAGGACCCGTTTTTGTATTCCCGCAGCATCGCGGCCAATCTGGCGGTGGGACGTCCCAACGCCCCGATGGCGCAGATTCTCAAAGCCTGCGAGGACGCGGCGATCGCAGAATCTATCGAATCGTTCCCCGACGGCTTCGACGAGATGGTCGGCGAGCGCGGAGTGACGCTTTCAGGTGGTCAGCGTCAGCGCCTGGCACTGGCCCGCGCCCTGCTGAAAGATCCGCCGGTCCTTGTGTTGGATGACTCGTTATCCGCAGTCGACACCGGCACCGAAGCCTTGATCCTCGACGCTCTGCGGGCACGCAAGGGGCGCCAGACCACGCTGATCATCGCCCACCGGTTGAGCTCGGTGATCCATGCAGATCGCATCGTCGTGCTGCAGGGTGGTCGCATCACCCAGATCGGCGACCACCGTACGCTCGCCGAGCAGCCCGGCACCTATCGCGAACTGTGCGAGATCCAGGGTGCGCTGGACGAACAGATCAAACAGGAAACCTCTTAAGCCGCGCGCTTGCGCGACGCAAGGACGAGATTCGCTATGTACGATGATGACAATTACGACGACGGCTTTGACGAAGAGGCGCTGGCGGCAACGATCAACACGGCCCTGTGGCGCAAGCTGTTCGGTTACGCCATGCGTTATCCCAGGGACGTGAAGTGGCTGGCAACGTTCGCCTTTTTTACCGCACTGTGTGAAGTCGCCTACCCGCTGATCACCAAGGGTGTGGTCGACGATGTGGATCAGTATCTTAAAGGCGGGCCTGAGGCGGAGTTGTGGTTCTGGGGCCTGATGTATGCACTGTGTACGCTGATCATCTGTATTGCCATCGGCGGGTTCATCTGGATGGCCGGGCGCATCCGCACCAGCATCGCCCACGACATCCGCGAAGACGGCTTTGCCAACCTGCAGCGCCTCTCGTTCAGCTTCTACGACTATCGCCCGGTCGGCTGGTTGATGGCGCGCATGACCAGCGATTCGGAGCGGCTGTCGAACATTCTCGCCTGGGGCTTTCTCGATCTCATCTGGGGCGCCACCATGATGGTGGGGATCGCGTTGGCAATGCTGATCATGGACTGGAAACTCGCGCTGGTCGTGTTCGCCGTCATGCCTTTTCTGGCCTGGATCTCAGCCAAGTTTCAGCGACGCATCCTGAGCAGCGCACGCCAGGTGCGCGCGACCAACTCCCGGATCACCGGCAATTTCAACGAAGCGATTATGGGGGTGCTCACCTCGAAAGCATTCGTGCGCGAAACTGCCAATGCACAAGACTTCGGGCAGCTTACTAACAAGATGTACAACGCGTCAGTCACCAACCTGACCCACGCGGCGATCTACCTGCCCATCGTGGTCACCATGGCGAGCCTGGCCACCGGGCTTGCGTTGGCGGTCGGTGGCATGGACATGCTGGCAGGTGTGATCTCGGTGAGCACACTGGTCGCGTTCATGGCCTATACCCGGCACTTCTTCGATCCGATCGAGCAACTCGGGCACTGGTTTGCGGAGATGCAGATGGCCCAGGCCTCCGCCGAGCGCATCCTGAGCCTGATCGAAGCCACCCCCGAGATACGCGATTCCGAGACGGTCCGCGAGGCGCTGGCGATGCACCGCGAAGCCGACACCAGTCGTTTTGCGCCGGATGGCGGTCAGGCTGCCATCGAGCGCATCGCATTGCGCAATGTAAGCTTCGCCTACGATCCAGCCAAACCCGTGCTCAAGAACATCAATCTCGCGATCCAACGCGGCGAGAACGTCGCCATTGTCGGCCCCACCGGAGGGGGCAAGAGCACGCTGGTCAACCTGGTCTGCCGGTTCTACGAACCGACCAGTGGCGAAGTGTTGATCGATGGCATGGACTATCGCACTCGCAGCCTGCATTGGCTGCAGTCGAACATCGGGATGGTGCTGCAGAACGCCCACGTGTTCTCCGGTTCGATCATGGAGAACATACGCTATGGGCGGCTCGAGGCGAGCGACGCGGAGGTGATCGAGGCTGCGAAGATTGCCGGCGCGCACGACTTCATCAAAGCGCTGCCAGGCGGCTACGAGGCGGACGCTGGAGAATCAGGAGGACGCCTGTCCGCCGGCCAGAAACAGCTGGTGAGTTTTGCCCGGGCGATCCTGGCCGATCCGCAGGTCCTGGTCATGGACGAGGCGACTTCCTCGGTGGACACTCAGACCGAACAGTACATCCAGGCCGGCATGGAGCGCTTGTTGGCCGGGCGTATCAGTTTGATCATCGCACACCGCCTGTCGACGATCCGCAATGCAGACCGGATCCTGGTGATCGAAGGGGGCATGATCACCGAACAGGGTAATCATGCCAGCCTGATGGACACGCGTGGTCACTACTTCGACCTCTATCGGCAGCAAAGCCTGCAGGAATCTTCCAGATCGCTGGCCTGACCCTTTGCCAGAGGTGCTTGTCGGACAATCACCTCTGGCCGCGCTCACCTGTGCTTGCCTATAGTGCTGTGTTACCTATGAGTGCCACACTACCGTCGACTCGGATATGAAACGCGCAAGCCACAGGTTTACAGCAATTGTCGTGTGTTCCGGCATGCTGCACGGCGCGCTCGCCTACCTGCTATGGGAGGAAGACGCGCCAGCAACCGCCCCCCGCGCGCACCCGGAGCTGCGCTTGCAACTGACCGCCCAGGATTCCCAGCGCGCCAGCCCCGCAACGCCTCAAGACGCGCCTGCAACCCCGGCATTGGCGCAGACCGAAACCCAGGCGCCCAGCCCCGCCCCCGAGGCGCTTGAGCCAACGCCTGCGCGAACGCCCATACCGATCACCAGGGCTCAGGTCGAAGAGGAACCCAGAGAGCCCGCCGTCGCACCAGAGCCGACCACTGTCCCACCTCCCGATCTCGACCTGCGTTCGCGCAGCGTGATCACTTCGATCGCGGCGAGCGCTGAGCCGGAGCTGAACACTTGTAGCGTCCTCGATCAGGCCACCCGCGCAAAACGCTGCATGGAGGAGGCCCGGGTGTTCGGCACGGAACCCGAACCTTTGGTCCAGCTACCTCGCGCACCCGCCAATGCCACCTATGCCGCAGACATGGCCCGGGTAGCCAAGCTCGAAGAGACCATCGCATTGCTGGGACGCCTGGAGGGGGACGACCTCTACGCGGCAGCGCTGGTTCGCGAGCAGCAACACACTCTGCGGCAGGAGATCAAACGCATCGACCGCAAGTACGCGTCGTTCAACCTGTTAAAGGCGATTCCTATGGCACGAAAGGCGATCAAAGGCCTGCGCGAGAAAGCGGAAGACAAGTAACCCTATCGGGCTGGGCGGTCGCGGTGTAGACACTTGCGAGACCCAGCTTAGTGTTTCCACCACCGCAGGCCTTGTCCGCGCGGTCGCTATAAGGTCCGCCGCAGTCCCGCCCAGCTGGGATGTGGGTCCAGATAGCTCTGGCCCAGTACGTAGTCGTCAGGGTGACGGCGAAAGTGATGGCGCAACACCGCCATCGGTGCCAGCAAGGGCAACTCCGCGCGACGATAGGCCTGGATCATCTCATCCAATTCCTGCCGCTCAGCCGAGGAAATCCGCTTCTTTAGATAGCCCTGAAGATGCGACAACACGTTCGCATGGGTTTTGCGTGTCGCGGGCTGGGAAAGGCCTTCCAGCAACAAGCCTATGTACGCGTCCCGTTTGTCCTCGAAGTCGTGCTTCAGATTGCTCAACAACCGACCGACCTCGCCATAGATCCTGGGGCTGTGGGCCATCAGCAGAAACTTGTACGCGCTGTGGAAGGCGATCAAACCCCCTGGCGTCATATCCGGCACGGCACGGCGCCAGTGGGCGTAGGCATAGACGCGCGTAACAAAATTCTCGCACAGAACATCGTCAAAGAGTCGCCCCCCTTCTTCCACGGGGAGCAGCGGCAGTGCGTCCATCAACGCGCGGGCATAAGCACCGCGACCTTGACGGACCGCCGGCGCGTTCAATCCGGACGGATAGACTTTTACGTGAAACAGCCCGCAACTGGGCGAGTTGTGCATAAACACATAGCCGTCGAGCTGCCCTACCGTATCGACCTGCGCCGCGGCGAACGCTTCCAGATCCGCGGTCTTGTCGATGCTGGGGTCCTTGACGCCGACCACCCGGTTGTCATCCAACGTACCCACCAGGCGGATCGGTTCTCTGGGGATCGACATCCCGATGCCGACCTCGGGACAGATGGTATGAAAGTCGAACAGCTCTGCGAGCTTTTGGTACGGGACAGAGGAACGCGCACCGCTGCCGTCGTAACGTACTTCATCCCCCACCAGACATTGGCTGATCCCAAGCGCCAGCTTGCCTTCGGGTCTTGGCGGG
>JBCCHL010000064.1:0-22645 GCA_039028775.1 Pseudomonadota bacterium | reverse complement strand
GTCCGGCGGTCGATTCGTCACTATGAACGACTTCACCAATCCATCCGCACCGGTGGGCACGGTGCGGATCGATGGCCCGGGTTCCAGTATCAACATCGAGCGTGGCAACGCGATCAGCATGATCGACATCGGTAGCCAAGGCACCAGCGAGATGACCATTACCAACGGCGGCAAGTTCATCGCCAGCCGCACACCGGGAACCTGTCCGCGGTTTGCCTGTTTCGACGGTCAACTCACCAATGCGGCAGGCTCGCAGTTGAATCTGACCGTGAATGGCGCAGGCTCGGAGTTCACCGTCGTCTCCGAGAACAATCAGGCCATGCACATCGGCAAGGCGGTTGTCATCGACGACGGTAACGGCTTCAGATTCGGCACACCCGGCGGTACTTCCAACGCCAACGTGAACATCGAGAACGGCGGCACCTTCAACACCGGCTTTGCGGTGGTTGCCACTACCAGCGCAGGCAATGCCAACACCGGCACGGAGTCCGCCAACGGCCTGGTCCGCGTGGAGGGTAATGGAAGTGCCTGGAACGCCGATGACATCGCGATCGGCTTCCCCTCCGCCACCAACCCGCTCGCGCCCAAAAACTCCGGTGTGGTGATCGTATCCAACGGAGCCGAGATCAACTCACGCGTGTTTGTAGGTGCCAATGGCATTCTCGCCGGCAATGGCACGGTCAACGGCACCGTCGACAATCGCGGCGGCCTGGTGGCCCCGGGGCTGTCGCCGGGGACTCTGACCATCAACGGCGATTTCCTGATGTCTTCAGGCACATTGCACCTTGAGATAGGCGGCACTGCGCCGGGTATGTTCGACATGCTCGACGTGAGTGGCCTGATCGACATCACCGGCGGCGACATTCTATTCGACTTCATCAACAACTTTGTGCCTGGACCAAACGATTTGCTGCAGTTGCTGTCCGCTTCCAGCATCTCCATCGCAAGCGATGTGAATTATAGATTTGCAGGTATCAGCAGCGCCGCCGGCGCGATGTTCGATCCCCTCACCGGGCGGTTTCAATTCGTCAACGTGCCGGAACCCGGCGTGGTGGCTTTGCTGTTGGGGGCGCTGCTGTTGCTGCGTCGCCGCATAGGGAATTCGATCTGATGTGGGTGGGGCAAGTAAGTTGGGTCCTACTCTACCGGTTGTCATCCAGATGGGATTTGAGGCGGTATAGGCTGGCGTGGAGCTGATCGATGTCTGCTGATGACCAGCCGTCGAAGGCCGATCTGTCCAACTCGCGGATCTCTGCGCTGCGCGCCTCCAGTAAGGCGAGCCCTTTCGCATTCAGAGAAAACCATTTCTTGCGCCCGTCCATCTCATCGGGACGCATGTCCAGCAGCCCCAGGGCGACGAGCTTGCTGATCCGTTTGGACATGCCGGGCTGTGCGGTCTGGAACGCATCGCTCAACTGATTGATGGTCCAGGCTCTGGCTGGATCGTGGGCGAAGTGGCGCAACAACACGAACAGTGGGTACGGAAGTTGGGTCGCCGCCAACCTCCGGTTAACCCGCGTGCGATTGAGCTGGGCGATCACACCGGCCCAGATCATGATCTCTTCTTCTTTCGGTCTGTCAGGTCTTTGGGTTGGCAAATTCAAATACCCAGGCGTCCCGGGTCCGCGCGTTCTCTTCGATCGCATATTTTAGAACGAACGCAGCCTTGATTGCTGAGACAAGTTGGCCGTCCTCGATTCTGCGCAGCACGCCGCTATAGATGTACGCGTCCACCTTCAACCGCGCGTCTGGGGCGGCCATTGCATTGCGAACCCAGCGACGCTTCTCCGGGCGTTCTTGACCGCGCACCATGGAGCTGGCGATATACAACCGCTCACCATGTACCACGCTCCAAGTATTGACCGAATGAGCGTCACCATCCGCATCATAAGTTTCCAGTTGCACGTGCTCAGTAGACCTCGCGAGGTTCCAGCCGACGGGATAAGACGCGGTTTCGCCCGCCAGCTTGCCACCTGCCAAAGGCCCCAGAGGACCGCAGCAACCCGCCACACAAAATAAGCCCATCAGCAACAAACCGGTCAAGGAATCTCTCATTTTCGCTCTTGATCATTAATATTCCTTGGAATATATAATATATTCCAAGGAATGTATATGACTCGACTGTACTTTCGGATCGTTTGGGTGGCGGTAATTAAATCCTGTCTTGCCCGCTCCAACCAAGACCGTCCTGGGTTTTCACAATAATGACGCCATGAGAACGAGACTCACGCAGAACGCGCTAATACGCAGAAGGCGCAAAAGAGACAAAACAAGCTAAGCATGGGGAAAAGGAGGATTTGGAGCGGGTAACGAGGTTCGAACTCGTGACCTCGACCTTGGCAAGGTCGCGCTCTACCAACTGAGCTACACCCGCTTGACCTTCTCGGACATCGGCAATCCGAGCAGGGATGCGCATTCTATCTCAGTGGAAGACGGTGTCAAACACTCGCACGCGCGAATGCGAGCCAGGTCCCTACTTTTGCATTGGTTCACGACAACCTACTCGCTGACCAGCCCCGCGGCGGCATCAGCGGCGCACGCCTCGGGATCACGTGCGTCAGGATCACCCAGCCCGCCACCACCGGGGGTCTGCATGACCAGGGTGCTGCCCGGCGCAATCTCACTGCGACCTTTGCCCGGCAGGGCCACCTCTGCACCCCCGGCAGTGCGCTCGTACACACGCCCCGGCGCGCCGGAAGCACCGCCGGCACGACCCTGGGCGGGGTGATGGATGCGATCGAACATCTTCGACATCACAAAGCCGGCGCCCTGGCGATGCGACACTTCGATGGTCTGTCCCAGCCCGCCGCGGCGCAGGCCAGCCCCGCCGGAATCGGGGGTGTATTCCTTGCGCCAGATCACCAGCGGGGAAGTCGCTTCGTTGACCTCGGATGAGGTGGTGCGCACGCCGGAGGGAAACGCGGTGGTGGAGAGCCCATCTTTGCCCGGGCGCGCACCGGTACCGCCATTGAAAATCGGGTTGATCACAAAGGCCGTCTGTGCGGCATTTTCACCGGCGCTTTCCAGGCCGCTCATGAACACTGGGTTCCAGATGCAGGATGCGCCTTCCGCTGGGACAGCATCGGGCACCACCTGCTGCAGGCAGCCGAGCACCACGTCGGGCAACATTTGGCCGATCGAGTGGCGGGCGGACACCGCCCGCGGGGGCAGCGCGTTGACCAGGCAGCCCTCCGGGGCTGTGATCTCAACCACGCCGAGGGAGCCGGCATTGTTGGGAATTTCGTTGCCAACAATGCAGCGCACGCCAAAGGACGCATACGCCTGGGTGTAACTCAGTGGCACATTGATGCCCTTGGGTGAGGCGCCGGACGTGCCCGTGAAGTCAACCCCTATCCGCTGCGCGTCGATGCTCATGGTAGCGGCCAGGGTCACCGGTTCATCGTAGCCATCGATGGTCATCTGATAAGCGTACTGCCCGGCCGGAAGTTCCGCGACCTTGGCAAGCATCGCTACCCGAGAGCGCTCGAGGATGATTGCACCACCCTCTTCCAGATCGTCCAGTTGCAGATCGACCAACATCTCCTTGAGCGCCGTGCCACCCGCATCGTTGCAGGCGGTAAGCGAATACAAATCTCCCTGCGCCGTCACCGGGTCACGCACATTGGCCTGCAGGATACGCATGAGATCCGCGTTCGGTTCGCCCGCGCGAAACAGATAGCTGATCGGGATGCGTAGGCCTTCTTCGAAGACGTCGTTAGCATCTGGTCCGAAGCCGCGCCCGCCGACATCCGCGATGTGACTGGTGGACGCAAACAAACCCACACACCATTCGTCGACAAACACCGGGGTCACCACCGTGAAGTCGTTCAGGTGACCGGTGCCATCCCACGGGTCATTGGTGACCAGCACATCGCCATCGCGCAGTTCACCCAGAGGGTGTACCGCCAGGAACTTAGCCACCGCATCCGCCATCGAATTGACATGTCCGGGCGTGCCGGTCACCGCTTGGGCGAGCATGCGTCCGCTACGATCAAAAACCCCCGCAGACAGATCTCCCGCTTCGCGCACAACCGTGGAAAACGCAGTGCGCATCAGTACCTGCGCCTGCTCTTCCACGACGGCGAGCAAACGATTCCACAACAACTGGACCTTCAGTTCATCCACAACCGCTCCTCAATCCGCTTGCCGGTTCACGACCAGAGTGCCATCTGCTAGCCTGCGTAGCGCAAAGCCCGCGGGGACAACGGTGGTGGTCTGCGCTTCCACCACCAACGCCGGTCCCGCATAGGATACGTCGATCTCCAGGGTATCGCGTGGGTAGAGCCTGGCCGCCACCCAGTCGGTACCATCGTAAAGCCGGGTCTTTCCGGCGGCCCGGGCGGTGTGCGTCGCCACCGCCGCCGCGGCGGGCAGCGTGTGATCATGCTCGGCGGTGGCCGCCAGCGTCCAACTGAGCACCTCGATCGCCATGCCGGGAATCGTACGGCCGTAGAGTGCCTCGTAGGCGTCTGCAAAACGCGCTTGGAGCTGGTCAACATCGATCGCATCGATGTCTACCGCCACCTCGTAGCCCTGCCCGACATAGCGCATGAACGCCTGTCGTGCGAGGCCGATCTGCGCACCCGCAGCCCCGGCCTCGACCACACCCCTGGCCTCATCCGCCATCTGCTGGAACATCTCGTCGATCTGCGCGCGAACCCCCGGCCGGGATAAATCTTCCAGCCGCACATAGAGGCTGCGAACCACCTCGAAGCGTATCGGCGCCAGTAGAAAACCCAGCGCGCTGCCCACACCCGCACCGGCGGGGATCAGCACCTCGTCGATCTTCAACTTGTCCGCCAGTGCAACCGCATGCAGCGGCGCTGCGCCGCCGAAGGCGATCATGCTGCGTGCCGCCAGATCTCTACCCCACTCCGAGGCGTGCGCGCGGGTCGCAGACGCCATGTTTTCTTCGACGATCTGGGCCACCGCAAACGCGGCATCCGACGCTTGCAGATCGAGCGCCGCACCGATGGAGGCAGACATGACGCGTTCCGCGCCGGCATCGTCCAGCGTGAGCTTGCCGCCGGCAAAGTATTCGCGGGCGATTTTTCCCAGCAGCACATCCGCGTCGGTGACACACGGCTTGCTGCCACCGCGGCCGTAACACACCGGACCCGGCTCTGAACCCGCGCTCTCCGGCCCTACCTGCAGGCGTCGGAGCTCATCGACGCTGGCGATCGAGCCACCACCGGCACCGATCTCAACCATCTCGATCACCGGAATGCGCACGGGAAGACCGCTGCCTTTCTTGAATCGATAGCTGCGGTCCACCTCAAATGCGCGGGAGTAGAGCGGTTCGCCGTCATCGATCAGGCAGATCTTGGCGGTCGTCCCACCCATATCGAAGGACACGACCTCGCGACAATCGTGGTCGCGCGCAACCGCCGCCGCCAGGATCGCACCGCCCGCGGGGCCACTCTCCACCAGGCGGATCGGAAAACGCGCCGCGGCCTCCAGCGTGGTGAGGCCGCCGCCGGAGGTCATCATGAGGGTTTGACAAGCAAATCCACGCTCTTGCAACCGAGCCTGCAGGCTCGCGAGATAACCCGACATCAGCGGTTTTACATACGCGTTAGCCACGGTGGTGGAGATACGTTCATATTCCCGTATCTCCGGACAGACCTCGCAGGACAAAGACAATGAAAGCGCGGGAAACTCTGCGCCGATCGCCGCGGCGATGTGCTGTTCGTGAACCGGGTTGGCATAGCTGTGCAACAAGCCGATGGCCAGCGCCTCAACCCCCTGTGCCACCAAGTGGCGGGTTTGGGCCAGCGCCTGCTCGATGTCGAGCTCGATCAGGACTTCGCCATCGACGGCCAGGCGTTCGCTAACCCCAAGGCGCAAGTGGCGCGGCACGAGGGGTATCGGCCGGTCGATATTGACGTCGTACTGCTCGAAGCGATTCTCCATGGCCATCTCAAGCACATCACGGTGACCCTCAGTTGTCAGGAGACCCGTCGGAGCGCCCCGCCGTTCGATCAACGCATTGGTGGCAAGGGTGGTGCCATGCAGCACCAACTCCACGTCGGATGCCTCAACCTCGGCGGCACTGAGCACCTCCTCGATCCCCTGCATCACCCCTCGGGCGGGATCGTCATAGGTCGTCAGCACCTTGGTGGTGAACAGCCCCTCAGTGGTCGCGAGCACTACGTCGGTGAACGTGCCGCCGATATCGGCGCTGACGCGACTCATGCGGCTTGCGCCTGCGGGTTAAATTCGACCCGCCATAGACGGGAGAACAGGATCATCATTATGGTGACCAGGAACATTGCGCTGCCACACGTCACGATGGCCAGCTGCGGGCCGAGCAGCTTGGACAGATAACCGCAAAAGACCGTGCCGATCGGGCCTGCGCCCATAAAGGAAAACGCATAGAAACTCATCACCCGTGCGCGCTGTTCCGGCGGGGCCAACTCCTGCATCAGGGTTCGCGACATCGGCATCGCAATCCCACCACAGATGCCCCAGCAGAAAATCGCGGTTAAAAAGCCGGCAAATACTGACATCGTGCCACTCAATCCAAGCACCAGGGCACCCATCATCTGCGCCAGAATAAGCGCACGTCCGGGACGTTGTACATAACCCACCTTCAGCATCACCAGGATGGTGACCACCAGACCCGATGAATTCAAGGCGCTCATCACCCCCAGGTCGCCGGAAGAACCCATATACACCTCCCGCACCACCAGGGGAAAGCACACGATAAAGCAGCCCATAAAAAAACACGCCATTGCAACGTTCTGCAACACCACGATGCGCATGACCGGTGAGCCCATCACCGTCCGCGCGCCTTGCACCACCCCCGCGACCATCGATTGCTGTTGTGGCGCGGGAGGCACGGCGTGGGTGCGCCGCAACAGCACATAGGCGATCACCCCGACGAGCAGGACCACGCTCTGGGTGCCGAGGATGAGAGCGGCACCAACGCTATCGGCCAGACCCGCGAGCAGGTAGCCCAAGATCTGGAAGGAAAACTGTGACAAGCTGGCCAACAGGACCGTGCGTTGTACGTCGCCGCCCGAAACGTGATTCAAAAGACCATCGCGCGCGGGGGTGACAAACGCCTGGGCACAACCCATGGCGAGCGCGTAGACGATCATCACGGGGTAGCTCAGAAGCCCGTTGGCCAATGCGAGGATCAGCAGCCAGGGTATCAGCGCCGCGAACAACTGCGCCCACAGCGCCTGTCGATCCGGCCCGATGCGATCGGCGAGCGCTCCGGCCAGCAGGATGAGCAGCATGCCCGGTATCAGCAGCGCGGTCTGCGCCCAGCCGACAAACTCCGCATCTTCGTGGAGCACGATGGTGACCAGCCAGGCAAACACGACCGACTGCATGCCGAACGCCATGAACCAAGACGCCGTGGCGACGAGATAGTAGTTGCGGACGCGCGCGGACATGATCAGACGCTCGGCGTGGCGCCGCTGAGCACCGCGGCAAACCACTCCTTGTCGATATTGCCGCCGGAGAGGATTACCGCCACCCGCCGATGCTTGAGTTTTCCCGTACGCGCTTCCTGGACCAGCGCGGCCGTGGCCGCAGCACCTGCGCCTTCGGCGATGTTGTGCGTGGTGCGATAGAGGAGACGGATGGCCGCTGCTACCTCGTCATCCGATACCCGCACAACCCGGGCCAACCCTTTGGCCATCACCTCGAATGCATCCGGATGCGGCATGCGGGTAGCCACCCCATCTGCAAACGTGCGCGCGGTGTCGGTGTGCACGATACGACCCGCCTCGAGCGAACGTGCCATCGCGTCCGCCACCGCGCTCACGACGCCGACAATTTCGGTCGAGAGCCCGAGCATATCGCGCACGGCGATCAGACTGCACGCACCAGAACCCATGCCGATGGGCACATAGATCACGTCCAGGTCCTCGACCGCCTGCATCAATTCCAGGCCATAGGTGGCCACCCCGCGTACCAGGTGTTCGCTGTAGGAGGGGATCAGATGCGCGTCCCGGCTCTGCGCTTCGCGTGCCGCCGCTTCTTTGGCCTCGTCGAAGTCCACGCCGTGCACATGTAGGTGCGCTCCCCAGGCGCGCATGGCGGCATTTTTTTCTGCGGAGTTTCCTTCCGGCACATAAACGTGCACCGGTATGTCATGCAGACGTGCCGCAAACGGAATGGACTGGCCGTGGTTGCCGCGGGTTGCGGTCACAATCTCCCGTGCGTGGCCACTGCGTTGCAACTCTTCGAGATACACCAACCCCCCACGTACTTTGAAAGCGCCGATCGGAGTGTGATTTTCGTGCTTCACCCAGGTTTCGACCCCCACCTCTTCCCCCAGCAACGGCCAGGCGAGTGCCGGGGTCGGTTGCAAGTGGGTATAGACAAGGTCGGATACGCGTTGCATATCCGTTCGGGTCAGAGTTGTCATAAGTTGTGTTACACCTGACTACGTTGGCCACGGGCTTCGATGAGCACCGGACAAAGGATGGCTAGCCGGCTCGGGTGAGCGCGCGCGAAGGATACCATCGCATGGGGCGACTGGCGAAGATCAGTCATCCCCAATCGTCGCGTAGGCTTTGGCCCGCATCGCTGCTGCGAGCACATGGTGAGGCGAGGCTTCAGGCTTCGGTCTGTAACAGCACCAGCACGGCCTGCTGCAGAAATAACGTGAGACCGGCGAGATGTCTCTGGGTGGCCGGAGCTCCCGGCGGCAGACGACAGGCGACGAGCCCGACCGCTTTGTTGGAGAGCGTCACCCGCCCCGCAAAATCGGCACCACCGGGCCACAGCTCGCCACCTTGGGCCAGCGGGGTAGGCTCGATCTGTGACATTACCGCTTCCAGAACGCCCCGCACCACGATATCTCCTGCCTGGGGACTACCGGGTGCGCTGTATTTGATGCGTACCCGGTCCTCCCCCGGATCGAGCAAGGCAAAGTCGGCATGCGCGAGACCGAGACTCGCGACCAGGCCTTGCATCACCTGCTGCATCAGAGCATCGCGGGGCTGCTGCTCGGCAACACCCTGTGCGATCTGCGATAGCCAAGCGATTTGCGTGCGCGCCATATCCGCTTGGACGTCGTTCGCCGCATCCGCGAAAATCGGCTCGGGAATCGCGTGATCAACAGCTGGCGCTGGCTGCACCGGATGTGTCTCGGCCTTGACCGGCGCCGGCGGAAAGGCCGCCTCCAGACGCTCGATGCCAAACCCGGCCGCGATATTGCGAGCGCTGTCGAAGTTCTCCGAGACCACTTCCCGCAGTTCGTTTTCATCCACATCGAGATGCGCCGCGATGCGCAACAGACACCGCTCGACCTGCTCATTTTCCCACCCATAGGTGGTTACCTGCTGTGCCAGGTTGTGGGCCATGCGAATCTCGCTGACACAGGGGTGTTCTTCTTTGTTACCAGCCGCATAACGCACGAGATCGCCCAGCTGCCAGTCTTCGGCGAGGGCAGCGCTCAGTTCATCGATGGGAAAACCTAGGACCGCAGTCTGGGCATCTTCCAGACGCTCGCCCGCCGCGCAACGTGCTTCGATCGCCGCCGCTTCTCCTGCGGCTTCCGACCAAAACGCGAGCACCCCGACGTCTTTTAACAAGCCGGCGACAAAAACTTCCTCGGAGCCCGCAACCCCGGCCATCTGCGAAAAACTCTTCGCCTGAGCCGCCGCATGGAACGCCTGCGCCAGATGGGTTGCCACCCGGACATGGAGATCACCAGCCACCATCTTCTCGATCAGAGAGACCGATACCGCCAGATCGCGCACGCCATCGAAGCCGATCAGCACCACGGCCGCGCTGATCGTATCCACCGGCTTGTTGTGCGGGTTGAACAGCGGCGAATTAGCGATGCGCAGCAGCCGCGTGACCATCGACGCATCACGGCTGAGCACCTCCGAGAGGTCACGCGCCGAGGAGCGTGCAGAGGTTGCAACCTGACCAACATCTTTGACCGTGCGCGCAAACACCGGCAGTTCGCTGCCGTTCAAGCGCGCGCGCCATTGCTCGAGATCCATGCGTTACAGGCGTTTTTGCAAGGTTACCTTCAGTCTAGAACAGCCTGGCAAACCCGCTCGCGAACGCGGTCAGGCAAAGTGTGGCAACAAATGGGCGGCAGCATCGCCCAGATAATCGATATCGCTGCCGAGGGGTAGTACCGGATGCGGCAATACATAGGAGATGGGCAAATCCATCTCGAGCAATGGTGACAGCTGCTCGGCGACCTGCTCCCAATCGCCATACAGAGCAAAGCTGTCCGCCACTTCGTCACTCAAGAAGTCCACCAACGAGCCGGCATGCTGAGGATCGCGGTGATGCAGGAAATCGGGGTACGCCTCGCGCCGCAGTACGTGGACGTCCTCGCCATCCCAGGAGAAACCGGGATACTCGAAGAGGTGCTTGGAGTACTCGTAGTAACCCGCCGCGATCGCTTTGGCGATGGTCTTGGCTGTTACCGGATCGTCACAGATGGTCGTGTGGAGAATGAGGCCGACCGACATCTCGCTGACATCCCGGCCCACGCTGGCCGCGCCCTCACAGACAGCCTCCCAGGCCATGCGCAGGTTGGCCGGATGACGGCCCACGCGGATCCAGACGCCGTCGGCCACACGCCCCGCCATCGCGAGGTTCTTAGGTCCCTGAGCTGCCACCCATAGCGGGACCGGCGTGGCGTGATTGAGCCGCGCGGGCACTGGCGCATCCACCGCCACCGCCTCGCCACGGATGAACGCCCGGGCCAGACGACAGGCGGCCTCGAATTCTCCAACGCCGGCTGGGCGCAGACCGTTAAAACGCACCGCCGTGTCGCCCACCCCCAGACCACAGTGAATCCGTCCCGGCGCAAATTCCGCGACCGTACAGATGCTACCGGCCAATACCGAGGGGTGGCGCAATTGGGGTGTGTCCAGCAGCGTGCCCAGATGCAGGGTAGAGGTGGCTTGCGCGGCCTGGCTCAGCATGATGTAAGGATCTTGCATCTTGAGGGGATTGCAGGGCGTCAAGCCCATCGTCCAGCCAAGATCTTCTGCGCGTACCGCAGCCTCAACGAAAGGATGCACGCCATCCAGACTCAGTCGGTTCAAAGCAAAATGCACAACTGTCTCCTCACAGGTTTCGCGTCCCACGCGCGGCTTAAGCCCGCGGTTGCAGCGGCGCCAACCCGATTGTTAATCTCAGGTGAACGCAGCGTGCGGGTATCAACATGCAGATCAAACTAAACGCCGAGAGTGCGCAGCGCATGATCGAGCTCGACATCGAGGTGGCGTTCAAGCCCGGGGATCACAAGCGCGAACATCGTCGCCTGGCGGTAGGGCAGCTCCTGGCCGAACTCGAGGCAACTCAAGCGCAGGTCGTAGAGCATGGGGATGGCCTGCGGGTGACCGTCGAGGCCGAGGTCTTTATGCTGCGCTAGACATGCGCCGGGCATAGCGCTCCCTTTAGATCGCTTCGTCACGGCGCAGCCGCTCAATCTCCGGCGCATCGATATCCAATAACTCTTCCAACACAGCCTCGGTGTGTTCGCCCAGCGCCGGCGGATCGGTCAGCTCCGGCGGATCGATGTCGCGGTAACGCAGCGGCGTCTGGAGCTGGGCGATCTCTCCAAAACCTTCGTGGGGCCGGATGTGCAGCGAGCCCCGCTCCTTCAGGTGCGGGTCTTCGATGACGTCGGCCAAATCCTTGACCGGCGCGCAGATAACCCCATGCGCCTGGGTCACTTCCAGAATCTCCTGCCGCGTGTGCTGACTTGTCCAGGCCGTCACTTCTTCGTCCACCGCATCGATGTTCACGCGACGGGCCGCAAAATCGACATACCGCTCCGAGCTGGCGAGTTCGGGGCGCCCCATCGCCTCGCAGAGGTTGCGCCAGTGCCCCTCGCGGATGCAGATGATCGCGACATGGCCGTCCGCCGCAGGGTAAACGTTGTACGGGGCCAAAGCGCGTCCAGGATGGCGATTACCCGCCCGAGGGGGTTGCTCACCAGCGGCATAGAACGACCCGAGCGCGGTGGCCAGGGTCGGAAACACGCAGTCCTGCATGGAGATGTCGATGGTCGCACCTTCGCCGGTCTGCGTACGCGCAAACAAGGCGCTGACAATCGCCGCGTACAGATGGGTCCCAGCGATGAAGTCGGCAAAGGCCGCGGCGGTCTTCATCGGCGGTCCACCGTCGGTGCCGGTAATGCTCATCACGCCGGTCATGGCCTGCAGCGTAATGTCCATGCCCAGGTACTCCCGATAGGGGCCTGCCGCCACGCCGTAACCGGTGCTGGAGGCATAGACCAATTCGGGGTTTTCCGCGCGCAGCGCTGCCGCCCCGATACCGTAGCGATCCATCACCCCCGGGGCGAAGTTCTCGAACACCACATCCACTTTGCAGGCTAGCGCTTTGACCAGATCTTGGGCCGCAGCATTCTTGATGTTCAGCGTGATGCTCTGCTTGTTGGAATTGAGCAGCGAGAACGCGTAGGCACCTGGCGAAGTGGGCCCGCGCCCACGCAGGGTTTCTCCGATCAGCGATTCTACCTTGATCACCCGCGCGCCAGCCTGGGCCAGCAGGAAGCCACAATATGGCCCGTTGTAGACCTGGCCAAAGTCGAGCACCGTCACACCGGTCAGCGGCTGTTGTTGCATTCTCCCTCCCGAGAATTTGTCAGCGTAGGTCAGGGCGAATTCTACCCCAAAGCGCAGGGGCGGATTCACCCATACCGCGTCGCGGCGTGATTGCATTAATATCCCCAGGCAAGCAGCCGGGAGTGGGAGATATGCAACGCAAAACCGTGGCCGTTATCGAGGGGGACGACGCGGCGCCTGAGGCGGTGCGGCCGACCATCGATCTGCTGGACTCGCTGGGCCTGCCGATCGACTGGAGCTACCCTGAGGTGGGCGAGGCTGCGATCAAGCGTCACGGCTCTCCCCTGCCAGCGGCGGCCAAGGCGCTCATCGATGCGGCCGATACGACTTTTTTCGGATCGACGAGCGGTGCGGCGGGGATTGCGCTGTTGTATCTGCGCTGGGGCAAGATGACCTATGCCAACGTGCGCCCAGCACGTTACTTTCCCGGCGTGCCCAGCAGTCTGGCGCGCCCCGAAGGCGTAGACTTCATCATCGTGCGGGAAAATCTGGAAGACCTTTACGTGCGCGCAGAAGGTCGCCTGGAGGAGTTGTCCAAACTGGGCCTGACCAGCGGCACGTCGCGTCGACCCCTCGCAGATCTCGGCGAGGGACGCTACGCGATCAAGGCGATCACGCGGGCAGGCTCTGAGCGGGTGTTACGCTTCGCCTACGAGTTGGCACGCAGACGCAGGGGCCGCCTGACCATCACGTGTAAGCACAACATGCTGCCGGAGTCGGACGGCTACTTTTTAAAGATTGGCCAGGATCTGGCCCAAGACTATCCAGATGTGGAGATGAACCACTACATTGTCGACGACTTCGCCTGCCGGCTGGTCGCCAATCCCCAACAATTCGACGTGACGGTCATGCCCAACCTCTACGGCGACATTCTCTCGGACGCGGCCGCAGGCCTGGTCGGCGGCCTGGGGTTCGCACCGAGTGGCTGTTACGGGGACGATTACGCCTATTTTGAGGCCGCGCATGGTACGGCCCCGGACATCGCAGGCCAACACATCATCAACCCCACGGCCAATCTGCTGTCCGGCGCGATGATGCTCGATTATCTGGGCTTCGGCGAGGCCGCGGTGACGCTCACTCAAGCGATTGCAACAACCTACGCGGTGGGCGAAAACCTCACCCCCGACGCCGGCGGCAGCGCCACCACCGAGGCCTTCTGTAACAGCGTGCGCTCACATGTCAGCTTATAAAAATCAGGCGATCTGCGCGAGGATGGGTTTCAGATACTCAAGAAACGCCACCGGATTTTCCGACATCGGAAAGTGTCCGACCCCCCGCATCTCGGTCCAGGTAGAACCGGCGATGGCATCGCGCGCTTCCTGACCCAGCTCGCTGGTACCGCTGTAATCGTACTCGCCGGACAACAGGTGGACCCCAACCTTGTTGGTGTCGATTTCCCTCGCGCAGTCGCGCAGGTCGAACTCGTCGGTATAGTAATGCAGGTCGCCGATGAAGACCGGCGGCCAGCCACACGCATATACGAAGCTCGTTTCCTTGCGATAGGCCATCGGTGAGGTCGGCGACATCAGCCCGTCCATCAGCCGCGCCTTGTACTCGTTATTGACCTGAGGATGCCACAACTCCGGCATGTTCTCGGTGGAGCCTTCGATGTGGAGCGCGCCTTCCACCGAGATCACCGCCCGGAAATCGTCCGCGTGCTTGTGGGCAAGATCGAGCGCCATCAAACCACCCACAGAGCAGCCCATGAACACGGGGTCATCGAGCTGCAGGGCTGCGGCCAGCGCCAGCGGGACGCTGCGCAAGAACTCACCACGCAGACGATATTCTTCCTGCCACCACTCCTTGCCCACCGGCGGGAGTGACTTGCCATGGAACGGCAGATCGTAGGCGATGAGACGGAAGCGAGAGGTGATCTCCGGGTCTTCGAACAGGTGTCGCCACTGGCTCGAATGACAGCCCGCCGTATGCTGCATCAGCAGAGGGATGCCTTCGCCCGCTTCTTCGAAGTAGATGCGGAAGTCTTCACCGAGGAGGTCGACATGCACGTAGCGCCCCACCGGCGTATCGATGCGACCACTGCTGGGACGGTCCGCAGCGCTCAACGGATAACTCTCCGGGTCCGGGCGTAACAACTCCACGGCCCGCATCACCGCAGCGTAATACTGGGCGTGTACCACTCTGTCTCCGGAGCGCCGTATGCCAGCGCCCTGCGCGATGTTGGCCACCAGATCGTTGTGGAACCGTTCGGGGACCTGTTGCAACAGGCGCTGCCAAACATCGGCGGCACCGCTGTAGGTCACCACGCCGCTCTGCGCGTCGTTGACCCCGGCACTGACGGCGCCGTCGCGCAGCGTCAGACCCAACTGGGTATCTCCGACGGTGACCGTTAGGCCGCCGTCCCAGTGCCGCGCCGCCATCGTGAATTCGCCATCGGCGGCACAACGCGCAGCCCATTGAGCATTGTTCATCTGCATCGTTCTAGCCTTCCAACGCCAGCTTCGCGCCCTTGATCGCTCCCGCGTAGATGCCGGTAGCGACCGTCACCGCCTCCTCTTCGGGCACACCTTTCGGCTCAAACGTACCGGTCCAGTCCACCGTTGTGCTGCCGTCGCCGTTGTCGGTCATCAGCACCGTGGCTGAATAGTCGGCAAACGGCAGGGGACAGTCGTCGTTGATGATCGCGTAGGTGAAGGTATGGCTCGCCTCGTCGTGCACCTCCAGACGCTCGACGATATCGCTACCGCCCATGGTGAGCTTGCGCGTCATGCCTACACCCTCACCGTCGTAGCTAACCGCATCGATCGGACCACCCGCCTGGATGCCGGCAAAGTTACCCAAGGCGGCCCACACCGCATCGATCCCGGCGTTGATAGATTTCACGACTTTGGCTTCGGCCATGTCACTCCCCTGTATGTAGTTCTATAGCGATCGGTAAGGATGCCTGAATCGCACGCGACCTGCATCTCATGCGATTTTGCGCGGACCGGTCCGTTGCGCTAGATTTGGGCACACGAAGAGCGTGTGGGCGACGAGCGCCCAAGGGAGACAAGCGGATGAGTGAAACTGTTATTAGCGATGAAGAGCGCCTGCGCGAGCGCCGGCGGGCGGCCATGCATACCCGCGATGGCCTGGAAAAACACGCCCAAGTGTTGCGGGTCAAAGCCGAAGACGCACGTGCCCGGGTCCTGGCGGAAATCGGCGCACTGGGGCTGGAGGCCAACCTGACGGAACTCGAGTCCGTCGGCTACACCACCATCAAAGGGGTGCTGAACGCAGATACCATCAAACGTGCCAAGGCCGCGATCGTTGCCCGTGTAGAGGCACAGACCGGCCGCAGCATCGACCTTGAGCATGCGACCGCAGAGGACTTTGAGGGCATGAGCTATGTGCCATATCTGCTCTACGATGACGAGGTGTTCGAGGAAATTCTGCTCGAACCCAGACCGCTCGCGCTAATGCGCTATCTGCTCGGCGAGAGCTGTCTGCTGTCGAGTCTGGGCTGCCACTTCAAAGGTATGGGCGAGACCGGCGTGGTGCCGCTGCACTCGGACAACGGCAACGGCATGCCGAGCCCCTATCCACCTTATTCCCAGGTCGCGAACATCAACTATGCCCTGACCCCGTACTCCCGCGAGGCGGGCGCGCTGGCGCTGGTCCCCGGCAGCCACCTGTGGGCACGGCAACCCAGCGCGCATGAGATCGTGCTGGGCGGTGATCTATCCAATCCGGCCGCGATCTCCATGGATCTGGCACCCGGCGACGCGGTCATCTGGCACGGCAATACCTGGCACGGCTCCTACCCGCGCGAAGTACCGGGCATCCGCATGAACCTGGCCGCCTACATGTGCCGCCAGTACGTGCAGACCCAGGAGGCACACAAAGATCACACCCCGCAAGACGTACTCGAGCGTCACGCCAACAACCAGCCTTTTCTGAATTTATTGGGCGCGAAGCAACCCTACGGTTGGCAGGCAGACGGCCCGGACTTCAGCATCATGCAGCACAATCCCGTGGGCTTCTTCGACTGAGGGGTGAGGTCGTCGCAGGCGCGAACGGTTACAAGCGCGATTCGCCAGTGACGCACAGCCGGGGGATGCAGCGACACCACTCGCTGCATACACTGTCGTCCCAGAACAGCATTGTTGCCGGACCAGCGGACGTGGGACGGCGCCGGGTCGGAACACCCGGCGTAGCTCGGCGTCGGACTAGGAGCCGGTGGGCACCTCGGTAAACGGTATCCCCTTATCCATGCGCGGCTCCTGAGGCAAACCCAACACCCGCTCGGCGATGATGTTGGCCATGATCTCGTCGGTACCACCCGCGATCCGTAACCCCGGGATGCCCATGTAGGTATCCGCGAACAAGGCGTTGAACAAATCGTCGTTGTCGCGCTCACGCACGATGCCCTGGTGCTCCATCAGATCCATCGCAAAGGCGGCCATGTCCTGAGCCTTCTTGCCGCCTACATATTTGCCAATGGAGTTTTCGGGCCCCGGGGTTTCTCCCTTGGACAAGGCGGACAACGTCCGATAGCCGGTGTACTTGAGGCCGGATTCCTGCACATACCAACTGGCGAGCTTGGCGCGTACGGCACTGTCTTCGATTGCAGGCTTGCCATCGATCTGCACCGACTTGGCGAGCGCTTTGACGGTTGCAAACTTGGTGTTACCGCCGCCGGAACCGATGCTGGCACGCTCGTTCATCAGCGTGGTCAGCGCTACCTGCCAGCCCTGGCCTACCTCACCCAGGCGTTGGTTGTCCGGGATCCGTACGTCGGTGAAATAGACTTCGTTGAAATTCGCCTCGCCGGAGATTTGCTTGATCGGTTTGATCTCGATACCCGGGCTCTTCATGTCCAGGAAAAAGTAGCTGAGACCCTTGTGCTTGGGCACGTTGGGATCGGTGCGGACCACCAGGATGCCCCAGTCCGAATAGTGCGCCCCGGAGGTCCAGATCTTCTGGCCGTTGATCACCCAATCGTCGCCATCGCGCTCAGCTTTGGTGCGCAGGGCGGCGAGGTCGGAACCCCCCGCTGGTTCGCTGAACAGCTGACACCAGATGTCTTCGCCGCTGGCGAGACGGGGCATGAAACGCGCCACATCGTCGGGTTTGCCCCAGGTCATCATGGTCGGCGCCGCCATACCCTGCCCGATGCTGAACATGCCGGTCTCGGGGGCTGCGACCTTTGCTTCCTCCTGACCGAGGATCACCTGCTGGATCGCGCTCGCGCCGCGACCGCCATACTCTTCCGGCCAACGGATGCAGGCCCAGCCAGCATCGGCTTTGCGCTTCTGCCAGAACTTGCCACGGCCGATGTAATCGAGCCCTTCCAACTCGGCTTCGCTGGGCACATTGGCCTCGAGCCAAGCGCGCGCTTCAGCGCGAAAGGAGGCCTCTTCCAGGGTATCTTCAAAATCCATCACTCTCTCCTTAAAGTCTAAATCGTTGCGCGCGGGTTACGCGGCATCCGATGCATCGACCAATTTCTGTTGCCACAGGCCTTCGCTGCCCAGCGCCACGCCCAGAACCTTGGAGCGCCGATAGAAGAATTGGCAATCGAACTCCCAGGTGTAGCCCATGCCGCCATGGGTCTGGATATTCTCTTTGGAAGCGTAGTAATACGCCTGGGTGCTGCCGACCCGGGCCGTGGCCGCCGCCAAGGGCAACTCATCGGCGTTGGTGTTGAGCGCCCATGCGCCGTAATAGCCATTGGAGCGCGCCAGCGTGTTGTAGACGTACATATCGGCCAGCTTGTGTTTGATGGCCTGGTAAGAGGCGATGGGACGACCGAATGCGTAGCGACCCATGGCGTAGTTCTTGGCCTGCTCCAGGCAGGTCTCCGCGCCGCCGAGTTGCTCCCAAGCCATCATCACCGCCGCGCGGTCAAGGACCGCGTCGAGAATCGTGCCGCCGTCCCCGTCCAAGCCGAGCAGCTGCGCCTGCGCGCCATCAAATACAACGTCCGCGTGGTTGCAGGCCGGGTCCAGGGTCTTGACCGCGTGCATAGCGACGCCGGGTTGGTCGGTCGGTACCACATACATGGCCGGACCGTTGTCACCCTGGGCGGCAACAACGATGAAGTTGGCGATCTGTGCATCCGCAACAACCACCTTGGTGCCGGACAGTTTGCCTTCGCTCACCCGCGCTGCGAGATTGCCCGCGTCTGTCTGTCCACCGCCCTCGGCATAAGCAAACGCGCCGATCACTTCACCGCTGGCAAGCTGGGGCAGCCACGCTTCTTTCTGTTCCTGGGAACCCGCGAGCATGAGCGCTTCGGTGGCCAGATACACGGACGAGGCGAAGGGTACCGGCGCGCACGCACGCCCCAATTCCTCGGCTATCACGACCAGTTCGAGATAGGACAGACCCAACCCCCCGAACTCTTCCGGGATAACCGTCGCGGTCCACCCCATTTCTGCGATCTTCTGCCACAGCTGGGCGGCATACAATTCGTCTCCCTCCAAGACCTGACGCACCACCGCGGGTGGACAGTGCTCCGCCAAGAAACCGCGCGCCTGATCGCGCACCAGCGTCTGTTCTTCGCCAAATTCGAAGTTCATCTAGCTCCCCATAAACGAGCGTTCAGTATAAGTTGGGCAACCAGGAAGCCCATGCGGAAAATCCACTATAGGCACGCGGTCATCCCACCCCCAAAGGCATAGATTGTGCACAGTTCGCTCAGATAAGCGAGCAAAAGATCAGCGGACAAAATCGAATCTGCGCGGTCACGGTGGCAAGACCGAACCGGCTAATGTCCGGACAGACGAGCGGCGGGCCGATGGATCAGCTCACCGCCCCCAGGCGCCATCGAGCGTAGCGCCGACACCAGGTATAGGGCGAGGGTCCCACCGAGCCGGTGCGCAACAGATTAATATAGGTTTTCTCATTGGTCAGCGGATAACGATAGGTGGCGTTGACCCGCCGCTTCTCACCCATCGACATCATGTGATGATCGTTGAGGTCGGCCCGACACTGCCGCGCTATCGTCTTGGCCGTCTGCTGATCGACACAAGAGATGGTGGTGCAATCAACCAATTCCTGGGCGGTCGAAGCACAGCCCGACATACCTCCTATGACTGCCGTCAGCAAAAGAGCACTGAGATACTTCCTACGATGTGCTAAGTCGATCGAGTGAAACATGTTCTAACTCCAACATTTTCACCCTCCCCAGATGCGATGCGACGTACATCGTCTGCCCACATCGAAGTGTAGATGGTCTGGGTCCGTAGCCATCAGCAAATTGCCAAACTGCGACACAGGCCCACAAGCGAAAGCGCCAATTGGCGATTTTTTTACAGAGCGGGCTTCACGCCCGAGTCAAGAGCGCGGATAAGGCCATTAAGCAGAAGAACTCAGAGCACATTCGGTGCGGCAGATAAGTATTGTCGGCATACAGGAGACGTTGCCCGATGCCTGGTGCAGCGCTGCCATCCTCCGCTTGGCCGCACGATAGTTAAGGCAGCAGCGCCCGCACAGCCTCGGCGTCCGGCGCTCCGGGCAGTAGCATCACCACTCCGTCGTCAAAACCGGCTTGCGCAAACTGCTCGAGCTTGGCGCCAAATTCCCCGAGATCGGTGTCGGCTCCGACCTGGAGCGTAGAGACGATCGCACGCCCCCCGCCTGCGGCGCGGTAACGCGCCAGCGCGGCACAGACCTCATCGGGGGTCCGGTAGTGACCGGAGGCGATCCAGCCGTCAAATCGATGCGCAGCCTCCTCCACCTTCTTACCCCAGGTACCGAACAACAGATCCGGCCCCTGCGCCACGGCGGGCCAGGGCGACAGGGCATTCTGCGAATCTGCAAAGATCTCGCGCAGCCGATCGAGGTGGGCATAGAATGTCTTGAAACGCGCTTCGTAGTCACGCTCGTACGCGGCAAAGTCAGCTTCGGTCGATCCTGCACCCACGCCGAGCAACAGGCGTCCGCCCGCGATCTGTTGCAGCGAGTAGATGCGGTGTGCCAGTTCCATCGGATGATACAGAGGCAGTTGCAGCACCGCGGTGCCCACTTCTACATCGGGCGCCACCGTGGCAGCGACGGTCAGCGCCTGCAGGGGATCGGTGATCATGAAGCCACGGCCTATGGCCTGTGCCGACCAGAGGCTGCTGTAGCCACTGCGGGCAAAATTCACGGCCTGGTCGGCCAGGGTCCGGTGCTTACTGCCATTCACGATCGGCCCCAACAACGCACCTAAACGCATACGGCGACTCCTTACGTTTA
Source organism: Pseudomonadota bacterium (assembly GCA_039028775.1). Classification (GTDB taxonomy): domain Bacteria; phylum Pseudomonadota; class Gammaproteobacteria; order Pseudomonadales; family Azotimanducaceae; genus UBA4421. Next base: position 1,880 of record JBCCHL010000064.1, on the reverse strand, counting down.
TAAGCTATCGCAACTCGAATCACACACCATTGCGCACCACAAAAGGCTAGGCCGCCGCCGGCGCCCCGCGGGCCGCGTCGTCTGCCGCGATCAGCGCATCCGCCAGACGCTCCACCAGGGCCAGACGCTGGGCGTTATCGACCTGCTTAAGGTCGTGCATCTCGTCCGGATCCGCCAGCAGATCAAACAGTTGTTCTTCGCCTTTAGAATTGCGCGTATAACGATAGTGCGGCGTAATCAACGTGCGGGTTTTGCCAGGGATCGGTGTGAGCTTGGCGGTGATGTCGGCGATGTCATCCTCGATGAGCACATGATCACGCACCTGCGCGTCGGGGTCCTGCAACAGCGGGGTCAGATCGTGCCCCTGCAGGCCATCGAATTCGGCCACCCCACACAATGCCATCAGTGTCGGTGCCAGATCGATGCTGCTCGCCAGGCTTCGCGTGCGCGACGACTGTTGCCCGGGCGTACGGATCACCAAGGGTACCTGCAAGGTGCCGCGATAGTGCATGAAGCCCTTCAGGAACAGACTGTGATCTCCCATCATGTCGCCATGGTCCGACGTGAAGACCACCAGCGTGTCGTCTTCAATGCCCAGGCGCGCCAGTGCAGCGAGCACCTTGCCGATGCCGTCGTCGAGCATCTCCACCATGCCATAGGTAGCCGCAATCGCCTCGGCCAATAGCGCATCGTCGCCGTAACCACAGGGCGAGACCCAGTCGCGCTGTTGAGACGGATGGATGTGACTGAAGTGACGCAGGTGAGCGGGTGCGCCTTCCAGGTTGTCATGGCGTGAGGCCGGTAGCTCCATGTCCTGAGGGCGATGGCGAAAGAACCACTCCCCCGGCGGTGTCAGCGGATGATGGGGGTCGGGGTACGAGCACCAGGCGAGCCACGGCTGCTGTGCATCGTGCGCCGCTTCGATGAAGTCGATCGTGCGCCGGGTAACAAAACTGGTGGAATGGAAGCGCTCTTCGTAGGGTGGCTGATAGATCTGCCACCAGTGTTCGCTGCGATGCGCGCCGGGGGCCTGTGCAGTATATTCCACGAACACATCTTCCCGTCGTGCCCCTTGTTCCAGCGCCCATTGCAGATGATGACCTGTCAGTCGCGCGCCGTGATCGATCGAAAGCTCTACGTGATCGAAGCCATAGAAGTCTGCGGGCACGTCTGCCGTGCCATCGAGATAGCGCTCGAAGTCTTCAACCTGATCCCAACCGGGCGGATAGGGTGAACGCGTCGCGGCGGTGCCGCGAAACGGTACCACCGCATTCTTGCTCATGCCGTGCTGCAGGTGGGACTTGCCGATCAAGGCCGTGCGATATCCTGTTTCCCGGAATCGACGCACGAAGGTATTCGCACCCCAGTCGAGCGTACGATCATTGAAAATCACACCGTGGGCGGTCGGCATGCGGCCGGTCAGCATCGTACAGCGGTTGGGCATGCACACCGGATTGCTGACCCAGGTGTTCTCGAATACCGTACCGCTGGCGGCGAGCGCATCGAGGTGCGGCGTGCGCACCACACGGTTGCCCATAAAGCCAACATGATCAGCACGCTGCTGATCGGTGATAATCACAAGCACATTAGGCGCTTTGCTCATGCTCAACTGTCATCCATTAAATTTGTCCAACGCACGCAGGCAGAGCGCTCTATGACCACCCGTCCCCGGTATGGCTTCGAAGATACCACCTATCGCGCAGCGGGTGGAACCGCGGGCATTGTGCGCCTGGTAGATGCCTTCTATCGGATCATGAGCACCGACCCGGCCTACGCACCGATCTGGCACTGGCACTCCGCCAGCGCGCAACCAGACATGTTGGCGGACACAGCCGACCGCCTGAGCAGCTTCTTGATCGGGTGGATGGGCGGACCGCGGG
>JBCCHL010000063.1:0-22697 GCA_039028775.1 Pseudomonadota bacterium | reverse complement strand
TTCCTGATGAGGAAGAGCAGGCGGTTCAGCGCGGGATGCGCAACTATCATCGAAAACAACTTGAATTGGAAGAAGGGGCATGGTAATCGAGCAAGGCGACGTGTTCTGGGTTGATTTGGATGATCCAGATGGGTCAGAGCCAGGATTTCGACGCCCCTATGTCGTCGTGCAGAACAATGTCTTCAACTATAGCCGTATCAACACTGTTGTTGTCTGTGCAATTACATCAAACTTGAAACGGGCAAAAGCACCCGGCAATGTTCTGCTGAATAAAGGCGAGGCCAACCTACCGCGCGAAAGTGTCGTTAACATTTCACAGATCATTACACTCGATAAGGGGATGCTTGTCGATAAACTTGGTACACTGTCTCAGAAACGAACTGCGCAGGTTGTCGCTGGCATTCAATTATTAATCGAACCACGCGAGATTTAGGCTAAACGGTTCGCTTTTTTGTAATGATGGAGAGAAAAATGCCAATTGTACTAGAAAAATATGAATATCCTAAACAGGGACACTTTGTCATCCAGTAACCTGTCACCATCCAAGTGACGGCTACAGAAGCAAAACGACGTGTCAACCGCTGGTTATTGCATGAAGTCAGCACCATGCTTGGCGTAGAGGAACCGGAATTGGTCAGCGGATGGACAAACAGTGTCCAACACTCGTGAATTATATTGAGTATTAAAGGAGAATCCACGATGACTGTCCGAGTCAGTACATGGCAGGAAGCCTTTAACATGGTTAATCTATTACCCAATATTGAGCAATCTAGGCTAATCTCTGCCTTATTGAGAAAAAAAGGTAGTAATTTAGAGACAGAAAATTATATACAGACACAAAGAGTCGTTCCAACAGCATCCAGACAAACGCTATATCAGTCAATTTTGACATTAATGCAAGAGGTACAACCATATGCCAAAACATCAGGTGCAGCGGTATACCTCAATCAACTACTGTACAAGATGTTGGAATGGGACAAGCAATATCCAGAGGACCCTATTTTGGAGGTATTATTTGCGCTCTATGATGCCCTCAGTGTGCATGGATTTTCCTATTCCGGTGAGCAGTTTGAAGCTGCGAGAGAATTATTAGCGAGACTGAATCAACCTCATCTTTTTGAAGATATATCCGAAGAAGCAATTACAGATGCGATTGTGACGCTTGAGGACATTGGGTTTGATACGCTTCCGTATACGATTACTGTTTTGAGTGATGAGGAAATGTAATGCCAACGCCGTTCCTTGATAGCTCTCTTGTCCAACCTATATTGGTGAGCAGTCATCTGTATCGACAATATTTGATTAATACGTTTCAGGAGAATCAACCCTATATTTCTAACTATGCTCAGATGGAAGTGAAGCGCAGTTTGCTGGTCCCACTGATTGATTTTTACTTTGTGCTGAGTATGCCGTTTATCCAGACAGTAAGCGATGGGTTTGCCTATTGGCGCAATCAATTTCGCCAGTCGGAGCTAAAAGCTGCCTTTATCGCAATTGACCCGCTGTTTGGAAATGGTCAAATTCGGAGTTCGCATCCAGAAGACAAGGCACATGCCGTTCAATTGCTGGGCCGATACATCAAATGACTTGAGCGTCGATTAGACACACAATTTTTGAAGACACCAGTAGACAATACGCATTGCGCCCGTGCATTGGTGAAGATTTCAGACTATAGCAAAGATGAGTCGGGGCAACGATTGCCCATTCGAGAACAATTGGGGCTATTTAGAAAAGCGTTTAATGATACATTTTTATTAGTGGAAAAACGAGACGATGTTCTTGCTTTTGTTAACACATTGAAGGCACTGAAAGCACAAGGAACTGACAAAAAAACAGAAAACCGAGGATTTGTAAAGATCGTTCAAGCGTTGGAAAAGATTCTGGTTGAAGGAAGTGCTGCCTGCTCTTGTCGTATGTGTGGAACGATTGGCGATGCGGTCCTCACGCTGGATATGCCACATCAAATGCGGATGGAACATACGGATCATGCATTTGACCATTTATGTAGTGGGATAGGCAAGTTACATTTTAAACACCCGTCAGAGCAAAGATTTATTCGAGATATAGCAAATACAATGTAAAAAAGGACGAGTCGCTATCAATGTCAGAACCACCATGCCATCACAATATCTGTCTATGATCGAAGATAGGGCGGTTGAAAGCCCAATATAATATCTTCACGCGGCACACCTTGTGCCACCAACTCTTGCGTAATTCCATCTTCGGTCATGTCTTCTTCAATCCAAATCTTGCCGTTGTCAATCATCAAATGCAAATCAGTATATTGATAGCGCTCCTTTGGTGCCCAACCCACGCTCCGCAATATATATTGTCCATGTTCATCATCCAGTGCAAGAGCCACTTTGTACTTGGGTGTCGGTGGGGCAGTGAGAAACGCTGCATACTCGGCCATCACATCTCGAATAACTTTCTGATATTGGTTTACGCCCCCCAGTGATCTCTCCCGACTCTATACCTTACCAACACTCCCGGTTTGGCCATCGCGTGACAACGATGTAAAGCTTGGACTCATCGCGCGTCACACTTTGGGGTTGGAAGTTCCAACCGCCGGCGGACGCGGTGAGTGCTACTGCTTCGGTAAATGCAGCTACAAAGCCAAGCGCATATGTAACACTTTGTGACAAGTAGGGCAAATGCAACTGGACCATATGGTCGGTGATGTACGAGCGGCGGAAGATGAGCAACTGTCGGTGTTCCTGCTGAAGTGTATAAAGTTCTCAAGAATTGGGCCGCTTGCGCACTCACGAATCGGCGCTATTGCGGCGCCGTGCATTTGTTTCATCGAGCTGGTGGCACGGGTGGAGTGCCGGCGCAGCGCCGCATGGTGTGCGGGTTGTGGCTTGACTTATTTCGAAAGTCATGGGGCTTGTCGTGAGGTGCCCATCGGAGCACACCACGGTGGAATTCCAGCGCTCACATCCACGCTGCGCGATGCTAGCGGCACACCGATGTGCGACGACCAGGGAACGCGACGCGCGAATGCTGGGCGACCGATGGTGCCCGACGCGTTAGACTTGCGGCGCAACCACAAATTCGGGAGCTCAAGTTGAGTGCATTGATTGTCGAGGTGTTCACCGACTTCGTCTGACCCTGGTGTTATCTCAGTACCGGGCGTATTGAAAAACTGCGGGAGGAGTTTGCGATCACCGTGCGCTGGGTGCACTTCCCGCTGCATCCGGAAACGCCGCTCGAGGGGCGTGCGTTGGCGGATCTGTTTGCCGGTCGCAATCTGGATCTGGAAGCGATGCATCTCAACATGAAGGCGCTCATGCACGATGAGGGTCTGCCCTACGAGCGGCGCTCGCACACCTACAACAGTCGGCTGTCGCAAGAGGTTGCAAAGTGGGCCGAAACCCAGCCCGATGGCGAGCGCCTGCACGACCTCCTGTATCGCGCGTACTTCGTTAAAGGACTGAACATCGGCGCGCGTTAGGTCTTGTTAGAACTGGTCGATCAAGTTGGACTGGACAGCGACGTGGCCGCGGTGGTGATCGATGATCGCACCTTCGCACCGGCCGTCGATGAAGATTGGCGACTGTCCCATCAGTACGGGGTGAGCGGCGTACCCACGTACGTCGCGGATGGTCGCGGTGTGGTGGGTGCACAGGAGTACGAGGTGCTGCAGCGATTGGTCGAGTTGGGTGGGGCGCAGCGGCGTTAGATCTGCTGGTTGGCCATCCACATGATCGGTGTCCACGTGGCCAGGGCAACCAGGGCGGAACCGGAAATCCATAACGCTGCCATGCTGAGGCCGGCTCCCCATGCGAAGGCGCGGTGGGAAAAATAGTCGTCGCCCGGTTGCGCGCGCAGGACACACACCAGCAGGTTGTACGCGAGGTTGATCCGCTCGCGGAGCATGATCGCAACGGATCGGCCGTAGACGAACAGGAACGCCATGGCGGCTTCGATGCCGATGATATCCGCCATGATCACCAACTCGATCGCAAACGGCGCCAACAGGATGAAGGCCCCATAGATTAGGACCTTCAGCACGATCGCTTTGAGGTTGGTGCGCGCCATGGCCATCATTGTAGACGACTGCGCGCTCCATGGAACGCGGGCGACACAATGTCGCTTGCGCGCGCGGCCGCAGCCCGGCGCGAGCCGCCGAGCGGATCGGTCAGGCAGACAATGCGGTCGATTCTTCGCTGGCGGCGACCGGATTGGCCACCAGCAGGTGTTCAAACGCTGCGAGAGCCGCTTTGGCACCTTCGCCGACGGCCACCACGATCTGTTTGTACGGCACCGTGGTGACATCTCCGCAGGCGTAGACGCCGGGTACGGAGGTGGCGCACTTGGCGTCGACGATGATCTCACCGTAGCGGCTCATCTCGACCTGATCTTCGAGGATCTGGCTGTTGGGGATCAGACCGATCTGGACAAACACGCCTGCCAACGCCTCGGTGTGCAGCGCTTCGCTAGCACGGTCCTGATAGGTGATCCCATTGACCTTACCGTCCTGCGCCTCGATCTGCTGCACTGCCACGTTGGTGTGAATGGTGATGTTTGCTTTGGCTTCGGCTTTGCGGATCAGTACCTCGTCCGCTTTGAGCTCGGGCATGAACTCATACACAGTGACTGATTTGCCGATATTGGCCAGGTCTAATGCGGCTTCGATACCGGAATTGCCGCCACCGACCACGGCGATGTCCTTGCCCTTGAAAAACGGCCCATCGCAGTGGGGGCAGAACGCGACCCCGTTGCCGATGTTCTCTTTCTCACCCGGGACGCCGAGTTCCCGCCAGCGCGCCCCGGTTGCCATCACCAGAGTATGACTGTCGATCACCTCGCCGGTGGAGAGCGTGACTTGTTTCGGCTCGGCGTGGGCGTCCACGCTCTGCACGCTGACATTTTCCTTCAGCGTGACTTCGTAGTCCTGCATGTGGGTGAGCAGGGCGGCGGACAGATCCGTACCCGTGGTGTAGCTCACGGAGATCAAATTTTCGATGCCCAGGGTGTCCTTGAGCTGGCCGCCCAGGCGATCGGTGATCAATGTGGTCTTAAGCCCCTTGCGCGCGGAGTAGATCGCGGCGCTGACGCCGGCCGGGCCGCCACCGATGATGGTTACGTCCTGGGTCGGCAGCGTTGGTTCGGCCTGCACGCTGACAATGCCCGGCGTTCGCTCGATCAGGCGCTCGACCAACCGCGCGGCGTCCACTTTGCCGTTGGCGAACAGCTCTTCGTTGACGTAGACGCTTGGCACACCCTGAATATCGCGGGCGTCCACCACGTCCTGGAACAAACCACCGTCCAGCATCTCGGTGCTGATATTGGGGTTGAGCAGGGCAAATTGGTTGAGGGTCTGAACCACGTCCGGGCAGTTGTGACAGCTCAGGCTGACAAACACCTCGAAGTGCAGTTGCTCCTGTACCCGACGCACCATGTCCTGCACGGAGTCGTCGAGTTTGATGGCCACGCCGCCGGCGTTGAGGACGGCGAGTACCAGCGAATTGAATTCATGCCCGCCGGGTACCCCCGAGAACAAGATGCCGGTGGGTCCGTCTTCCGTGGCGATGCTGAACGACACCGGTCCGCGCAGGGCGAAGTCGCCGTGGATCAGATGCAGGCGGTCGGACACCGCGCAGAAATCGGTCAGGAAGGTCTCCAACTCCTCGCGCTTCGGGTGCGCCTCGCTCATCTCCTGCAGCTGTAGGGTCACGTCGCGGTCCAGGCGCTGGGCGTACTCGGTCAATGCCGCAAGGATGTCCTTTGTCAGTCGCATCGGCTTACTTCTCCGGTGGTGGTAGAGCGGCACCCGGTCGGGCGCCGCCGACGGTTGGGTTTAAATCTTACCCACGAGGCTCAAGGAAGGCGCCAGGGTGTCTTCCCCCTCTTCCCATTTCGCCGGGCAGACCTCATCAGGATGGGCCCTGACGTACTGTGCGGCTTTCACCTTGCGGACCAGCTCGCTCGCGTTACGGCCGATGCCTTCCGCGGTGATCTCGACCGACTGAATGATGCCGTCGGGGTCGACGATGAAGGTGGCGCGGTCCGCCAGACCCTGGCCGTCGCGCATCACCCCAAAATTACGGGTGATGTCGCCGGTGGGGTCGCCGATCATCGCGTATTGCACCTGGCCGACCGCGTCGGAGGTCTCATGCCACGCCTTGTGGGTGAAATGGGTGTCCGTGGAGACGGAGAAAACCTCGACCCCGCGGGACTGCAACTCTTCGTAGTGATCGGCCAGGTCGCTCAGCTCGGTTGGACAGACAAAGGTGAAGTCGGCCGGATAGAAGAAAAAGATGGCCCATTTGTCTTTGATGTCGGCGTCGCTGACATCGACAAAATCGCCCTGCTTAAATGCAGTGGCGGAAAACGGCAGGATTGCCGAGTTGACGGTCCCCATAAGCGTTAGCTCCAGTGTGTTTGAGATAGGCACGCAGATTAACCCACGGCGCATCATGAATACATTTGATTATATAAATCGGAACGATATGTTTTTTGAATTAACGATGCTGGGCCGAAGGCAAGCAGCTTGGGTCGGTGCTCGCGCTACGCAGCGGGGTGCAATCACCCGCAGAGTCCGCTCGCTCGCGTACCCGGACGGTCGCGGTAAGGCGCTTGCGGCGCTCGCCTGCGCTGGAATCTTCAACGCTGCTTCGGTCCTCGCTAGCCTGCGACCCGCCGGAAAAAATTTCAGTTCGATGAGGGTAAATACCCTCAAACGTCGCTTCTTCTTGTAGCGCCCTCTTGTCGGGCGATGAGCATCGCCTTGCGCGGTTTTTGTAGTAATGGCTTGTATAAGCAGGGAGAAGAAGAATGAAGTTTGGGTTTTCTATGCGGTCTGTGGCTGGGGCATTGGTGGTCTCGCTGGTTGCAGTGACCGGTCACGCCGGCGTGTTTACCTTTGATGCCAATTTTGCCGCGCGCGGTCAGAGTATGTGGGAGAGCGGGGACGCGGGCATGCTGGATGTCACCGAGTTTGTCGGCTTGCAGTGGAACGAAAGTACCAACGTGAACGCCATCACCGGCAGTGAGCGCACGCGGGTGCCCGGGACCGGGGGGACCATCCCCAACCCAGCACGACCTTTGTATGATGCCGCGTTTGCGACCTGTCGGCTCGCATTCTCTGCCAGCAAGTGTCGTAATGGCGGTCGTTTCGGGTTGCCACCGGGGCTCGGGAGTCGTCCCTCTGCGACCATCCCTAATCCCATCAATGCGGTGTATGTCGATACGCGGACCGGCGGCGCTGGCACGGCCAGTACCTCAGGACGGGTGGGTTTTGAGTTCGGCTTGACGGCCGACAGTGGCAGTGTCGATAGCGATGTCGATTACGAGGTTTCGTTTACCGTGCCCGACTCGGTGGCAGCGGGCGAGTTCGTGAGCCTGCAGAGCAGCAGTTCGCTGACCGCGGGGGCGCTCGATACCACTTTCCCGACCCTTGCCTCGCGGATGTCGCTGGTGGCCGAGGCGCAGGCCGGCTTTACTGGGCAGACCTGTTTTGTTGGCTTCGGCTGTGATGATGCCAACGCGAGCACCGGACAACTGGGTGGCACCTTTGACCTGGTCAGCTTCAATCAGGACGGCGAAGGAGGCATCTCCTATTTTGAAGATGATCCTATCCTCAACGCCCTGCTGTTCCAGAACGCGGCGCCCCCTACCGGATTGCCGGCCAGCGTCTCTTCGCCGATCGCGGAGTTGACCACCCACCTGCCCCAGCCGAATGCCTCGGGCGGTCTGGATGGGGACGGCACGGTGCGGGCGGCGGCCCAGGATGACCTGGTCGATTTTCTGGTCGATGTCGACAACATCGTTTCATTGGGTCTGACCGGGACACCGAATCTGTTCGGGGCTGAACTCGATATGGGTGCCATCGGTACCGTCTCTTTCGATTTAGTGGATGTGGACATGGGACCCACGCTGGATCTGCGCCAGGCGTTTGAGTTCACGCCATCTTTGTATGTGGATCTGGCGTTTTCGCAACCTGTCGACGTCTTGGGCTTCGGTCGCGTCAGTGAACTGAAAGACGTGTTACTGGACTCGTTACCCGACTTTGCGTTCGATGTCGGCCAGACCTTGATCACGCCCACTTTGTTCCTGGGGTACGAGGCCAGCGGTCAGGTTCAACGCGGCGTGCAGCTGATGAACGAGCTGTTCCTGGATCTGGATGGCACGCTGCGGGTTGACGTGTTGGACGGCACCTTCAGCTTTTTAAATCTCTTTGATCTGAACTTCGGTATCGGCAACGTGTTCGATGAATCGATCGATCTGTTTACTTCGCCTGCCTTGTTTTCACAATTGATCGGCATGGGCGGATTTAACGATGTGACCTTGGGGTCGCTAAGTGTGGTGACCAACGGCTTCGTCCCCGTGTCCGAGCCCGGTTCGATCCTGTTGATGGGCGTAGGGGGCATCATGTTGCTATTGGTGCGGCGGCGTGCCGGCCGCGCGCGCATCGTCCAGGGTAAGGGGGTCTAGACATGCGCGGATTAAAATACCTCATTGCGGGTCTTGCGCTCGGGCTGGTGTATCCGGTCCAGGCTGCAGACAAGGCCGGACAGTATTCCGTACGTGGTGCGGGTCTGCTCAGCTGCGAGACCTATCTGCAGGAGCGGGCCGCAGACTCGCCTGCGCACAAGATGATCGGCGGCTGGATCGACGGCTACCTGAGCGCCACCAACGCGCACCGTGACGACACCTATGACATCACGTCGTTTCAAAGCACCGAGTTGATCGGCAGAATTCTGCAGCGCCACTGTGCCGAGCATCCGCACCACAGGTTGTTCTCCGTGTTGAAGTCGATGGTGGCACAACTGCACGAGCAACGGGTTGTGGACGCCTCACCGCAGCAGATGATCGTGGTCGACGATAGGCGTACACAACTATACAACGACACCATCCTGCGCATGCAGATGGTCCTGGCGGAGCGGGGGCTGATCAAATATGCCCAGATCAGCGGTCGTTTCGATGAGCAGACCTCTGCAGCCTTGGCACGGTTTCAGGAAGAGCGTAACTTTCAACCGACGGGATTTCCTGATCAAGCTACGTTATGGATGCTGTTTGCGGATGTATAACCGCTGACCGCAAGGCGCGCGCGAGCCAAGGAGGGCTCTCCTGTGGTTCAAGATTGCAGGTGCGTTCGCAACCAGGCTTTGGAAAAACGCATGTCACGCTCGACGGTGGCCTCGCTGACCCCTACCAGGTTTGCGATTTCGGCGTAGGTAAGGCCTGCAAAGTAGTGCAACTCGAGGATCTTGGACTTGCGCGCGTCCTGTCGGCTTAAGGTTTCCAGGGCCTCATGCAATTCCAGCACGTTGGTGGGATGGGCCGCTCCAGCGTGATCTGTGGCGAGGGTGACATGTAACGCATCGCCGCCGCGCTTTTCGCGCCCGCGGCTGCGCGCGTGGTCCACCAGTATCCGCCGGGTCGTTGCGGCGATGATGGCCAGGAAGTGATTCCGATCCTCCCAGCTGACGTCTGCATCATGCAGGCGCAGGAGGGCTTCGTTGGCAACGGCGGTTGCCTGCAATGTATGGCCTGGTTGCTCGCGCACGAAGGCTCGCATGGCGATGCCTCTAACATCTTCGTACACGGCCTCGATCAACGCGGTGTAGGCGGTGTCATCGCCGCTGCGCCAGCGGCGCAGAAGGTCGGTTACAGCGGGGTTTTCGGACATGCCCTATTTTTGCACTTGCGGGGTTGATAGTGAAGCTGCCAACATTCTCGGTCCCGGGACAAAGGATGAGCCGCTTTGGTGGGTTTGCTCGTTAGGACGTACGTTTTGGGAGAGTGAAGATTGGATCGCTGGGAACGCATACAGACACTTTTTCATGAGGCCAGCGAAAAGCCGTTTGCGGAGCGCGAGGCATACATAGACGCGCACTGCGGTGACGATGAAGGGCTGCGCCAGGAGTTGCTCGCGCTGCTTTCCAACGCACAGGCGGAGACCTTCAGCCCGCACATTGCCGAATCGGCGAGTGCCTACCTCGAACAACTTGATGAGGCGATGACCGGCACCCAGGTTGGCGCCTATCGGTTACTGGAGGTGATCGGTACCGGCGGTATGGGTACCGTGTTTGCGGCGGAACGCGCGGATGGCGCGTTCGAAAGACGTGTCGCGGTCAAAGTCGTCAAGAAGGGCATGGACTCTGAGGCGATCGTGCAGCGGTTCGAGCGCGAGCGACAGATCCTCGCACGCTTGTCGCACCCAAATGTTGCGGGGCTATTGGACGGCGGCTTGATGGCCGATGGACGGCCTTATTTTGTCACCGAATTGGTGCAGGGTGAGCCGATCGTGGCGTACTGCGATCGCCATCGTCTGACCGTGCCGGAACGGTTGCGGCTGTTTCAGACCGTGTGTCGTGTTGTGCACTATGCCCATCAGAATCTGGTCGTGCATCGTGACTTGAAACCCTCGAATATCCTGGTCGATGAGTCAGGCGCGGTGAAGCTGTTGGACTTCGGTATCGCCAAGACCCTGGATGCCGGGCAGGATGAATCGCTCACGCAGACCAGCAGTGCCCTGTTCACGCCGGCCTATGCCGCGCCTGAGCAGTTGCTGGGAGAGCATATTTCGACGGGCACCGATGTTTATGCTTTGGGTGTGGTGTTGTATGAGTTGTTGACCGGCCAGCGTCCGTTTGAGACGGTCAAGACCAATGCTCAGTTACGTGCGGAGATCATCAGCGGCGATCCGCAGCGTCCGAGTACCGCCCTGACCCGCAGCCTGGCGAACCGCGCCCAGTTGACCCAGGAGATGGCGCAGGCGCGCCAGCTGGACACCCGTGGGTTGCGCCAGCTCCTGCGCGGTGACCTGGACGGCATCTGCCTCACGGCGCTGCGCCGTGAGCGTGCGCTGCGCTATGGTTCTGCCGAGGCACTGGCCGCAGACCTTGAGCGCCATCTTACGCAGCAGCCGGTCAGTGCCCGACCGCCGACCTGGGGTTATCGCGCGCAAACCTTTGTGCGCCGACATCGCGGCAAACTGGCAATGGGTATGGCGGTGGTAGTCAGCATTTTCGCGATGGCCACTTACTACACGATGGCGCTGGCACAGCAGCGGGATGTCGCGCTTGCCGAGCAGGCCAAAGCGGAGCAGGTGGTGCAGTTTGTGATCGGGCTGTTCGAACGCTCCGATCCGAGCAACGCCCGTGGTGAGGAGGTCACCGCGCGGGAGATTCTGGATGCGGGCCACCAGCAGATCGAGACCGAGCTCCAATCTCAGCCCGAGGTCCGGGCCAAATTGAAGCAAGTGCTGGGGGGAGTTTACTTCAGCCTGGGCTCTGTGCCGCGGGCCAGCGAACTGCTGCAGGCGTCGTTGAATGAGCAACTGGCGTTGCAGTCTTCGGAACTGGAAATTGCCGAAACCCGATTGTCGTTGGGGTTTGCTCGCGAATTTGACGGTCAATACGCCGCCGCCCGGGAACTCTATGAAGCCTCTTATGACGCCCGCGCAAGGCTGTTACCCCCCGGAGCACCGCAGGTCACGGAAGCACTCGCAGCGATCGCCTTCCTAAATCAGACCGAAGGCCGTTTCGATGACGCCAAGGTGTTGTTCGAGCAGGCGTTGCTATTGGCCAGAAACCGGGCCGGGGTCGCTGACGACGAAGCGGTAGCAAAACACCTCAACCAACTGGCGGAGATCAACCGTCTCCTCGATCTCCCCTACGAAGCGGAGCCCCTGTTGATCGACTCGCTTGCCATGCAGGAACGCATCTACGGTGGGACGCACCCGGAGTCCGCAGATACAAAACGGATGCTGGCCGGAGTTTATCGTGACACGGAACGCTACGATGTTGCCGAACGCCTGTACAAGGAAGTGATTGACGAGCGCACGCGAATGTTGGGCGAAGACCACCGCGAAGTCCTCAACACTTGGAACAGCTACAGCCAGCTGCTCGGCTTGAAAGGTGACCATGATGGCATGCTGGCGGCCAATTTCCGACTGATCCAGTCGCTCGAGCGATTGAGTGAAGCGCGCGGTGAACTCGACGTGAGTCTGCCCGCCATTTACCACAATCGTGCGTATACGCTGAAGCAGCTCGGTCGTCAGGCGGAGGCGATCGAGTACTTTTCGAAGTCGATGGAGATGCAGGACGCGATTGGACTTGCTGCAGACCACCCTAACCGCGCCTATCCGATGGCCTCCATCGGCCAGTCTTACCGGCTGCTGGGGGACAAACAGCAGGCGGTGGAATGGGGGCTGCGCGCGATAACGCTGCGGCGGCAGCACTACGCCGAAGATCATCGGCTCATCGCGGAGGTTAAAAGTGATCTTGGTACCGTTTACCGTGAACTCGGCGAGTATGCGGTGGCGGAGGGATACCTGCTCGATGCCTACGCGCACACCAGAGCGCGCAAGGGTGAAGACTTTCACCAGACCAAAGTTGGCCGCAACAACTTGCGCCTGCTGTATGAGGCCTGGGGACGATTGGACGAGGCGGCCAAGTACAGCGTGGTCCCGGAGTGACGCCGGTACGCGCACCCGCCCTGCGCAGCGCCTTTGGCGACCCCGGGTGGTCAGGCGATCACGCTTAAGCCGCCTCTTTGTGGGAAGCTAAGGGTCGGGCTCCAGCCGCAACAGCTTGCTCGGCGCAAATCCACACGCCAGGCGTAGCATAAAACCCTTGCTGTAGTCCGCCATGACCTGCGCGTGTTCTTCGCCGACGACCGGCACCGCGCGAAAGCGCTGAAAGTCCTCCCCGTGTCTGGCGGCCTCTACTGTGGGGCGCTCTAGCGCGTCGCGGTACCAGCCCCTGAACCAGTGATTGGAAGCGACGTAGAGCTGACCCTCATAATTGTGGCCGTAGAGGTTGCGCTGGATGCTGGCTCCGGCTGCGTCGGTGACCCGCAGGGTGATGCCGCCGTCCATGGTCGGCTGCGCGCGCCAGATCACAAGTTCCAAGACGAGCAACAAGCCGATATACGCCGCAACGGCGTAGGCCAGAAAAACTAGATAGTCCATGTCTCCTCACCACCGCGCCTGCGAGCGGGATCGCTACTTATGACCACGCGCACCACCCGTTGATCATCGCTCAGCGTTGGTAACGATTGCCGTAAGCGGCGCCGTCGTCCAGCAACCGGCGCTGTGCGCCGCGGGCGTCGTTGACGACTTCGGGGGCGACGTCGAAGACCATCACCGGGCGCCGCGAGAGGTTGTAGGCCGGCCATTCCGGAATCAGGGCGTTGTTTGGGTTTCCCGTTTTGGCGAAAGCAATCCAGGTCTCGGACAGCATATCGGCGATCAACTGCTGTTCGGTACCCACACCGGACATGCTTGCGGAGTTGGCGACATTGTCGAACACGAAGCCGATCTCCAGGGCGTGGGGCGAGCGCCATTTGCCACCATCCACCGGTGTGTTCCAATTGAACAGATACAGATAGGCAGGCGCCGCGCCTTGGACGACCTTGCGCTCGGCCTGGGTGACGTGACCGCTCGCCCAGCGCGCGTCCGTGGTCGCTTCAAAGTACACATCGCTGGGGGTGGCCTCCGGATCGAGGGCGCGGTAGCCCGCGACAATGTGCTCGATGTTTTTGTCGGGATAGGTGGTCTTCAGCGCGGCCTTGGCCTCGGCCCAGTCGAAGTTGAAGCTGGCCGGGTTGCGCGCGCCCAGGAACAGCGAACTCTCCGTACGGGTGGTGCCGAGCAGCATTGGAACGTCTGCACCACTGGGCGCGGCATCGGGTTCAAACGGGTGGCGGGATAAGGTCTTATCGTCGATGGTCGGCGCGCTGCCCGCGCTGGTGCCGACGCGAGCAGCGCTGAGCGCGCTCATGGAGATGGTTTTGATGTCCAAGATGGTGTCGCGGGTTAGGTCCAGGTTGGCGACCACTTGGTCGGCCGCGGCACGGGCGTTGGCCGCGTCCGGGAATCGTAGCATCGCCCCCGACTGAACCACAGCGCGGTGAAAGAGACCTTTGGCGGCCGGGGTGTTCAGCAGGGTGGATACCTTAGCGCCGCCGCCAGACTCGCCGAAGATCATCACGGTGTTCGGATCGCCGCCGAACGCCTCGATGTTGTCGCGTACCCACTTGAGCGCGAGAACCATATCCAAGACCCCGGCGACCGCAGAGTCTGCAAATTCGGGACCATAGTGATTCAGTGCCAGGTAGCCGAACAGATTGAGGCGGTGGTTGATGGTCACCACCACCACATCGCCGCGTCGAGCCAGACGGGTACCCTCATAAGCCAGGGAGGAGCCGTTGCCGGTGGAAAAGCCGCCGCCGTGCAGCCAGACCATCACGGCGCGCTTACCGCCATCACCAACTGCCGGCGTCCAGACGTTGAGGAACAGACAGTCTTCGCTGATCGGCGGGCGGGGCTCTGGGCGCCATGAGGTGAACAAGCCGCCTGGATTTCCCCCGGGGGTCTGTGGGCAGGATGCCCCGTAGGCAGTGGCTGGAGCGGGCTCGGTCCAGGTTTGGGGCTGCGTGGGTGCGGCGAAACGGGTGGTGGCGGTGTCCGCACCATAGCGGATACCCTTAAAGGTCATGATGCCGTCGTCGCGTAGACCGCGGACCGGGCCGTGCGCGGTCGCCACCAAAGGCTCGGCTTCGGCGGGCGTGATGCCCGTTTCGGGCGGCGGCGAACCCGCCTGACATGCGCACAGCAAAGCAGTGCAGAGGTACAGCGTGAGTAGCTTTGTTGAAATCGGCATCGATCTCTCCTTCGATGAGCGAGATCGGTGACTGTGCCACAAAGTGCCGACTAAGTCTTAAGTGCGACGGCGTGAGGGTGGGTCGACGTATCGCAAAATCCCAGCCGGACGTCGGCGCTTGACCGTGGTTCGCTGTGCAAGGCTCGTTTAACATCCGCGTAGCGGGGCACAGCAACCAAGAGGGGAATTCGGTGGACTACGGATTGCATGATTTTTTCGGGAACGTGGGCGTCGCAGCCATCCTGCTCAGTTACCTGTTGCTGCAGACGGAGCGCCTCAGCGCGACCAGTTTGAGCTACTCGGCGTACAACGCCATAGGAGCGCTTTTGATCCTGGTATCACTGGTGTACGAGTTCAATCTGTCGGCCTTCTTGATGGAATTCTTCTGGCTGTTGATCTCAATCTACGGCCTGAGCAAGGCATGGCGGGCGCGGAGCACCTGACAGTCACCTCATCCCCCAAAGAGCGAGAGGTCAGCCGTTGCTGCGGGTAAAATCTGGGGTTTGAGCAAGCCGATGAGTACCACCGTGCAGGAACCCAGTTCGAACGTGTCGACGCTGATTCTCGGCGGCGCGCGCTCGGGTAAGAGCCGCTACGCCAGCGCGCTCGCGCTCGAGATGAGTCCGACCCCCGTGCTGGTCGCCACCGCGCAGCCGCTCGATGCTGAGATGGCGGAACGGATCGCGTTGCACCAGCGCGATCGCTCGGCCGCCTGGACGACGCTCGAGTGTCCCCTCGATGTGGTGGCGGCCTTGACCGAACTGTCAGAGGATCAAACCGTGGTGGTGGATTGTCTGACGCTGTGGCTGTCGAACCTCATGCATCAAGCCAAGGATGTTACCGACGAGACGCAACGCCTGTGCGACTACGTGCAAACCTCGCGGCGGCGGCTGATCTTTGTCTCCAACGAGGTGGGGCTGGGCCTGGTGCCGGAGACCCCGCTGGGCCGGTCGTTTCGCGACGCGCAGGGGCGGCTGAATCAGGCGCTCGCGGCGGTGGCGGATGAAGTCTACTTTGTCGCCGCCGGTTTGCCGCTGCAACTGAAGTGACGCGGTCGATCCGTAACCCTGGTCAGGCGGCTGTGGATGGCTGCCAACCGACGGGTTTGGCGGAGTCTAGAAGGGCGGGGACGTCGCAGTGTTCGCGCATCTGCGATGCCAGTTCATCGAGCGCGGCCTCCACAATGTCCTGGTAAGCGCCGGTGCTAACGTGGCCGCCGCGCAGTTGGCCCAGCCACCGTGCGCGATAGGCATCGTTGCTGAAAATGCCATGCAGGTAGGTGCCCTGGACGCGTCCGGAGAGCGACTGCGCCCCGTCCGATGCCTGGTCAACGCTGAACAGTGGTCGGGCGGTATCCGCGCCCGTCGATTCCCCCAGATGGATCTCATACGCGGACAGCTTGCTGCCCGACGCGGCGCACGTCGCCTCGACGGGTCGAACCTGTTTGCTGGCGGTCATGCGCGTGCTTATGTCGAGCAGCCCGAGGCCTGCCGCCTCCACGGTGTTACCGTCGACCTTGTCTGGATCGTGGATGGTCTTCCCCAGCATCTGGTAGCCACCACAAATACCCATCACCAGACCCCCGTTCCGGGCGTGGGCGTGTATGTCATGGTCCCAACCCTGAGCGCGCAAAAATGCCAGATCTGCCATCGTTGACTTGGTGCCGAGCAACAGGATCGCGCCCGCGTCGCGGGGCAGGGGTTGCCCTGGGGGGATGAACTCAAAACTCACCGCCGGATCGAGCCGCAATGGGTCAACATCATCAAAATTGGCCAGGCGTGAAAACATCGGTGCGACTATTTTCATGCGGCCTGCACTGCGTGGTGGTGCTTGTTCCAGCACAACCGCATCTTCGGCGGGAAGTCGGCTGGGACTGGCGAGCCAGGGCAGGACGCCGCGGCATGACCAGCCCGTCTGGCGCTCGATGGCGCGTATGCCGTCATCGAACAGCGTCGGATCGCCGCGAAATTTGTTGATCAAGAAAGACTGGATGTGGGCGGCGTCAGCCGGGTCCAGCACCCGCTGGGTGCCGACCAGAGCAGCGATCACACCGCCGCGATCGATGTCGCCGATCATGCACACGGGCACGCCGGCGGCGCGGGCGAAACCCATGTTGGCGATATCGCGCGCGCGGAGATTGATCTCAGCCGGAGAGCCGGCGCCTTCCACGAGGATCAGGTCATAGTGCATGCTCAACCGTGCAAAGCTCGCGAGGACATCCGGCAGCAAGGTGTCGCGGCCATGGATGTACGCGGCCGCCTCCTGGCGCGCGCGCACGGCGCCGTGCACCACGACCTGGGCGGTGCGATCAGTTTCCGGCTTCAGTAGTACCGGATTAAGATCGACTGTGGGCTCGATGCCGGCCGCGCGTGCTTGCACCGCCTGGGCACGACCGATTTCACCACCATCCGCGCAGGCATGGGCGTTGTTCGACATATTTTGTGGTTTGAACGGCGCGACGCGCAGCCCCATCTGTCTGGCGGCGCGACATAAACCTGCGACCAGGACGGACTTGCCGACGTCCGAACCCGTACCCTGGAGCATGATCGCCCTGGCTGTCATGGGAGGGGTGCCAGGATAAATTGTCGGGTGCCATCGGCCGCGCTGGGCGCAGATTCGGCTTTTACCTGATAGACCTCGGACACCAGCTCGGCCGTAACCTCGTGCGGTGGGGTATCTGCGACGATCCGCCCCTCCTGCATCCAGACTATACGTGTCGCATAACGCATTGCCAGATTGAGATCGTGCAATACCAGCAGGACACCGTGGGTCGCGTCCGCATACGCCTGAAACAGCTGCGCGATGCGGTGCTGTTGTTGCGGGTCCAGGCCTGCGGTGGGTTCGTCGGCGATCAGCAACGGGGTGTGTGCGGCGTACAGGCGGGCGCAATGCACGCGCGCCAGCTCACCGCCGGACAGCGTGTCGACCGATCTTTTACTCAACCCCTCCAGATCACATGCCGCAATCGCGCTTCGGGTGGCTGCTGCGTCTATTTCCGACAAGTTGCCCAACGAGACGCCCTGAGCGAAGCGTCCGAGCGCGATCACGTCGAAAACCCGATTCGGCCAGGCGGTTTCGCGAACCTGGGGCAGGTAGCTGACCCGCAGCGCGCGTTCGGTGGTGGTCAGACCCGTGATCGGGTCGCCTTGGAGTTGGACGTCCGCCTGAGTCGCGGTGATCCCCAGCAGGGCCCGCAGGAAGCTGGTCTTGCCCGCGCCATTGGGTCCGAGCAGGACCACTACTTCGTTGGTGTTGATCGCAAGAGATGCCCGTTCGACCAGGGTCGTACCGCCCGCGCGGACGTAGACCTCCGTGGCGCTGATGAGTGGGGTGGGCTCAGCGGGCATGGCGGTCTCGTTGGATGGCGATCCAGACGAACATCGGTGCGCCGAACAGGGCCGCCGCGACACCCAGTTTGAGCTCGGTGGTTGTCGGCACGATCCTGACCAGGATATCCGCGGCCAGCACCAAGGCGGCGGCCAATAGCGCACTGGGCAGCAAGGTTCGCGCGGCGTCGTAGTTCACCCATGGACGGACCAGGTGGGGGGCGACAATGCCAACAAAGCCGATCGCTCCGGCCAGCGCGACGGCAGCGCCGGTGCTGATTCCAGCCCCCAGGGTTACCCAGATGCGCTGCTGGCGGACGTTCAATCCCACACCCGCGGCTGCCTCCTCACCCAGGGTGAGTACCGCGAGGCCGGCTCTGGTGCGCCATAAGATGATGCAGCCGGTGAGCAGAAACGGCAGGACCAGGAGCAGATCGTCAACGCTGCGATTGGCGACCGAACCGAGCGTCCAGTTGATCATGTCGCTGAGCGAAAATGGGTGTGGTGCAAAGTTTAGTAACAGGCTCATCAACGCAGCCGAAAAACTGGACAGACCCACGCCGACCAGGATCAGGGCGACGATGGAATTGGCGCGACGCAAGGCGAACACGATCAAGGTGGTAGCGATCAGGGCGCCGGCGATCGCGGCCAGCGGGACCGCGTATTGCCAGTGGATGGCGAACCCATAGTAGATGGTGAAGGTGGCAAGCAACGCAGCCGTCGCCGACACGCCGAGCACGCCCGGTTCGGCCAATGGATTGCGCAGCAGGCCCTGGAGCGCCGCGCCGCTGCCGCCGAGTGCTGAGCCTACCACGATGGCGGCGAGCGCTCTGGGCAGGCGCACCTCCCAGACCACCGCAACGTCCAGCGGGTCGCCTTGGCCGAGCAATGCCGCCAGGACGCTGCTGAGGGGAAGCGGGGTCGACCCGAGCGTGCAGGCCAGCGCCAGCAGCACGACTATTGCGGCCCAGAGCGACAGATAGAGCTTATTGCTCATCGCTCGAGATCAGCCAGGGATTCGGATAACGCTTCGATCGCTTCCATGACAAACCAGCCGCCACATGAGGTCCACGCACCCTGCAGGGGGACCGTGCGGCTGAGGTCGAGCTGTCGCTGGGCGACCGGGTGTGCCATGGCGGACCATGCGGAGGCGTGGTTGGTTTGCGCGTCGAAGAACGCAAGCGCAGTGACCACCGGAGATTCGTAGATCAAGCGCTCCAGCGGCAGCGGTTGCCAGCCGGGCTGGGTCTGATAGTTGTCCAGTCCAGCGATTCTCAGCAGATCGCCCACCAGGGTGTCGGGCCCGCTGGTTACCCCGGTGGGGGTCATGTACAGGGCATCCGGTCTTCTCCCAGCGCGGTGTCGAGTTCTGATCGCCGCCAGGCGCTCGGTCATCTGGGTAACCAAAAGTTCTCCCGCGGCGCGGTGGCCGAGGGCGCCTGAGGTGTCTCGGACGATCTGCTGGATGTCCTCAAGGCTCGTGGCGTAACCGATCTGCACCACCTCGACCTCAAAACGCTTGAGAAAGTGGCTGATCCCCGGACCGCCCCCATAGGACCGAACCACAATGTTCGGCCGGGTCAACAGGACATTTTCGGCGAGGGGTTTGACGGTGGGAATGCCGACGGCGGCGGCGCGCATATAGCTGAACTGCCGGGTTGCGTCCGGCGAGAGCGCCGCGATGTGCTCGCGTGCAACAAACTTCAAGACGTACTGGTCGGCGCAATAGTCGAGGCTCACCACCCGTGGCTCTGCGCCCGCACCGAGGCTGGCGCAGGCGCACGACCATAGGATGATGAGTCGCGCCAGGGTCATGTGCGAACAGCCGCTAGAACCTGGCCTGAACGCTGAGGGCAAAGGATCGATCGGGCGTGCCGTAACCGAGGATCTGCTGGTATTCGGTGTCTGCGATGTTTTCGATGCGCGCGAAGAGTTCGAACGTATCACTGATTTGATAGTGACCGCTCAGATCGCCGCGCACCCAATCGTCCACCGCGCCGTTCGGATCGGGCTCGCTGTCGTTGTAACGCAGGACCGCGGTCAGCGACCAGCGTTCGGCAGGGCGATAGGTGAAGCGCAGATCGGCGGTCTGTTCCGGGATGCGCACCAACGGATCACCATTGTTGTCTTCCGCATCGATGTAGGCGTAAGTGAAGTCGAGGGAAAGCGCATCGGTCAGGCGCTGAAAAATCGCCAGTTCCAGACCCTGACTGTCCACCTCGTCGATGTTCTCATAGCCGCCTAGGGCGAACGAGAAGTTGATCTGGTCGGTGGTCTCCTGATTGAAATACGTGGCCGAGATCGACGTATCATCGGAAGCTGCCTGCCAGTCCAAACCGAGGTCGAAGCCGTCCGATTCTTCGGGTCGCAGGCCTGGATTTGGCGCTAGCGCCCCACAACAGAAGAACGTACGCTGAAACAGAGTCGGCGCCTTGAAGCCCTGTCCCCAACTGCCGCGGACGGTCAGCACATCACTGGCCTGGTAGGCAAATGCGGCACGGGCGGTGGTCTCGCTGGCCCCGTCCTCGATGTCATCGTTGCGCAGACCAAAGGTCAGGGTCAGGTCCTGGGTGGGTTTGGTTTCCCACAGGCCGAACACGCTGTCGATGCGGTTGTCGTCGCTGCCGGATTCGGTGTTTTCGCGCTCTACGCCGAACGCGAGCGTGTTGGCCTCGTTGATCTGATAGCGGCCGAGGTAGCGGTAGATCTGCCGGTCACCGTCCGCAGAGAAGCTGGACGCGCCGTTGCTGAAGTTCTCTCGTTCGATATCGCTATAGCCGACGATCACTTCGTGCTCCAGGCGGCCGTCCAACGTGGGCACCACCAAGCGCACCTGCCCGCTCCACTCTTCGGTGTCGCTGAGCTGATCGCCGTCACCCACATTGCCCTGCGCGCCGAACACGAAGCTGTCGAATTCGGCTTCGGCGGCGTTCTGGTGTGCGGTGATCCCCAGCGTGATGTCGCGCGGCAGGTTCAGTTCACCCTGCGCGGTCACGCTGACGGATTCATACCCGTCTTCTTCACTGTTGCCGTTGTTTTCGTCCGCTTTGGAGATGCCGTCGCTGTCGATGGCAGCCACCCCGATACGGAAATTGCCCGCGGCACCCGCGTTGGAGATCGAGAGTCCGGCACGGGCGGTGGCTTCGCTGCCGTATTCGAAGAATACATCACCCTGAAATTGCTCTTGCGGGCGCTTGGTCACGATGCTGATGACACCGCCGATCGCATCGCTGCCCCACAGCGTCGATTGCGGTCCGCTGAGAATTTCGATCTGCTCGATGTTGGCGGGGTCTAGACGGGCGAAGTCGAACGCGCCGCCAGGGGAACTGGGATCATTGACCTGTACCCCATCGATCAGAACCATGGTCTGATCGCTCGAAGCACCGCGGATGCGCACGCTGGCGCTGCCGCCGTAGGTGCCGTTCTGATTGATCGTCACACCCGGGGCTGCGGCCAGCGCGTCCACGAGAAAGTCATAGCCTGCGGCTTGAATGTCCTCCCCGTCGATCACATACACGCTGCTGCCCATTTCGTGCTGGCTCTGGTTCAGACGGGTGGCCTCCACCACAATGGTCTCGATCGGTGGATCGTCGGCCAGAGCGGTGGGAGACAAGGTTGTTGCCAGCGACATAACAATGGCGCTCGCGAGAATAATGGTCGGTCGTATAGACATGTGCGACTCCTGGATAACTGAAGAAAGCCGTGCCGTGCGTTGCGCTTGTCAACCGCGCAATCGTCGGGCAGGCGATGTGAGTCGCTACTGAGGATGGAATCCCGTCTTGGAAAGCACACCCGGCTCAAGACGAACGACGCGATGGCAGGTTTCCTGGCTTGTTGCTTCAGGGGTGGTCACAGCCATCGCTGTCCGGCAGTTGAGTGCCGACCACACCCGCGCTTACAGAGCGCCTTCCCAACACCACAGGTTCCTAAAGGTCCCTACAGGTATCAGTGGCTACGGCTCGAAGCTTGCAACTTACAGTTGCGGGCACAGCCCCGGTATTTCACCGGGTTCCCTCTTAGCTGGTCTCCCAGCACCATCTGGTCGCGATTCTGACCCGCCGCTGGCCAAAGTTCAATCTGGGAAGCGCTCAGAAGTCGATGCCCTGCTGCGCTTTGATGCCCGCCTGGAACGGGTGTTTGATCTCCCGCATCTCGCTGACCAGGTCGGCATATTCCATCAACTCCGGTTTGGCATCGCGTCCCGTGAGAATCACGCTGGTGCGTGGGTTACGCTGTTCGAGCGCGGTGATGACCCGTTCGACCGGCAGATAGTCGTAGCGTAGGGCGATGTTGATCTCGTCCAGCACCAGCAGATCCAACTCGCCGCCATGCATCAGTTCCGTGGCTTTGGTGAAGGCTGCGTCCGCTGCGATGATGTCCTGCTCGCGGTCCTGGGTGTCCCAGGTGAAGCCGTCCCCCATGGTGTGCCATGCGAGTTGCTCCTCAAATTGGGCGAAGAACTGGCGCTCACCGGTCTGCCACTTGCCTTTTATGAACTGCACTACCGCTACGTCGTGCCCCCAGCCGAGGGCCCGGGCGATCACCCCGAACGCCGACGAAGACTTGCCTTTGCCATCACCGGTGTGTACCAGGACCAAGCCACGTTGCGGGTCTTTGGCCACTTTGATCTTACGCCGATGTTCGGCCTGCAAACGCAGCATCTGGGCCTTGTGGTTCGCGTTGCGGTCGGTCGAATCTGTCATCTAGATAAGCTCCAAGGTGTGGCCGAAGTCGACGCTCGCCTGCCAGTCGA
>JBCCHL010000062.1:0-22867 GCA_039028775.1 Pseudomonadota bacterium | reverse complement strand
GGTGCAGCTACTTTTCTTGGCAGAAGGACCGGCGTGGCGACTCAACTGCAGGCGAAATACCCTTTCATGCAAGCAGTGCACTGTGCTGCCCACCGTGAGGCTCTGTGTGCCAGTGATGCAGTCAAGGCCGCTTTATCGTCGGTCTGGGGGCCTCCGGACCGCAGGTGGTCGAAGGTTGGCACGGCGTGCCCTACGGCAAGCCCCTCACGCGCCTGAAAGAGTATGTGCAGATCATAAAGACCATCATCGCCCGACAGGACAAGGCGAGTTTTGCTGGCGAGGTCTATCAGATGCCCTACACCGGACCGGGTGCCACCGGCCTGGGCAAACCACTCAAGAGTATTCTCCACTGCGAAGAGGAGATTCCGATCTTCGCCGCCAACATCACACCCAAAGGAGTAGAGGCCGCGGCCGAAGTCTGCGACGGCTTTTTCCCCATCTGGATGGATCCGGAGAAGTTCTCGGTGTTTGAAGGCCCGATCCAATCTGGTTTTGCCAAGGCCGGTGACAAGGACATGACCCAATTTGAGGTCTCACCCTTTGTGACCGTCATCATCGGCGACGACGTCGAGCAGTGCATGATGCCGATTCGGGCCAATATGGCGTTGTATATCGGCGGTATGGGCGCGCGCGATAAGAACTTTTATAACAACTACGCCAAAGCCCTGGGTTTCGAAGACGCGGCGGTTAAAATCCAGGATCTATTCCTGTCCGGCAAGAAGGATGAGGCCGCCGCGGCGGTGCCCGCCGAGTTGATCGATGCCTGCCACCTGGTCGGGCCGGCCGAGCGGATCAAGGAACGCCTGGCGCGATGGAAGAACGCTGGTAACAGGGGTCAGGTAGCATCCATGCTGCTGGGTGCCCAACAACCCGAGGCTTTGTAATTGGTCGCGGGCTAAATCCTGTAGCGACCGAGGATCGCAGCTGGCTGCTCCATGCAGCCAGCTGCTTATCAAGCGACCGTGAGCTCGCCGCTCAATCCCCCTCATACCGCAAAGATCTCCGGAAAACTCTACCCCCGGGCCGACCACGCACACCTTTGATAAACGAGAACTGCTTCGCAGACCGGCGTCGATGATGCCCTAATATCAATACTCCACGGGATGTACCCAACAAAGGGAAGTGTGAAATGAACGAAGATCAAAACGCTCTGCAAAGAGAAGAAATCGAAGAAATTCTGGCCGAAGAATTCAATCCTGAGCTGTTCTACAAGGCGTTGCGCAACGCGCTGTCCCAGCTCGATCAGCACGACGAAGCGGAAGCAGCGTAGCGGCTTGAGCGCCACGCGCGCCGGCGCATTGCTCGGCGCGACCGAGCAGCTCATGCCACGGCGGAAATCCGGGCAAACCAGGTCCTGACGGCTAAAACTTCAGAACCGCCTTGGCGGGGGGTCGCGCGCAAAAACGTGCATTCCACGCGGTGAGATACGGATAGTCGCCACCTGGAAGGTCTACCTTTCCGAAGCGCGCAAACTGCAAACCCGATTGCAATGTACAGTCCGCGATTGACACCTGCGCCCCCTGCAACAGCTCGCGCCCATCGCCGAGCAACGCCTCCAGATAATTAAGGGCGGCAGGTAGCGACTGTTCCACCTCCGCTGCGGCTTTTGGGTCCGGCGGGAGCCCTAACGGCGAGTTGACCGCATGGACGTAACGGCCAAGCGGTTGCGCCACCCGGAATTCAACGATGCGTTCCAAATCTCTGGAGTGCGCCCGCGACTCAGCACTGTCACCCAGCAGACCCTGCTGCGGGAATTTGTCTTCCAGATAAGCGATGATCGCCAGCGACTCTTTCAGATAAGACCCGTCAGCGAGCTCCAACACGGGGAGCGTGCCAAACGGGTTGCGTGCCAGGTGCTCGGGTTCGCGCTGACGACCCTTGAGTGTGTTTACCACCACCTGTTCAATGCCAAAATCCACACCTAGGGCCTCACGCTCGGCGATATATAGCATTACCTTGGTGGGATTCGGCGCCGCCGGAACCATGTATAACTTCATTGCACTACTCCTCCTAGAAAATCCAACCCAACTCGGCCATCAGATCAAAGGCGCCCGGACAGCCATGCGGGAAAACCACTGACCTCTTCCTCGCTCATACCGAACATAGTCTGCACTACTCCTCCGGCGAGCCCTGCGCCGAGTGCGGCTGTCGTGATCAGGTAAATGAGGCGACGGCGTTCGCCGATATCACTCGCGAGCTTGCCTTCCGTATGGCTGAGCAGCCGTTCGAACAGCGTCTTCGCTTGCCCCAATGGATCACTGTCCAGGCGTCCTTCGCTCACCCGCCACGCGATCAGCTTGGCATGTCCACCTTCGCTGATCGCAGCAAACACATTCTCGACCAACTGCTCAGTAGGCGCCTGGGCCTGGAGGGCTTTAATGAGATCGTTGATCAGGTCGGCGGTCATCTTCTCCGCCAGGGCATCGCGCATTTCCGCGCTGGAACCAAAGTGGTGAATGAGCGTGGCATGACTGATGCCTGCGTCTTCGGCAACCCCCTTGATGTTGAGGCCATCCAGCCCCTGATCCCGCAATCGCCTGGCTGCTGTATCAAGGATCACCGTGCGCGCTTCCTCGGCCGTACGCCGGCGCCTTATAGTCAATTTAATTACTTACCCTCCGCTGCCCGAGCACCATTCCCTCGCCCGGGCGTAATTTATATGTGAGTAAGGGCTCAATGCCAGCATTTTATTATTGACATTGATGTAGATAATCTTCATATTCACCCACTATCTACATTGATGTTGGTAACGGGTCGGTAAGGTTGGCATGAAGCTACGCGCTTTGCCCATGACCGGGTGCGGCGCGGGATAAACCCACGCCCAGAAATTTATGAATACGAGGCATCTCTCTTATGGCTGCAAACTCTAATCGCATGCACCCCCTCGTGGCGTGGCGGGCTCTGCGACGCCTGCTGGATGATCCCGAGCGCACCGAGGAAGTCTTCAACGTCATCACCGCCCTTGCCGGTCCTGCGCTGGAACGCGGCTATCATCGTTTCGCGCGCACCCCGGTAGGTGCCAAGGTACTGTTGGAAGACATCGAATTGGTCGACACCCTGAAAGACCGCGACAGCCTCAGCAAACTTCCCGCCAACTCTCTCGGTCGCCATTATCTGCAGTTTGTGACCAGCGAGAACATCACGGCGGACGGCCTGGTTGATGCCAGCACGGACCGTGAATTTGCCAACATGTCGCCGGGGGTCAAAAAGTTTGGTACCCGACAACGCGACCAGCACGACCTGTGGCATACGCTGACCGAGTACGGTCGCGATGAACTGGGCGAGGTTTGTCTTCTGGCCTTCACTTACGCCCAGACCCGCAACCGGGGTGTCGCAGCGATCTGTCTGGCAGGCTGCTTCAAGCTGGCCCCGGTCTACGGGCGTGGGATTTTCGGCGCCGCTCTGCGTGCTTATCGCGAAGGCAAGCAAGCCCAATGGTTGCCCGCGCAGGACTGGGAATACATGCTGTCCCAGCCCATCGATCGGGTCCGCGAACTGCTCAACATACCGGTCCCCGAGGCCTACCAGGCGCTGAAAGCCAATCCCTTGGTGACCGCCTGACGCCCGATAAACAATAAAACGCCGCCATTCGCGGCGTTTTTTTGCCTGTCAATATGCGCTACCTTGGTATTCTTGCGAAAGCAGCAAACAAGGGCGCAAGACTTGGAATCCTACGACTACATCATCGTCGGCGCAGGCACCGCTGGGTGCGTGCTGGCCAATCGGCTCTCGGCAGACCCGGAGAAGTCGGTCCTGCTTCTGGAGGCGGGAAAGCAAGATAACTATTTCTGGATCGACATCCCGGTCGGCTACCTTTACACCATCGGCAACCCACGTACCGATTGGTGCTTTTCAACCACCAACGACCCGGGCTTGAACGGCCGCTCCATCGGCTACGCGCGGGGCAAGGTCATCGGTGGCTGCTCTTCGATCAACGCGATGATCTATATGCGGGGTCAGCGTAGCGACTATGATCATTGGGCACAGTTGGGCAATCGCGGATGGGGTTGGGATGACGTTCTGCCGGTGTTTAAGGCGAGCGAAGACTACGTGCACGGCGCAGATGACTATCACGGCAGCGGCGGCGAAATGCGGGTTGAGGAACGTCGCGTGAACTGGGAAATCCTCGACGCCTGGCGGGAAGCTGCGGAACAGGCCGGAATTCCAAAGATCGAAGAATTCAATCGCGGTGACAACTTTGGCAACGCATATTTTCAAATGAACCAGCGCAGTGGTCGAAGGTGGAGCGCGGCCAAAGCTTTTCTCCATCCGATCCGCCACCGACCCAACCTGACGATCATCACCGAGGCGATGACCCACAAGCTGCTCTACGCCGACGCCACGCCTCTACACGTGAGTGGCGTTGAGGTGGCGACAAAGGAAGGCCTGCAGCAATTCAGCGCACGCAGCGAGGTGTTGCTAGCGACCGGCAGCATCGGCTCCCCACAACTCCTTCAGCTATCCGGCATCGGCGACCCCGAATTTCTGCAGCGCAGCGGCGTGTCCCCACGACACGTCTTGCCGGGTGTGGGCGGCAATCTGCAGGACCACCTGCAGATCCGCACGATCTACAAGGTATCCAACACAAAGACCCTCAACCAGCGCGCCGCAACCCTGTTGGGGAAAGCCATGATGGGGCTGGAGTACTTCACCCGGCGTACCGGGCCGCTGACCATGCCGCCGTCACAACTGGGCGCGTTCGCGAAAAGCGACGACCAACAAGCGTCCGCCAACATCGAATGGCATGTCCAACCGCTGTCACTGGACAAGTTCGGAGAGCCGCTCCACAGCTTCAATGCCATCACCCCGAGCGTCTGCAATCTTCGGCCCTCCAGTCGCGGCCACGTGCGCATCCAGAGCAACGATCCGGCCAGCGCCCCCGAGATACACCTGAACTATCTGTCGAGTCCCGAGGATATGCAGGTCGCGGTCGCCTCTCTGCATTTCACTCGCAAAATCATGGCCGCACCGGCCCTGGCACCGTTCGAGCCTGAGGAATACCTGCCTGGCGCACACCTGCGCAGCGAGGCGGAACTGACCAACGCCGCCCGCGATCTGGGTACCACCATCTTTCATCCAATCGGCACCTGCAAAATGGGTTCGGATACGCACGCGGTAGTCAACGATCGTCTACAGGTTCACGGCATCGCCGGATTACGGGTGATCGATGCCTCGGTCATGCCAACCATCACCTCGGGCAACACCAACGCCCCAACGGTCATGATCGCCGAGAAGGGGGCGGAATTCATCAAACAGGATTACCAACACAGGGCCTGATCCAGCGCCGCAAAACATCCGACCTGAAGGAGCGATGTCCATGCATATCGGTTTATTTTCTACGTTTATGTCCCCCCTCGCCGATCGTGAGATGATCAAGGACTTTGCCCAGCGCGCGGAAGCGATCGGCGTGGAGAGCCTGTGGATGGGTGAACACGTCGTTCTGTTCGACGAAACCGACCATCCCTATCCGGGCGCTGCCGATGGCAAACTGCCCGTGCCCCAGGGCGGCGGCATGCTGGACACGGTCGCCACCTTCGGGTTCTTGTCGAGCATCACGCAGAGCATGCGCTTCGGCACGGGCATCTCGTTGATCTCCCAGCGCAATCCCCTCTATACCGCCAAAGAGTTTGCCACGCTGGATTGGCTCAGCGGCGGTCGGATGGAGTTCGGCGTCGGGGTCGGGTGGTGCAAAGAAGAAGTCCTCGCAAGCGGTTACGGTTGGGAGGATCGCGGCGCGCGCAGCGATGAATTCCTGACGTTGGTGAAGTCGTTCTGGACGGATGAGGTCACCGAACTACATGGGCAACACTTCGACGTTGCGCCCTGCCGCATGGACCCGAAACCGGTACAGAACCCGCATATCCCCATCGTCGTCGGTGGACATTCCAAGCGCGCCCTGCGTCGCGCGGCCGAGTTTGGCGATGGCTGGTATGGTTTCCAGCTGTCGCCCCGAAGCGCCGTCCCCGTGCTCAGCGAGTTGCGCGAGGCCCTGGACAAAGCCGGCCGCAACCCCGACGACTTTGCCATCACCATCACCCCCAACCGAGCGGACGTGGACACGGTCGCCCAATTTGCCGAGTTGGGTGTGAGACGTCTGGTGTTGCACCTCGGCTCCCAGAAAGCGCAGGCGGTCTCCTCCCGGCTGGACGAGGTTGCTGCGCTGATCGACGCCATCTAGCTCAAGCGTACTAGCACATCGGGCAGGAGCGCCGACCCGCTGACAGCACAATTGCGCGCGGGTCGTGTTGCAAGGCGGCTTAAAACCGACGACCTCAGAGCTGTTGGTACGCCGCAGTGCGCATGTCGTCCGTGAGGGGCAGCATCGCGCCAAGATACTGGGTCATGACCACGCCGACCATCGCATGGTTCGGATCAACCCAGAAGTAGGTGGTCGCCGCGCCAGCCCAACCGAATTCACCTCCGCCGCACAATGCGAGGGACTGACCGGGATCGATCTGGACCCGTCCGATCAAACCCCAACCATATCCCGGCAATGCGTTCGCACCAATGCGCAGCGGTAGCTGTTGCGCGGGGATACGATTGGCCTGCAGCATCTTCAGCATCGGGCCGCTGATCAGCGTGTCGCCATCCGGCCCACGCCCGGTGAGTAACATACGGGCAAACTTCAGGTAGTCCGCACTCGTGGAAAACAGGCCATGCCCACCACGACGAAACCCCGCCAGGTTTTTCGGATACATCGACTCCGCGTCCATGGGCGCCAGTTCATGCGGAACAATATCCAGCGGCGGCAGGCCTTCCAGTTGCGCGGTGCCATACATCGACATAATCCGATCGTGCTCACTTTCCGGCACGGCAAAACCGGTATCGCTCATGCCGAGAGGCGCAAAGATATTCTGCTCTAACAGGTTACCCAACGAATCCCCACCGGCTAACTCACACACGTGGGCCAGCACATCGATGGATACGCTGTAGCGCCAGCTGGTGCCGGGCTGGAACGCCAAGGGCATCTGCGCCAGCGCCTCCATCATGTCTTCGAGGGGGCGCACGCCATCGCCGATAATCTCTGCATCGCGATAGTAGGGTGCGACATGACAACCATGAATAAACTCATAGGTCATACCCGCCCGGTGGGTCAATAGATCTTCCACGGTGATTGGGCGCTGTGCAGGGGCGATGCTGCCATCGGCCCCCAGGACCCGCATGGCTGCAAAGCGCGGGTCGTACTGAGCCACCATATCGTATAGGCGCAGCTTGCCTTGCTCGACCAGTTGCAGGGCGAGCAGGGAAACGATCGGTTTGGTCATCGAGTAAATGCGGTAGAGGGCGTTCTGCGGTATCGCGGTTCCAGCAGCCACATCGGCCTGCCCAACCGCACCCTGGTCGAGCACCTCGCCGTCGACTTCGACGCACCATTCCACACCCGCAAACTTGCCCGCATCCACATAGCCATGCGCAACAGTGGCCATCTGCTGTGATCTATTCATTCCCTATCCTCTTTTCGACGTGGGACCAGCCCAACGCATCTTGCTGGTTGATCTACACGCCTACCGCTTTGGCTTTGCCATAGGATGCGCGCCCATAGCAGCGCGCCTGCCACTCGCTGACCTTGGCCCAGGCGCTGAGATCAAACTCGATCATGTTCAAAAGGTCCATAACGCCAGCCACGTTGAGATCAGCGATGGTGAATGCTTCTCC
The DNA here is from genome assembly GCA_039028775.1 of Pseudomonadota bacterium. Taxonomy (GTDB): domain Bacteria; phylum Pseudomonadota; class Gammaproteobacteria; order Pseudomonadales; family Azotimanducaceae; genus UBA4421. The sequence goes on along the minus strand of JBCCHL010000062.1, from coordinate 15,211 downwards.
CAGAAGGTAGTCGCGATCATTCAGCGTCCGTTCCAACACACCGAGCGGTCGCTGCAGCCCCTGAGTCGCACGCTCGATCACGCCTGCGTCGCGTTTGTCTTCCGGGGTAAAGAAACGTTGTACAACAATTTGCATCTGTAGCGGTTCAATCTCACTGATCCCCCAGACACTCCACTGCAGCGTCAATGCCTGCGCGGGCAGGTCGGCAGGCCACAGGTGAGCACCATATGCCTGTGCTAAGTAGTTGTTGATGGCCATCGATTCGAACAGCTTCAAATCCCCATCGACCAGCGCCGGAATCCGTCCGTTGGGGTTGACGCGCAGATAGTCCTCCGCCTGGGCATCCCCCCTGAATGAGGTGTTTACATGTTCGTATTGAAGGCCTATTTCTTCCGCGGCCCAGATGGAGCGAAAGGCACGGGAAGCGCTCATGCCATAAAGTACTGGTTTTGCCATTTTAGTTGTCACAAAAAACCAACATTGTTCCATACCGCTGGCCGGGCTGCACCATCGGACACACGAAAAAGTAGGCAAGCAGCGGTTGAGGCATTAATATTCGCCGTCGGGAGGGTGTGCAGAACACAGGCTGATCGCACCGGCAAACTGCTGGCCCGCCGGCGGGCGCGGCGCTCAGATTCGGCGTGGACAACAGCGCTTCGAACAACGCGAGCGGCAGACACGTTTTAGATACAGCGGCCAGTTATCTAGATCGTCGCCCACAGGCATGCAGTCGGTGCTAGTGGTGCGATCGGGAGCGGGTAGCGCAGATCGAAGACACGTGCCACATTCGAACACACCACAGTTCGGACGAACAGGCACTCGGTAGGATCGACAGGATAAGGCACTCGGCAGAAGGAACAGGCGACAGCGATTTAAACGTATGCCAAGGATTGCAACAAGGATGACAACCTCATGCTTGCCAATCGGTGGCCTCGAATCGCGGCTCAGCGCACATACCAGTTCCACAACAGCACACAGACCGTCGCCCATTAGCTGACGATTGGAGCCCCTACGGCGGTATTGATTCAGGGATAAAAACACAAAAGGAAAATCGATCATGAAATATCTGTCGGCCAGCGACGCGCGAGAACTACCTGGTCTGCGCCTGGCACTTACCGCCGGTGTGCCCGCCCCTTGGTCCGAATCCGCCAAGGCACTGTTCCGCTTGCGCAACATCGACTACTTACCCGTGGAACAACTGGGCGGACAGGGGAACGAAGAGTTGTTGTCCTGGACCGGCCATCGCAATGCACCGGTAGCTATTTATCAACAGGAAGCTCCACGGGTTCGCTGGATCGAAATGATCGAATTGGCTGAACGGCTCGGCCAAGGGCCACGTCTGCTGCCGGACACTCTGAACGAACGTATCACCACGATCGGCCTCTGCAACGAAATCGCAGGAGAGACCGGCTTCGGTTGGTACGCACGCGTCTTGATGCTCAAGCAGATGATCAACGACCGCGGTGAGGAAGCTACGCGCTCGCCGATCTTCCGTGACTACAGTCGCGGCATCGACAACATAGAACAATCCATCGATCGTATTCGAGAGGTCTTGGAATGCCTGCAGATGCAACTCCAGGCGCAAAAAGCACTCGAAAGTCCCTACCTGGTCGGCAGCGGTCTGAGCGCAGCTGATGTCTTCTGGGCCTATTTTTCGTTGTTGCTGAAGCCTCTGCCGAGCGATCTTTGCGATGCGCCGGATTACATCCTGCAGTTCTGGTCAGCGGTCCCCGCCGCGATTGGCCTGATGCCGGACGAGTTATTGACCCACCGTAACTTCATGTTCGAAAAACACCTCCTGACACCGATGAGTTTTTAGTGCTCTGGCGTCCGGAAGGCAGTGTGGGGTCAAACTATTTTGACCAGGGATACGACTTTGGTGGTAGTTCAATTGATTACGGCGGATCGTGATGATCAAACAATCTAAGCGCCTGTTGGCCACGCTGCTCACAACCCTGCTCGCTTGCACGCTGCAGGCGGCCTTTGCCGCCGAGGAGACGCGTGAAGTAGATTCATTCTCGAGGGTGGCGTTTTCCCTACCCTTCGAAGTCCAATTTGTCCCTTCATCTTCCCCCTACGTGACGCTCGAGGGCGATGGCGACGTGATCGAAGACATCATCACCGAGGTCGACGGCGACACGCTGCGCATCAAACAGAAAGAACGCTGGCTGGATCTATCCAGTTGGAGCGACGATGAAGTGATCGTCACCGTGGGCTTCGATAAACTGGAGGACATCACCATGTCCGGCAGTGGCGACGGTTACGCCGAGGAGCTCAGCAGCGACCATCTGCGCCTGACCATCAGCGGCAGCGCCAGCCTGGAACTCGGCGAATGCAATGCCGATGAAGTGGAGGTCAGCATCGCCGGTTCTGGTGACGTGGAGATCAGTACCCTGGAGGCCGGATCGGTTCGCACCCGCGTGGCGGGCTCTGGCAATATCAAACTCGAGGGGCGGGCGGTTACCCAGGTCATCTCCATCGCAGGCAGCGGCGACCATGAAGCCCCAGAACTCAAGACCCAAGAAACCAAGGCGCGCATATCCGGCTCCGGCGACATCCTCGTGTGGGCGCAGGCCAAACTGGATGCCACCATCATGGGTTCCGGTGACATCGAATACTACGGCGATGCCAACGTGAGCGAACGCGTTATGGGTTCCGGGAGCATCACGCGTCTGGGCGACTCGCCTTAAGCACCACCTCGCGGGCGCCACTCCAGTAAGACTCACCCAGGGCGTGCCGCCGCAGCGACAGGGTATTTTTGCCCGATGTTCCCGCGGTGCATGATAGACTGCGAGGCATGGATCGCATCGCCGCCTTACCGTGCATGAACCTGCTGTTTTACATTCATAGCCTGGCCAACGGGGGCGCCGAAAAAGTCCTGGCCTGGCTCGCCAGCGAACTGGCGGCTGCGGGGCACAGCGTCACCTTGGTGACCAACACCACTCCGGAGCAAGATGCGTACCCGATCCACGCTGCGGTAACGCGCCGATCCACCTACACCCCAGACGCCGCCCGCGGCGTGACGGACAGCGTCGTCAATACCTGGCGGCGAACGCGCCGCCTGCGCGCCGTAGCGTCCGAATCCCGACCCGATGTGCTGATCACATTTATGCCTGTCGCCAATACGATCGGTGGACTCGTCGCCCGCCTGTCGGGGCTCGCTCACATCATCGGTGAGCGCGTCCATCCCCCCTACGCGCAATACCGCTTCGGGCAGAAATGGTTGATGCATCTCGCCTATCGCCGCAGTAGCGCCGTGACGGTCTTGAGCGAGGCGAGCGCGGCGTGGATACGGGCCCACACGCAAGCCCCGTTCGTCACGGTCATTCCCAACGCTGTGAGGCTGCCGCTCGCAGACCTACAGCCACGCATGAATCCCACTGATTTCGCGGATGCATCCCAGCGGGTGATCATCTGCGTGGGTCGCCTTGTCGATCAGAAACAACCGGAACAGGTGCTGGAGGCGTTTGCGCGAGCCCGAGCCACTCATTCGTACTGGGTGTTGTGGATGATCGGCGACGGGCCATCGCGTGATGCACTGCTCGAACAAGCCCGCGCGCTCGACATCGAAGACGCGGTGCGCTTTATTCCCCGGGTCGGCAATCTCCAGGTGTTCTACGAGCGCGCCGATATCTACATCAGCGCGTCAGCATTTGAGGGTTTTCCCAACGCCTTGATGGAGGCAATGGCATGCGGCTGCGCGCCGATCAGCTACGATTGTCCCACCGGACCCGCGGAGGTCATCGCGTCACGCGATTGGGGGTGCCTGGTCAGCAACGGCGATGTCGCAGAATTGAGTGCAGGCCTTGCCGCCTTGATGGCACCCGGATCGGACATCGCACATATCCAACAGCACGCCAGACAAGTCACGCGACGATACGACCCGAGCGACGTCCTAGAATCCTGGCTGGGCCTGCTGGAACGCACTTCTAGCGGGTCTCTTTAGGCATGTGCGGTATTGCCGGTCTGGTCAGTCAGGACTCCGGGCGCCATGCGCGCGTCCTGCGGATGAGCGAAACGCTCGTGCATCGCGGACCGGACGATCAAGGAGCCTGGGAAAAGGACAACGTGTGCCTGGCCCACCGCCGCTTGTCGATCATGGATCTGAGCACGGCCGGTCGCCAGCCGATGCTCTCCGAGTGCGGCACATGGGTCGTGACCTACAACGGCGAGATTTACAACGGGGAGGCACTGCGCTCGGCGCTGCCGCAGCGGCAATGGCGCAGTCACTGCGATACCGAGGTATTGGTCGAACACATCGCTCAGGCAGGCGTCACGGCCACAGCGGCGCAACTGATCGGCATGTTCGCCTTCGCGGCCCTGCACATCCCGTCGGGGAAGTTGTTTCTGGTGCGCGATCGCCTAGGCATCAAGCCGCTGTACTACGCCTGCGACGGCGGCGAGATTGCCTTCGCTTCCGAACTCCGGGCGCTGCGCAGCAGTGGCATGGACCTCTCGCTGAACCGCGACATCTTGGCCGCATACCTGCGCCACAGCTACGTACCCGGTCCGGCCACGATCTACAGTCAAAGCAACAAACTGGCGCCAGGACATCTTCTGGAGATCGACACACGGACCGCGAGCATGAAGCCGCCGCAACCTTACTGGTCGCTCGAGAAACATGTGACCGCCCCAGCGTATACACAAGACGCACCCGCCTTGCAGCGAGAACTGCACGATCTACTCTACGATGCGGTGGGCACGCGGATGCTGGCGGATGTGCCACTCGGCGCGTTCCTCTCCGGGGGCATCGACAGCAGCCTCACCTGCGCACTCATGCAAGCCCAGGCAAGCCAGCCGGTACGCACTTTCACGATCGGATTTGACAATCCCGACTACGACGAGGCGCCCTACGCCCGTGCGATCGCTGAGCACCTGGGGACGGATCACACCGAGCTGTACATCGGCGAGGCGGACATGCTCGATGCAGTGGATGAGCTGCCGCGTCTGAACGATGAGCCGTTTGCTGACCCATCTATCTTGCCCACGTATCTGGTCTGTGCGATGGCCCGCGAACATGTCACCGTCACGCTCTCGGGTGACGGCGCGGATGAACTGTTCTGGGGTTACAACCGCTACCGTACGACCGAGCGCCTGTGGCGCAATATGTCATGGTGTCCGCTTCCCCTGCGGCGCGCCGCATCCGCAGCGTTGGGCAACGAATGGCTGCAGCGTTTCACCACCGCTATCCCCGCGCCGGCTTGGGGTGGCAGAGCCGGAACACTGCAACAGAAACTCGCGACTGCCGCCGAGCTATTGCGCAGCGATGATCACCCGGCCTTGTACGAAGCCTTGTTATCCCACTGGCGCAACCCTGATCAGGTGTTGCTCACCGCGAGCCCGACGCCAACCGTATACAATCAGCCCGAACATTGGACCCGCAATCTTGAGGCCCGAGCACGCATGGCCGCACAGGATACGCTGGCTTATCTGCCGGACGACATTCTCACCAAGGTGGATCGCGCGAGCATGCGGGTCGGGTTGGAAGCACGCGTACCGTTGCTGGACCACCGTCTGGTCGAATTCAGTGCACGCCTGCCCGGCACCCTCAAGCAGCAGCACGGCCAAGACAAGTACTTGTTGCGCCGGATCCTCGCTGAGTACATCCCGCCGGCTTTGACCGAGCGCAGCAAGCGCGGCTTCGGCGTGCCCCTCGACGCCTGGTTGCGCGGTCCCCTGCGAAGTTGGATGGGAGACTTATTGGCCACCGATCGCGTCCGCAGACAAGGCTTGCTGGACCCCGAGCGGGTGGAGCGCCTGCAGCATCAACACGTCCAGCAGGGGATCAACAATGCCGCGCGCCTGTGGGATCTGCTGATGCTCCAACTCTGGTTGGAGCGATGAACCTCCGCCGCGCGGTGCTTTTGGTCTGCCTGCTCGGAGCGACGCTGGAGGGCCAGGCCGAGGAGACGCGAGAACGCTACGCCTATGTGATCGGCGCCTCGGTTTCGACCGGGTTCAATTTCTTTCGCCCGGGTTATTCGCCATCGCTGTACGCACTGGAAAAACTGGGCTTCCCCCGCGAACGGGTGGTCAAGAAAACGGTGATCACCGGCAGCTTTCGGCGCAAATACAGGTGGCTGCAACGCAAGTTTCAGACCCATCCGCCCGCGCTGATCATCGGTATCGATCTGTTTCACCATGATCTGCGCAAAAAGCCCAAAGTCCCGCGCGGGGTCTACGCCTATGCCGAGCGCATGCTCAATCTGCTCAACACATCCGGGGCAGACGTCATCGTCGGCTACACCTGGACCCGTTACAACAACCGCCCAACGATCAACACCTTCAATCGCTACCTCAACGATCAGCAGCACAACTACCCGAACCTGGCTTTCTTTCCCGTACCCGGGGTGTATGACGCGTTGATGGGCAACACCGATCCCTTCCGCTACAACCTCGACGGCGTCGCTATCGATATCAGCAAACGGCTGCGCCCGAAGTTGCTGCTCGATATTGTGCATCCGAACGATCGCGGCGCACGCGTGTTTGCTAACCTGCTAATCGACATCGCCAACCGAAGTTTCGGGCGCCGCGCTTCGTTCTACGACGTTACCGACGTGGCCGCCATCGCACGGCGCGTCAATCGATGATCGCCTGGTAAGTCAGCGAACGGAACTCACGTCCCACGCGCGTGCGATGCGGCAAGCTCTGCACCATAAACACCCCGATCAAGTTTTCCTCGGGGTCGATCCAGAATCGCGTTCCTGCGGCACCACCCCAGGCGACCGTCCCCCGCGAGCCGATCTCGCTGGCTTGCCCGGGGTCGAGCAGCACCGATACCCCCAACCCAAAACCCATGCCCGCACCCCCAAATCCCATGGGTATAGATCCCAGGTGATTGCTCATCAGCAATTCCACCGTCTTCGGGGATAGGAGGCGTACGCCGCCTAACTCTCCGCCATTCAAGAGCATCTGCGCGAAGCGGACGTAATCGCGTGCGGTTGAGACCAATCCGCCGCCGCCGCTTTCGAACCGGCCACCGTCAATGTAGCGTGCGCTCGCCGCAGCAGGCGCGACTTCCAGACCCGCGCCGGTCGCCTGCGCGAAGAACCCGCGTCCGCCCACACCTTTGGGGGCATACATCTGCGCGAGACGGGGTACGTCGGGCCCTGGGATCACAAAACCGGTATCTCGCATATCCAACGGTGCGAAGATCCGCGTGTCCAGGAAAGCACCAAACTTCTGTCCGCTCAAAACCTCGACCAGGCGCCCTTGTACGTCGACGGCCACCGAATAATGCCACCGGGTACCCGGTTCATACTGGAGAGGGAGTTTGCCGAGCGTTGTAACAAACTGCTGCAGGTCTACATCCCGCCCCATCACAGCAGCCTGCCGATAGAGCTTGTCGACCTCAGTGTCGCCGAAAATCCCGTAGGTCATCCCCGCCGTGTGGGTCAACAGATCGCGAATGGTCGGCTGGCGGCGCGGTTTGCGTGTCTGCCCCACAAGCTCGCGATCCCCCTCACCGATCGTACGACTCTGTGTGCCGTCGGAGACGATGCCCGTGCGACCATCAGCGGTGGAGAGAGCCACCTGCAAATCGGCGAGTTCCGGTATATAGCGGGCGATCGGGTCGTCCAGGAAGAATTTCCCTTCTTCGAACAAGATCATCAACGCCACACCGGTGATCGGCTTCGTCATGGAGTAGATGCGATAGATGGCATCATCTTGCATGGCCCGCGGGGCTTCGCGGTCGGCCTGACCGTAAGTCTGCGCATACACGATCTTGCCGTTGCGTGCGATCATCCCCATGCCGCCGACCATCGTGCCGTCCGCCACGCGTTCGCGCATATGCTCCGTCATGCGTTGCAGGCGATCCGACGACATACCCTCGCGCTCGGGCCGCGACACGCCGAGCTCACGGGCTTGGGTGACCCCTCCGACCAGCATCGTCCCCACCAACATACCTAGCATCAGGCTTCGCAACTTAGGCATCCTCACACTCCTGTACCCCACCGATATTTACGCCACGATAGTAGCATCCCTGGGTAGACCGGCGCATCGCACAGCCCTCTTGCACCGCGGCGCTACACTGTTAAGGTGCTGTTTAAATTTAACCGCTAGCGGGAGAGACGCATGTCCATCACACCTTCTTCAACCGACGAGTTGCTGGTCGAGCAAGACGGCCACGTCGTGACGATCACCCTCAACCGCCCGGAACGACTGAATGCGATCAGCCGGCCCATGCTCAACGAGCTTTCGGCCAAAATGGTGGAAGCCGACAAGGACCCGGACGTGCGCTGCATCATCCTCACCGGGGCCGGACGCGGCTTCTGCAGTGGCCTTGATCTGATCGACACGTCCGATCGCATGGAGAGCGGCGGTAGTGCCAGCTCACGAGGCGGCGCTAATCAACCCCGCCAGCTGTTCGATTTGCGCGACGCCCCGATCAACGTGATGTGGCACACCGACACACCGATCATTTGCGCCATCAACGGTGCTGCAGCCGGTTATGGCATGGATATGACCCTGTTGTGTGACATGCGCATCATCGCAGACAACGGCAAACTCGCGGCGGTCACGGCCAAACGCAACGTGGTACCGGAGAGCGGCGGCACCTGGCTGCTGCCCCGTCTGGTCGGGTGGGCCAAGGCAGCGGAGTTGTATTATCGCGGACGCACGATCAGCGCGGAAGAAGCGCTGGAGATCGGCATCGTCAACAAGGTAGTCCCCAAGGACGAGTTGATGGACACCGCACGGGAGTGGGCTCAGGAGGTGGCCGAGAACGCGCCGATGGCCGTGCAGACCACCAAGCGCATGATGCGCATGGGGATGGAGGAGTCTTACGACACCGCCGTGGACCACCTGATGGTCCACCTCGGCGGCCTGTTCCAGAGCGAAGACTTCCAGGAGGGCCTGCGCGCCTTCATCGAGAAGCGCAAACCCAACTTCACCGGGCGCTAGCCACACCAGAGCTCTACCCGACCGACGGGCAGAGCTCGATTGCCCCGCCCGACCTCCAAGCACGGGAGAGCGGTCCGGTGCCTATGGCACTCTCAGCAATACATCACCCATCTCTCTAAAGGAGGACAAGCCGGCCGATGAGCAACGATCTCCCACCGCTGGATTTCGAACAAACCCGCAGTGAGTTGATCAAAGCCCTGGTGGACGGCCGTCTGCCGCGCTTGCCCCGCCATCCACGGCGACGCGACGGTGTGCTCGCACTGCTCGCCTGCGAGCTGCAAAGACGATACCCCTACAGCGAGGTGGAGTTAAACGATGCGCTGCGCGAGGGCCTGGGCAAACTTCGCGCGGATGTAGACCATGCGACCACCCGGCGCTACCTGGTGGACTGCGGATTTCTCAAACGGGACCGCGCTGGCACTCGCTATCTGCTGAACTTCCCAAAACTGGAAGCCACTCTGGACGAACACACCCGAGTCAACGCGCAGGACGTGATCGAGGCAGCCCTGGCGCACCATGCCGAGAAGCTACGAGCACGGGCGGCGCGCAGCACAAGCCACCGCACCTAGGAGCCTGTTGAGATCCTTGGCCGCGTTGCGCCTCTTGCAAACGTACCCGACCTGTGACGCGAAACGCGCCTTGCCCATGAATCGGAGAGTTTGACTGAGTCCAATATAGTTTTTCAGCAGGCTCCTAGCCCTTACCCTTGGCCGCTCTCGCCTCATCGCGGATCACCTGAGCCCCGGCGGGGTCCACCGCGATACCGTGCACCGCGCGATTGTTGGCGTGCCCGAGTTGCTGCAGCGACATCGCCGCCTGCAAAGCGCTCCACAAACCCTGCGCATCCTGGGCCTGATTGACGCTCTGCTTGGCCAGCCGTAACCCCATCGATGGCCGCGATGCGATCTTGTTCGCCATGTTCATCGCAAAGTCCGCGAGGTCTTCGCGCGCGACCACATGATTGACCATCCCACAGGCGAGGGCCTCGCGCGCATCCATGACGCCGCCGGTGAACAACAGCTCCTTTGCCTTGCGCACCCCAAATTCCCATGGATGACCAAAGTACTCCACCCCGTTCACACCAAACGCGACCACCGGGTCCGAAAAGGTCGCTTCCTCGCTCGCGACGATGATGTCACACGGCCACACCAACATGAGGCCGCCGGCGATTACCTTCCCCTGTACCTCGCAGATCGTAGGCTTCGGAAAATTCCGCCAACGCCAACAAAAGCCCAGGTAGATTTCCTCTTCCACCGCTTGCGGACCTTCCTGTCCCGGTTTCGTAAAGCCACCCCAGTTGGACACGGTCTGGAAGTCCGACATCGCCGTGGTGTCACGCAGATCGTGTCCGGAGGAAAAGTGGGGGCCATTGGCGGCGACGATCAGGCACTTCACACTATCGTCCGCACCCGCCAGGTCGAAAGCGGTATTGACCTCATAGAGCATCTGTTTGTCCTGGGCATTACGTGTTTCTTCCCGGTCGAGCACAATGCGCGCAACCCCGCTGTCGTAGGAATCATACGTTATGCGGCTGAACTCACTCACTGATCTCACCCCCTTGAGGTTGGCACGGTCTGAACAGACTATACGTCAACGCTGGCAAAAGTCGCCCTCGCGATTTGCTAAGATTGGACGGCATACCGAGAGAATCACCCTGTGCTGTTGCGACCATGAATTTTGAAGATCTGACAAACCGCATGATCGGCTGGCGCTGGTGGGCGGCGATGGCCATCATCGTCTGTGCGTTGATCGGCATGTTTTCAGAGGTAGGTCTGACCGCAACCCCAGAGCTTCAAGACGCGGACCTGCTCACCCGTCTCTACTATGTCCTGGGGTTATTCGTCTTCGGCGGGTTGGACATCGGCACGCCTACCGGAGGCCCCATATGGGCCCGATTTCTCCTCTGGTGTGCTTTCTTTGGCGCGCCGTTGCTGACCGCCTCAGCGGTCATTGAAGCGGCCCTGCGGGTGCTCGCGCCGGACCGCTGGCAGGTGCGAAAGATACGCGATCATGTCGTGATTCTGGGCGCGGGCAGGATTACGCGCAGCTACCTGAGGGTTTTGCGCGAGAAGGACCGCAGCACCCGTGTGGTGGTGGTGGCCGAAAACTTCGATGGCATCACCGATCTGGAGTTGCGCCAGAAGTTTAATGCCACCCCGATCGTCGGCGATCTGACCAACGACTATCTGCTGCAAAAACTGCGCCTGACCAGGGCGCGTCGGGTATTACTACTGGGGGATAACGACTTCAACGCTTTCGAATCGGCAACCCGTATCCTCGCGATCGCCCCGGGTCTTGCGGGTCGGATTGTCCTGCACTGCCACAATCTGCGTTTTATGCGCTCGTTGGCCAGTTCGGAGATCGTGCAGCAGTGCGACGTGTTCAACACCTACAACCTCGCGGCCGCGGGCTTTGTGCACCACAGCCTGGTCGAACACTTTCGCGATACACCCAAGAAGGACAGCATCATCGTGGCCGGGTTTGGTCGCTTTGGGCAGTCTGTATTGGAAGAACTCGAGCTGATCGCACAACAGGAGATTGACAAGGTGGCGATTGTCGATCACGACGCGGACCGCCGCGTCCTGGTGGTGGACGAACAGAAACGTATCAACGTGCGCCAGAACCGCGTGGTTGTACAGGGTGACATTGGCCACCCGCTGGTATGGCGTGAGCTGGTCGACGCGATCGAGTTGGGCAGCAACGAGCCCACCGTTGTGTTGTGTACCGGTGACGAGCAGGCTAACCTGCGCACCGCTCTGTGGCTCAAGAATCGTTACCCCAATGCAAAGGTGTACAATCGCACCAACGACCGCTCCCGTTTCGCGGAGACCGTCGGGTACGACACCAAGGTCACCAACATCAGCATCACGGAGTTGATCGAGCAGAACATGCCGACCCAATGGTTCAATTGAGCGACGATGCAAAAGGTCCAACTCTCTTGGCGACCGCTTGAGCGAATGGTAACGTAGCTTTCGGGGAGAACTTTTGGGGAGGACATGCAAGCCTACATTGCTCGGCGCCTGCTGGCGCTGATTCCAACCCTGTTTTTCGCAAGCCTCATCGTCTTCATCTCGATGCGCCTGATCCCCGGCGACGTGATCGACCTGATGCTGGCCCAGAACGACATCGCGACGAGCCAGGATCGTGCCCGCATCGAGGCCGCTCTGGGACTCGATCAGCCGCTGCTCACGCAGTACATCCAGTGGGTCGGCGGAGTGTTTCAAGGCGACCTGGGGCGCTCCCTGTGGCAGAACGTGCCGGTCACCGAGCAACTCGCCGCCACGATGCCGATCACCTTTGAACTGGGCTTGCTGGCATTGATCATCGCCTTGTCAGTGGCTATCCCCATCGGCATCTATTCGGCCATGCGGCAGGACTCCGCCGGCGATTATATCGCACGCTCTTTTTCCCTGTTGATGCTTGCCGTGCCAAGTTTCTGGCTGGGCACGCTGGTCATGGTCTTTCCCTCGGTATGGTGGCGATGGTCGCCGCCCTTGGAGTACGTGCCGTTTTTTGAAGACCCCATCGCCAACCTGAGTCACATGCTGGTGCCGGCCTTGTTGCTGGGCTTGTCGATGTCCGCGGTGACCATGCGTATGACCCGTACTATGATGCTGGAAGTATTGCGACAAGACTACGTACGCACCGCCCGCGCCAAAGGCTTGAGCGAGAACCTCATGATCTTCCGCCACGCGCTGCGCAACGGCCTCATCCCGGTAGTCACGCTGATCGGCCTGCAAGCTCCGCTGTTGATCGGCGGCGCCGTCATCCTCGAACAGATTTTTGTGGTGCCCGGCATGGGTTTGCTGCTGCTCGAAGCCGTATTTCAGCGCGACTACCCGGTGATCTCCGGCATCTTCCTGTTGGTCGGTGTGGGCGTGCTGGCCATCAACCTGCTCGTGGATCTCAGTTACGGTTTCCTCGATCCGAAGGTACGCCACCAGTGAGCTGGGCGTTCTTCACTCGGATGTGGCGCGAAAAACGCCTGGGTGCCATCGGCGGCATCATCTTCCTATTGTTCCTGCTGTGCGGGATATTCGCCGATCTGCTGGCCCCCTATGGCATGAACGAAACCAATCTCGAAGTGCGTCTGCAGGCGCCCTCCGACACCTACTGGATGGGCACCGACCACCTGGGGCGGGATGTGCTGTCACGGGTCCTGATCGGTGCCAAGCTGTCGATGATCGTTGGCTTTATGGCGGCGGGGCTCGCCACCGTAATCTCGATCCTGATCGGCGTTCTCTCCGGCTATTTCGGAGGCAAGGTCGATCTTCTGATCCAACGTTTTGTCGATGCGTGGATGACGTTCCCGGACCTGTTACTACTGATCGTGGTGATCTCGATCGTGGGTCCTGGCATGCCGCAGATCATCATCGTGCTAGGCTGCCTGTATGGCATCGCCGGTTCGCGGATCGTGCGCGGGTCCGTGGTGACGGTGCGCGAAACGATGTACACGCATGCCGCACAATCCATTGGCGCGACCACCTGGCGTATCCTCACCCGCCACATCATTCCCAACGTCATGCCGGTGGTGATCGTCCTGTTCACTACACGGGTGGGCGCGACCATCCTCGCCGAGGCGGGCCTGTCGTTTCTGGGCTTGGGTGTACCCCCGCCCGCACCGACGTGGGGTAGCATGTTGAGCGGTACGGGGCGAACGTATATGTACCTCGGCCCGTGGCTCGCCCTGGCACCCGGCCTGTGCTTGACCGTGGTGGTCTACGCGATCAATGTGTATGGCGACGCGCTGCGCGACATGCTCGACCCGCGCATGCGAGGAGCACGCTGATGTCACCGCCGTTACTCGAGCTGCAAGATTTGAGCGTCAGCTTCCGCACCGACGGCGGACGCGTGCATGCGGTCAACAGCGTGAACCTGCATGTTAGCAGCGGCGAGACATTGGCGATCGTCGGCGAATCCGGATCGGGCAAGAGCGTAACCGCGTTGTCTATCCTCGGGCTTCTGGGAGAGGCCGGGCGTATCGACGCGGGCAGTATCCTCTTCGACGGGGAGAACCTAGCACAACTGCGCGAGGCGCAGATGCGCGCGATCCGCGGCAATCGCATCAGCATGATCTTCCAGGAACCGATGACGTCCCTGAATCCGGTGATTCAGGTCGGACGCCAGGTGGCCGAACCCCTGGTCCTGCATCGCGGCCTTTCCTGGAAAGCGGCGTTGGTCGAGGCGGAAGGTCTACTGCAACAGGTGGCGATACCAGATTCGCACGGGCGCTTACAGGAGTATCCGCACCAGCTATCCGGCGGCATGCGCCAGCGCATCATGATCGCGATGGCGCTCGCGTGCTCACCGAAACTGATCATCGCCGACGAACCCACAACGGCGCTGGACGTTACGGTGCAGGCGCAGATCCTGGCGTTGCTCAAAGAGTTGACGCGACAGACCGGAGCGGCATTGATCCTCATCACCCACGACCTGGGTGTGGTCGCACGCTACGCGGATCGCGTGGCGGTGATGTATGGCGGACGCATCATGGAGACCGCTCCCGCGGTGCAGCTCTACGGATCGCCAAGGCACCCCTACACGCGCGGCCTGATGAACTCGATCCCGGCATTGGATGGCGATGTCACCGCCGAGCTTCCGACCATCGACGGCCAACCGCCCGATCTCGGTAACCCACCACCCGGCTGTCCATTTGCGCCCCGCTGTCGTCACGCCCGCGAGGCCTGCGACGCACAGGTTCCGCAACTCGAATGGCTGAGCGAGGCGCACGCGCGGGCGTGCATCGGCGATGGATAAGGCGCTCTTACAAGTGCGTGACCTGAAGGTCCACTTTCCGGTGACCGAGGGTGTGGTCTTTGCCCGGGAAGTGGGTTCGGTCAAAGCGGTGGACGGGGTCAGCTTCGACATTTTCAAAGGCGAAACCCTGAGCCTGGTCGGCGAAAGCGGTTGCGGCAAGTCGACCACCGCGCTGGCGGTGCTGCGCATGCTGGAGGTGACCGAAGGCAACATCGTGTTCAACGGCACCGACATCACCCATCTGAAGCAAGCTCAGATGCGGCCTCTGCGACCGTTCATGCAGATGGTTTATCAAGATCCGTTCGGTTCGTTGAATCCACGCATGAAGGTGGCGGATCTGATCGGCGAACCTCTCAAAGTACACCGACCCGAACAATCGCGTGCCGACTATCGGCGCCGGATCAGCAACCTCCTGGATTTGGTCGGCTTGTTACCGGCCATGGCCGATCGCTATCCGCATGAATTTTCCGGCGGTCAACGACAGCGCATCGGCATCGCGCGCGCCCTGGCCCTGGAACCGGAGTTGCTGATCTGCGACGAGGCAGTCTCG
>JBCCHL010000061.1:0-23428 GCA_039028775.1 Pseudomonadota bacterium | reverse complement strand
CAGCACCGCCGCCGCCGTGTTGTGCCGAGAGACGGCCGAGGCTGCCGGGGTGAAGACCTGCATCTCAATCTCCGATACGTCGATGGTGGAATTTTGTCGCGAGGGCCTGGAAGCGATGCTCGGCAACGGCGTCGACTGTCTGTTCTGCAACGAGATCGAGGCCCTCGGCTGGGCTGGTACCGATCGCTTGGATATCGCGGTTGCGGAGCTGAAGGACATCGGCCGAGAACTCTACGTAACCCTGGGCGCTAACGGTTGCCGCGTTATCACGCGGGATGGTGATCGAGAAGTGGCGGGTGTGGCCGCCAAGGCGGTGGACACCACCGGTGCCGGAGATATGTTTGCAGGGGCTTGTCTGTATGCTCGCATGCAGGACGCGGACCCGGCAGACGCAACCCGCTTCGCCAACTACAGCGCCGCCAACATCGTGTCCCGTTATGGCGCCCGTCTGGAGAACGCGGACGCTTACCAACAACTCAAAGCGGCGTATATTCCCTAGGCGCCTGTTGAAAAACTATTTAGGACTCAGTCCAACTCTCCGATTCTTGGGCAAGGCGCGTCTCGCGGCACAGGTCGGGTACCTTTGCAAGAGGCCAACGCGGGGCAAGAGGCGCAACGCGGGCCAAGGATCGGAGCGTTTGACCCGCAAGGGCGCGTCAGAGCTGCGTTTCAAAAATCGTTTTTCAACAGGCGCCTAGGTCAGATCCGTCGCGCTGAAGGGCAGACGTCGGTTCGCACGCATATCGAACAGATCGGTCGAGCACCCGAGCGCAATCACCTCCACCCCGCTCTCGATCGCGTCCGCCACCCGGGCGCTGTAGTCGGGATCGATGTCGTGAGACAGTCCGACCCGTTCGATGCCGCAGTGCTGAGCACAAAAAACCAATACACCGCGCTCACCCGCAGCGACCCGTCTTTGCAAGGCCGCCACGTGTTTGGCCGCACGGGTGCTGACCGCATCCGGGAAGGCGCCCGCCCCATCCCCGAGATGCAGCGTGGTGCTCTTCACCTCGATCCAGACGCGCTCATCTTCCGCGCTTAACAGAAAGTCGAGGCGTCCATCTCCCTCGGGGATCGCAGCTTCCGGCCGGATACTCACATCACCCGTTTCGACCAAGGTCAACACCCCGCTCTGCAGGGCTTCGTGCACCAGCGTGTTGGCCCGTCCGGTGTTAACGCTCACCACCCCAGCCGCGGTTTCGACCAGTTCCAGTGTGTAGGCGTACTTGCGTTTAGGGTTGTCCGAGCGCGATAACCACACCCGGCTGTCCGGCTGCGAACAGCCGGTCATAGCCCCGGTATTCGGGCAGTGCACGGTCAGGACACGCCCGTCGGCAAGGCGAACGTCGGCCAGGAAGCGCTTGTAGCGCTTAATGAGGGCAGCCGGCTGTAGTTCGGGTAGACGCATCGCTCAGCTGGAGATCTGCCAGGCCTGCAACGCCGCCCGCACGCGTCCGAGCGCGGTCTCTATCGCCGAGATGCTGTTGGTGTAGGCAAAGCGCACAAAGCGATCCTTATCCTGGGTGCCAAAGTCATCCCCGGGGGTGGTAGCAACGTAAAACTCATCCAGCAGTCGCCAACAGAATTCTTTAGCCACCATGCCCGTGTGACTGACATCCACGTACACGTAAAACGCACCCGCGGGGGTGACGGGAATTCTGAAACCCATAGCGATCAGACCCTCACTGAGCACCCTATAGCGCCGGGCAAACTCCGCAGCACGCTCCTCGTGGATGGCCATGGCCGGGGCATCAAACGCCGCCATCGCCGCCATCTGGGCCGGCGTGCTGGGACAGATAAACAGATTCTGTGCCAGCTTGGTGATCGGTTCGACCGCCTCTTCGGGCACAACGAGCCAGCCGAGGCGCCACCCGGTCATGCCAAAAAATTTGGAGAAGCTGTTGAGCACGTATAGATCATCGACCAGGCTCAGACCGGTTTGGTACGGCGCATCCCAGGTGATGCCCTGATAAATTTCATCCAGGATAAAAAAGCCCTCTCGCGCGCGCACGAAAGCGGTCAGCTCCCGCAGCTGTGCAGGCGTGAACATGGTCCCGGTGGGGTTGGCGGGCGAGGCGAAGAGGACACCCCGCGTCCGCGCACTCCAGTGCGCCTCAAGATGCCCGATGGTCGGCACAAAACCCTCGTTCTCATTGACGGCGATCGCGCTGGGTGTCGCACCGACCAATTGTGCAAACACATCGTTGCAGGGGTAGCCCGGGTCGGTGATCAGAAGCTCATCCCCGGGGTTTAAGAACAGAGCATTGAGCAACGTCAGCCCTCCGCTGGCACCCGCGGTCACAAGAATCCGCTCGGCGGTGACGTCCACCCCAAGAGCGGCATAATAGGCGGCGATTTTCTCGCGCAGCGCATCGATACCCACCGCGTTGGTATACTTGGTCGCGCCGGCAGCGAGGGCCGCCTGGCCTGCGGCCACAATCGGCTCCGCCGTGGCAAAGTCCGGCTCGCCCACTTCCAGGTGCACCACATCGTGACCTTGTCCCTCGAGCTCAAACGCCCGGGCCATCACCTGCATAACTTCGAAAGGCTTGATACGGTCGACTCGGTTGGCATACATCAGGCGGTTCCGGGCTGCTTGCAAACGGCCGCTATTCTACCCGCGCATGCACCATCTTCGGGCGTTTTTTGCACCCATCTGACAGCGTGCGTCTTCCATCAAACCTTCATCAAAATATGATGGTGTTCAGGCCGACGTTCTGGTAGTTTACGCGCCCTTCGTGAGTCAGGGCGACAATGTGCCCGCACTTAAAGGATCATCTATGGCGGCTACCAGCAAGGCTAAAGCAACGAAAAAAGCAGGCGAATCCACCAAAAAAGCCAGCGAAAACAGCAAGAAAGCAGGCGAAACCAGCAAGCGTGCCAGCGAAAAGAAAGCTGCGACCAAAAAGAACGCAAAGGTGGTGAACGACTCCCAGTTCCGCAACTTCACCCCGTACAACCCCAAGAAAAACGAAGCCTACATGAGCGACGGGCAAGTGGATCACTTCCGCCAGATCCTCAACAACTGGCGTATCGAGTTGATGGAAGAAGTCGACCGCACCGTGAATCACATGCAGGACGAAGCGGCCAACTTCCCAGACCCCGCTGACCGTGCGACCCAGGAAGAAGAGTTCAGTATCGAACTGCGTACCCGGGACCGTGAGCGCAAACTTATCAAGAAAATCGACCAAACCTTGGAACGTCTTGAACAAGACGACTACGGTTATTGCGACACCTGTGGGATCGAAATCGGCTTACGGCGCTTAGAAGCACGGCCGACCGCCACCCAATGCGTCGACTGCAAGTCGCTCGACGAAATCAAAGAAAAGCAGATCCACGGCTAACCTTCGGACCCAGGCATGTACGTCGGCCGGTTTGCACCGTCGCCCACCGGCCCGCTCCACTACGGTTCACTACTCACCGCCCTAGCAAGTTTCCTGGCTGCCCGACAGGCGGGCGGCCGCTGGCTGATCCGCATCGACGACATCGATCCACCGCGCGCCCAAGACGGCGCTGAAACCGAGATTCTCGCGTGCCTGCACGCCCATGCGCTCATCCCCGATGCGCCGGTGATTTACCAGTCGACGCATCAGGCCAACTACGAGCGGGCACTGGGGAAGCTGCAGCCGCTGAGCTTCTTCTGCACCTGTTCACGCCGCAGCGTGAGTCAGCATCCGGTGTACCCCGGGACCTGCAGAGCGTTCACCGAACCCCGCCCGCACAGTGCGCTGCGCCTCAACACCACGATGACCGATCTCACCAGCGTAGTCTTCGAAGACGGCTTCGCCGGTACGCAAGCACGCGCCGTGGCAGAGATCGGCGACTTCATCATCCGTCGCAGGGACGGCCTAATCGCCTATCAACTGGCCACCGCGGTAGACGACAGTCGCCACGGTGGGCGCGATGCGATCAGCCATGTACTGCGCGGTCAAGATCTCATCGAAGTCACCTTCGCCCAGCAACTGCTCATGCACACGCTCGGCAGCTCCGCACCGCACTACACCCATCTGCCACTACTCGAGCACCCGGACGGCAGCAAATTGTCGAAGCAGACAGGAGCGACACCTGTAGACCAAAGCCAGGTCGCGCGCAATCTCCAGTGGGCGCTTGCGACATTGGGCCAAGCGCCACCAGCCAACACTGGACAACCGGCTTCGTTCTGGTTGCAGTGGGGCACTTCCAACTGGAATATCGAGCGTGTACCCATGCGTCTGGCGCCTTTCGACGGCATCCCTGCGGGATGATATGGGGCCGATAAACAACAGCATATTTGCTACCATAGCGACATGACCCGGGTCTTGATCATCGATGCCGCGCGTGAGCGTGCGAACGAATGCGCAGCCATGTTGCAGCGCAACGGCATCACCGTGGAGATCGCTGCTGTGGAACCTAGTCATGACCTGCCGGGCGCGCACGAACTTGCGCAACACGATTGCGCCATCTGTGCGGACGAGTTGCTGCCCGACGACTTAGACGACCTTGTAACCGCCGTGGCCTGCATTGTCACGAGTACCAATGGTGACGTTGAGCGCGCGGTGAGCGCGATGCATGCGGGCGCCAGCGACTACCTGCAACATCCGTTCCCGGAGCCGCGCCTGCTCGCCGCGATAGAACGCGCCTGCCGAGCGCCCGGCGCCGATCAAGTGGGCGCGTTGGACAAATTTCAGATCTACGGCTCCTCGGCGCACACAAGCAACCTCAAGGCTGCGATCGAAAAAGTCGCCCCCACCGATTCAACGGTCTTGATCCAAGGCCAATCCGGCACCGGTAAGGAACTGGTGGCACGCGCCGTCCACGGTGCCAGCCAGCGCCGGCAACACCCACTCATCTCCATCAACTGCGCGACGGTGCCGGCCGAGTTGATCGAGGCAGAACTGTTCGGGACCGCGGACGGCAGTCAGGCCGGACTGGTGTATGCCGCTGATCGAGGAACCTTGTTTCTAGATGAGATCGCCGAGCTGCCGGCGCCTGCCCAAGCGCGGTTGCTGCAGATCATGCAGGGGCAACATCGACCGCTCGGCGCGGCGGAGAGCCAGGCGATCGACGTACGCATCATCGCCGCCACCCATCGTAACCTCAGCGAACTGGTCGAGAGTGAGCTGTTCCGTCAGGATTTGTACTACCGCTTGAACGTGGTCTGCCTGCAATTACTGCCGTTGCAGCAGCGCGAGCGAGATGTATTGGAAATTGCCGAATGGCTGCTGGAGCGAACGTCCTCGAGGCTAAACAAATCCGCACTGCAATTCAATCAGGGTGCCTTCGATGCAATGCTGGCCTATCACTGGCCAGGCAATATCCGCGAACTGGAAAATGCCATCGAACGCGCCGTTATCCTGGCGGACAACAACAGCATCATCGACCAAACGTTACTGGCCATCGAACCTGCGAGCAGCGCACCCATCATGACCGAGCCCGCGATCGACGCCGAAACCTCTTTGGAAGACTACTTCGTGCGTTTCGTGCAGGAGAACCAGGATCAGTTCACCGAAACAGAACTCGCCGAAAAATTAGGCATCAGCCGTAAGAGCCTCTGGGAACGCCGT
Organism: Pseudomonadota bacterium; assembly: GCA_039028775.1. Taxonomy (GTDB): domain Bacteria; phylum Pseudomonadota; class Gammaproteobacteria; order Pseudomonadales; family Azotimanducaceae; genus UBA4421. Next base: position 17,885 of record JBCCHL010000061.1, on the reverse strand, counting down.
CAACGGCTCAACATTCCCCGCCGCAAAACCCGCAAACGGGGCCCCCGCCGGCCCACCAGTTCCTAGCGATGTTTTCATGAGTATCGAACCAGCGCGCATCGCTGACCACATCATCGAGCCCGAACACCTCGACAGGAATGCAAACACAGTGGTAGCGCAGCTAAACGACGCGGGCTTTGATGCCTATCTGGTGGGCGGCTGCGTGCGGGACCTGCTATGCGGTAAATCGCCCAAAGACTTCGACGTGGCCACCAACGCAACACCGGAAGAGGTTAAGGGGTTGTTCAATCGCTCGCGTCTGGTCGGGCGACGCTTTCCGATCGCCCATGTGCGTTTCGGCCGCGAGATCATCGAAGTCTCCACCTTTCGCAAAGGCGAAGCCGACGAAGTAGAGACCGACCGTCGTGGGATGATCGTTCAAGATCGTGCATTCGGAACCTTGTCAGATGATGCGTTTCGCCGCGACTTCAGCATCAACGCCCTGTATTTCGACGTGGCACAGCACGAGATCATCGACTATGTCGGTGGTATCGAAGACATACGAGATCAGCGCCTGCGGCTGATCGGCGACCCGGCGACCCGTCTGGCCGAGGATCCGGTGCGCTTGCTGCGGGCGATCCGCTTCGCGGCAAAACTCGGCTTCTCCATCGACGCTGAGATCATGGAACACGTCGAGGATTGTGCCGATCGACTGGAGGCAATTCCCGGCGCCCGACTGTTCGATGAATTCATGAAGTTGTTTCTCTCGGGCTACGCAACCCGCGTGTGGGAACAGATGCGCGAAGGCCCGCTGGCCCGCAGCCTGTTCCCCACCTGCAATCCGGAGAATCCGGTCATCCTCGAAGCGATGAACAGCACGGATAACCGCATCGCGGCGGACATGCCCGTGACCCCCGGCTTCCTGATCGCGGTGATCCTCTGGGATGACCTCGTGCGCCGCTTGGAACAGTTGCCCGCGGAAGAGCGCGACCAGAAGGTCTATGACAGTGCCCTGGATACGCTGGCCGTGCAGCAGCAACACATCGCGGTGCCGCGCAGGTTCGGAATTTTTGCCCGCGAGGTCTGGCAACTGCAACCCCGACTGGAAGAGCGCCATCCCCGCTTCATCAAACGCATTCTCGGCAACAAGCGCTTTCGCGCCGCGTTCGATTTCCTGCAGCTGCGCGCCGCATGCGACTACACGGTGGGTGCGCGGGCGGACAATCTCGACGAACTGTCCGCCTGGTGGGAAGAGATCCAGACTCTGGAGCCGGGGGAACAGAAGGCGTTGATCGATGCGTTACCCAGCCCCGGGCAACGTCGACGCAGGCGACGCAAGCGCAAGCCACGTAACGCAACCGATTTGGGCCCGCGTCCTGATCTCACCTGAACCGTATGATTGTTATTGCGCAGCGGAATGGGGAATAATCCCGGTGCTGTTTGTTAGCCGTCGTTAGCGCATGGAAGATTCCCTGACCACCACCCTCGATACGCCTGCACGCCTGGTCAAGAAGATCAGTCAAGCCAGCGAACATCGCACCCTGCCGAAGTACATCGCCGTGGAAGGGCCGATCGGGGTGGGAAAAACCACTCTGGCCGTGCGGCTCGCTCAGACCTTTGGCTACCAGACGCTGCTGGAACCGGCCGCGGAAAATCCGTTTCTGAACCGTTTCTACAGCGAGGGTGAACAGCACGCTTTGCCAGCCCAGCTGTTCTTCCTCCTGCACCGCGCCCAGCAACTCGCCAGTATTCCCGGTGATGACCTGCTCGGCCGCATGGTGGTAGCGGACTTTCTGATGCAGAAAGATGAACTCTTCGCCCGCCTGACCCTCGATGAGCATGAGTTTTCCCTCTACCAGCAGATCCAGAAGAGTCTAAACATCCAGGCGCCAACCCCGGATCTGGTCATCTATCTGCAAGCCCCCACGGAGGTGTTGCAGAACCGCATCTCCCATCGGGGGATCAAGTTTGAACAGCACATCCGCAGCGATTACCTGCTGGCGCTCACCGAGAGCTACACCGAGTTTTTCTATTACTACGATGCGGCTCCGCTCCTCATCGTCAACGCCGCGGAACTGGATATCGCCAACGAGGACGAGCACTTTGAGGCGCTCCTGGACCAGATATTGACCATGGACAGCAATCGCCAGTTCTATAACCCTCAACCGTCGCTGCTATAGAAAGCACTCAACTTTCCAAGTACGTGACCGCAACCGTCACATTATGTGACATTAAAACTGCGAACCGTGTCACAGCACGGTTTCAGAATCCCCTCGCACGGTTAGACCCGACGCACATTCATGGCCTGCCGGTTCAGCGTAAAATGGTCTTTCGCTCATGCTATCGCAGACTGGACTATGCTGATTGCCCACTCCGTGCAGAAAATCACCGGTGAACTGGACCAGACTCGCTACAAAGCGGGCGTACGCCGCTGCGTAGGGTTGGTCACCACGCGCGGGGATCTTCACGATGGTCACGCCGCGGTGATCCATGCCGCTCGCACCGTGGCCGACATTGTAGTGGTGGCGGTCATCCCCACCGACCGCCACGGCAGCGACAAAGTGATTTCGGCCTCCGAGTTTCAAGACATCAGCTTTCTGGAGCAGCATGGCGCTGACATGGCTTACCTGCCTTCGGGCGATCTGTTGCTGGGAGGATCTACCGAAGAGGCGGCATTGCGGGTAGCGCCGACCCGACCCTGTCCCATGCTCCCCGATCTGGAACAATTCCTGGGCGTCCAGACGCGTCTGATCAACACGATTCAACCGGACATTCTCATCTGGGGCGAAAAGAAGTATCTGGAGTTCGCCTGGTTGCAACGCTTGATCAACACCCTGCAGCTACGTACCCAAACCCAGTGTGTACCCACCGTGCGCCACGCCAGCGGCATGGCCGTGTCCGCCAATATCCAGCGCCTCTCGCAGACCGAGCGGGAAATCGCCCCGGTCCTGCACGAAACTCTGCGCAACATCGGACATGCGATCAGCAACGGCGCACGCAGCTACCACAAGCTGGAGAACACAGCTCGGCTGGTGCTGCGTGAGGCCGGTTTCGAGCTGCGCTACTGCCGGGTGCTCGATCAGGACACGATGGCACCACCAACCGACGAAACGCGGTGTTTTAGAGTCGTCGCCCAGGCTAAACTGAACGGTGTTCCCCTCACCGACACCATAGGTCTCACGATTTGAACCCCACCCAGACCCAAGCCTGGCAGAACCTCACCACCCACGCCCAACGTCTACAGCAACTCTCGATACAAAAACTCCTCGGAGACAAAGATCGCAATTCCCACCTGCGACGCGATCTGGCCGGCTGCCATTTCGACTTCTCCAAACAGAAAATCGACCTCGAAGCACTGCAGTCGCTGGTTGCCCTGTCGCACGACTGTCGGTTGGCACAACGGACCGCCGCGATGTTCGCCGGCGAACGGATCAACACTTCCGAAGATCGCGCGGTATTGCACGCGGCCCTGCGGCACCCCGAATTTGCCGAGCCGGGCATCGCAAGCGTTGTGCGCGACACCCTCGACGAGATGGCGGCGCTGACCAACGCGCTGCGGGACGCCTCGTATCGCGGCTTCAGTGGCAAAGCGATCACCGATATCGTGCACATCGGCATCGGCGGCTCACACCTCGGACCGGAGCTCGCGGTCGAAGCGTTGCGGGAATTTGCCCACCCCGTGTTACGCCTGCACTTCGTGGCCAACATCGACGGGCAGGCGCTACGCCACGCACTCGCAGATCTCAACCCGGAGACCACCCTCTTTGTGGTCGTCTCCAAGTCCTGGTCGACCCTCGAGACCCGGGTCAACGCAAGCTCGGCCCGGAGTTGGTTTCTGGAGAGAACCACCAACCTTGAGGCGCTGGCCACCCATTTCATCGGCATCACCACCAATCTTGCGGCGGCCGCTGAATTCGGACTCACCCGCACTTTACCGCTGTGGGATTGGGTGGGCGGACGCTACTCCCTGTGGAGCGCGGTCGGTTTTCCGATCATGGCCAGCATCGGTGCCAGAGCATTCCATGAGTTTCTGGATGGCGCCCACCAGGTCGACGAACACTTCCGTACCCACTGGGAGGGTCAGCTCAGTAATAACATCCCAGCGCTGCAGGGGTTGTTACAGACGTGGAACTACAACTTCTTCGGTATCAACTCGCTCGCGGTGCTGAGCTACGATGAACGGCTGCGGCTATTGCCAGACTATCTGCAACAGCTCGAAATGGAGAGCAACGGCAAGCGCGTTAATCTCGACGGCGAAACGGTCGACTACCACACCATGCCTATCCTATGGGGTGGGGTAGGCACCAACGGGCAGCACGCGTATCACCAACTCCTGCACCAGGGTACGCGGGCTTACACTGCGGATTTCATACTGGTCGGGACAGATCCCACCGGCCTGCCGGAGCACCACGCAGCCCTGCAAGCCAACGCGCTCGGACAAAGTCAGGCGATGGCCATAGGCATCGCGACGCCGGGCGAGCCACACCGGGAAGTGCCCGGCAACCATCCCAGCACCACCATCATCATCGATGCGCTCGGTCCCAGACAGTTAGGCGCGTTGCTCGCAAGCTATGAACACAAGGTGTTTACCCAGGGCGCTCTGTGGCATATCAATTCTTTCGACCAATGGGGTGTAGAGCTGGGTAAAAACCTCGCCGTCCCCATCCAAAGCGTGCTGACAAACACGGGAACACGGTCCGCGGAGAACTTTGACGACTCGACCGCATCTTTGATCGAACGGCTCCAACCCTAACGCGATACCCCGCACGCGGAATCCCGCCGTCGCAAGGCACACCACAAAAATCGCGCTACAATAGGGCGTTTGATACCACTCCCGCCTAGGAGCCCGCCATGAGCGAAACATACCCCGTAGCAGAGCAATTCGCGGCAGATAGTCACATCAACGATGATCAGTATCGTGCGATGTACCAACGCTCGATCGAGCAGCCGGAACAGTTCTGGGCGGAGCAGGCCGCGGCCTTTATCGATTGGCAGCAAACCTGGGATACGGTGTGCAGCGCAGATTTCCCTGCTGGCAAGTTCGCCTGGTTCAGCGGCGCACGCCTCAACGTGACAGAGAACTGCATCGACCGTCATCTCCCGGCGCGCGCGGAACAGACTGCAATCATCTGGGAAGGTGACGACCCTGGCGACGCACAGCACATCAGCTATCAGATGCTGAGCGATCAGGTCAACAAGCTAGCCAACGGGCTACGCGCGCGCGGTGTCTGCAAAGGCGATCGGGTATGTATCTACATGCCCATGATCCCGGAAGCAGCGTACGCCATGCTTGCCTGCGCACGCATCGGCGCGATTCACAGCGTGGTGTTCGGCGGGTTCTCACCACAATCCCTGCAGGATCGCATTCTCGACTCCGACTGTCGGGCTGTCATCACGGCAGATGAGGGTGTACGCGGCGGCAAACCGATACCGCTCAAAGCCAATACCGAGCAGGCACTGAACGGCTGTCCCAACGTACATACGGTTGTTACGGTCAAGCGCACCGGCGGTGACATCGACTGGGTAGAAGAACGCGACGTGTGGTATCACGACCTGGTCGGCGAGCAATCCACCGAGTGCGTTGCGGAATCCATGGAAGCCGAAGATCCGCTGTTCATCCTGTACACCTCGGGATCGACCGGTAAGCCCAAAGGCGTACAACACGGCACCGGCGGCTATCTGCTGCAGGCCGCGATGACCCACAAATACGTCTTCGACTATCACGATGGCGACGTCTACTGGTGCACCGCCGATGTCGGATGGATCACCGGACATTCCTACATCGTCTACGGCCCGCTGGCCAATGGCGCCACCACGCTGATGTTCGAAGGTGTGCCGACCTACCCGGATGCCTCACGCTTCTGGCAGGTGATCGACAAGCATCAGGTGAACATCTTTTACACCGCCCCCACCGCTTTGCGTCAGCTGATGGGTCAGGGGGATGAGTTTGTCACCAACACCTCCCGCAGTTCCCTGAAACTGCTCGGCTCGGTCGGCGAACCTATCAATCCGGAGGCCTGGGAGTGGTACCACCGCGTGGTGGGCGAGCGCCGCTGCCCGATCGTGGACACTTGGTGGCAAACGGAAACTGGCGGCATCATGATCACGCCGCTGCCCGGCGCCACCGAACTAAAGCCGGGTAGCGCGACGCGCCCGTTCTTTGGGGTAAAGCCGGCGCTCATGGATGCAGAAGGCAAGCTCATCGAGGATCAAGTTGCGTCTGGTAACCTAGTCATCACCGGTTCGTGGCCGGGGCAGATACGCACGGTCTACGGCAATCACCAGCGGGTTGTGGAAACATACTACTCCACGTACCCCGGATATTATTTTACCGGCGATGGCGCGCGGCGCGACGAAGACGGCTACTACTGGATCACCGGAAGAGTGGATGATGTGCTCAACGTGTCCGGGCACCGTATCGGTACCGCGGAAGTCGAGAGTGCTCTGGTGCTGCACCCTGCTGTTGCGGAAGCCGCCGTTGTCGGCTATCCCCACGATGTGAAGGGCGAAGGTATTTACGCCTACGTGACGTTGATGGCTGGAGATAACAGCGAGGAAGAGACGTTGCTCGCCGAGTTGATCGAATCGGTCCGCACAGAGATTGGCCCGATCGCCAAACCAGATGTCATCCAGTGGGCGCCAGGACTGCCGAAGACTCGCTCCGGCAAGATCATGCGCAGGATTCTGCGCAAAGTCGCTTCGAACGAGCTGGATAATCTGGGCGATACATCCACGCTTGCCGACCCATCGGTTGTCGACGACATCATCGCCAACCGACAGAATCGTTAAGCTATCACATCGGCCCGGTCTTCAGACCGGGCTGCAATGCTCCGACGAGATAGACGCCAGACCTAGGGCTTTAGCCTTCCGCGGCTTCGTCCTGATTGTCCTGGTAGTTGGGTAGCTCCTTGATGGACAGCTTGATGCGTCCACGCTGATCCACGTCCAGAACCACGACATCTACTTCCTCACCTTCGCTCAGATAATCCGTGACCTTCTCTACACGCTCTTGCGCGATCTGCGAGATGTGCAACAGACCATCCTTGCCAGGCAGGATGTTAACAAACGCGCCAAAGTCGACGATGCGTTCGACCTTACCGTGGTAGATGCGACCGACCTCAGCTTCCGCCGTGATTTCCTGAACCCGCGCAACCGCGGCGTTCTTGGAGTCAGCGTCGGAGGCGTAGATGCGAACGTTACCGTCGTCGTCGATGTCGACTTCAGCACCGGTCTCCTCAACGATGCCACGAATGGTGGCGCCACCTTTACCGATGATGTCACGAATCTTGTCCGGATGTACCTTCAAGGTGGTCATCGCCGGGGCGTTGTCGGAAAGCTCCTCACGCGATGCGGAGATCACCTTGTTCATTTCGCCGAGAATGTGCAGACGGGCGTCGTGCGCCTGCTGCAGCGCGGCTTCCATGATCTCTTCGGTGATGCCGTCGATCTTGATGTCCATCTGCAGCGCGGTGATGCCATCAGCGGAACCGGCGACCTTGAAGTCCATGTCACCCAGGTGATCTTCGTCACCGAGGATATCGGTCAGAACGGCGTACTTATTGCCTTCCTTGACCAGACCCATCGCAACACCGGCAACTGGCGCCTTCATGGGCACACCTGCATCCATCAACGCTAACGAGGTACCACACACACTGGCCATCGAACTTGAGCCGTTGGACTCGGTGATTTCAGATACCACGCGAATGGTGTACGGAAAGCTCTCTTCGTCGGGCAGCATGGCGGCGACGCCACGACGCGCGAGACGTCCATGACCGATTTCACGGCGCTTGGGACCGCTCATGAAACCCGCTTCGCCGACGCTGTAGGGCGGGAAGTTGTAGTGCAGCATGAACTGGTCTTTGTAGGTGCCCTCCAGCGCATCGATCATCGCTGCATCGCGCAGCGTACCGAGCGTGGCGACGACAATCGCCTGGGTTTCACCGCGGGTGAACAAGGCAGATCCATGCGTCTTCGGCAGGCTGCCGACTTCGACGTGGATTGGGCGTACCGTTTTCAGATCACGGCCATCGATGCGGGGTTCGCCGTTGAGGACGCGCTGGCGGACCAAGTTCTTCTCAACTTTACCGAACATGTCAGAGACATCGTCGGCTGCAACTTCAGCACCCTCACCACCGGCGATCTGCTCGACCACCTGGCTGCGCAGTTCACCCACACGGCTCTGACGTTCCATCTTGTCGCTGATGCGATAAGCCTCACCGAGGTCTGCTTTGACCACATCGGAAACCTGCGTGTGCAACGCTTCGTTGGTCTGTTCAGCCTGCCAATCCCACGCGGGTTTGCCCACCTCAGCCGCGAGTTCCTTGACCGCATTGATGATGACCTGCATTTCCTGGTGGGCGAATAACACCGCACCGAGCATCTCATCTTCGGTCAGCTCTTTGGCTTCGGATTCAACCATCAGCACAGCCGATTCCGTGCCCGCAACCGTCATGTTCAAAAGGCTTTCGCCGAGGGCTTCGTAGCCGGGGTTCAAGAGGTATACCCCTTCCTTGTAACCCACCCGTGCGGCACCGATCGGGCCATCGAATGGAATCCCGGAAATGGCCAACGCTGCGGACGTGCCGATCATCGAAGCGATATCCGGGTCCTGGTCTTTCTCCGCGGAGATGACCGTACAGACCACTTGGACTTCGTTCATAAAGCCTTTCGGAAAGAGGGGTCTTATGGGACGGTCGATCAGACGACAGGTCAGGGTTTCTTTTTCGCTGGGCCGGCCTTCGCGGCGGAAGAACCCGCCGGGGATTTTGCCCGCCGCGTAAGTCTTCTCCTGGTAATTAACAGTGAGCGGAAAGAAGGCCTGGTCCGGCCGTGCGCTTCTGGCGCCCACGACCGTCGTCAGGACCACCGTGTCGCCCATGCTGACCACGACTGCACCGGTGGCTTGTTTGGCGACTTTGCCGGTCTCTATCGAGACTTCGTGGTCGCCAAACTGAAATGTCTTTGTAACTGGATTCAAATCTATATCTCCATTTAGCTCGTTAGCGGCGTAATCCCAGCCGCTTAATCAAATCACTGTATCGAGCTGTGTCTTTATCTTTCAAATAATCCAACAATTTACGCCGCTGATTAACCATGCGGATAAGACCGCGACGTGAATGATGATCCTTGTGATGGTCACGGAAGTGACCTTGTAACGTATTGATGTTATGCGTCAGCAACGCCACCTGTACCTCGGGCGATCCTGTGTCGCCATCTTCCAATTGGTACTCCTTGATGATGTCTGCTTTCTGCGAGGCTGATAGAGCCATTTACTATTCTCCAATATGCACATTGAACAAGGTATTACCGCGCATATTTGCAGTAACCCTCAGTTAACAGCCGGGCTAACCGGCCACCAAACGTCGAGGCGCTATACGCCCGTCGTCCAGCACTTCACCGACACCGATAAATTTTTCTACCGCGGTCTCAGTGATTTCAGTCAGCCGCACCCAACCATTGGTCGGGGCGTGAGGTACGATCACCGGCTGTCCCTGCTTCACGTAGAACGCAGAATCATCCCGTAACCTGACCTCTGGCCACTGGCCCACCGCGCTGGCGATGGGCATTAAAAACTCATCCAACGATCGCCTCTGTTCACGCATTTCTTCGAGCATGGCAAGTTCGATCATATCCTGTTCATCAAACGGCCCGGCGCCGCGGCGATGCAGTTCAACAACATGCGCGCCAACGCCCAGAGCCTCACCCAGGTCTTCCGCCAGGGTGCGTATGTAAGTGCCTTTAGTACAGTGCACCTCTAATTCGAGTTCATCGCCTTCGAAGGCGACCAACTCGTTGCGCAGAATCTCGATCTGACGCGCTTTGCGTTCGACTTCGATACCTTGTCGGGCGAGCTTATACAGCGGTTGCCCATTATGTTTCAAGGCCGAATACATCGACGGCACCTGGCTGATCGCGCCTCGAAATGCACAGAGCGCCTGTTCGATGCGCGCCGCACTCATGTCGACCACCTCGCGACGCTCCACAATCTCACCATCGCGATCACCGGTCTGGGTCCTGACACCCAGCTTGATTCGCGTCCAGTAGCGCTTGTCCGAATCCAGCAGGTACTGCGAAAACTTGGTCGCCTCGCCGAAACACAGCGGCAGAACGCCGGTGGCCAGAGGGTCCAGACTTCCGGTATGGCCCACCTTGCCGGCACCGAACAGACGCTTGACCGCTTGCACCGCATCGTTGGAGGACATTCCCACGGGCTTGTTCAGAACGATCAGACCGTCCACGGGTCTGCCGCGTCTTCGCCTAGCCATAGCCGCTACCCTTTATCGGGTCTTCGGAATCGGCTTGGCTGCGCATCGCATCTTCGATCAACTGCTCCAGACGCGGACCGGACTCTACCAACTCGTCATAATGAAAGCGCAACTTTGGTGTGGTGCGCATCTTGTGACGCTTCGCCAGGGTCGAGCGAAAGAACCCTGCTGCCTTGTTCAGCACTTCTACCAGTGCACTGCGCGCGGCCTCGTCTTCCGCGCTCAGCGAAGATACGTAGACCTCCGCATAGGACAGATCTTTGCTGACCCGCACATCGTTCACACTTACCAGAGAGCCGACCCGCGGATCGCGCACTTCCTGTTGGATGACCTGCGCGAGCTCGTCACGAATGAAGTCACCAACTTTCAGATCTCTGGACATCGCTCGACCTAGAGCTGCCGCGCCACTTCTTTGGCGTCGAACACTTCGATCTGATCGCCCGCGCGTACGTCATTATAGTTGCGCACACCGATACCACATTCGGTCCCCGAGCGGACGTCGTTCACATCGTCTTTAAAGCGCCGCAGAGATTCCAGCTCGCCTTCATAGATCACGACATTGTCGCGCAGCACGCGTATCGGCTTGTTCCGATAGACCGTGCCCTCGGTAACCATGCAGCCGGCGATGGCGCCAAACCGCGGCGAGCGGAAGACATCGCGTACCTCGGCGATCCCTACAATCTCTTCGCGTACTTCTGGGGTTAACATGCCGGACAACACAGCTTTGACATCGTCGAGCAGCTCGTAGATGACGCTGTAGTAGCGCAGGTCCACACCCTCACGCTCGAGCTGTGTTTTGGCCGCCTTGTCAGCACGCACATTGAAACCAAACACGACAGCTCCGTAGGTGACCGCCATGGTGGCATCCGAAACTGAGATACCGCCGACGCCCGAGCCTAGCACCTGCACACCCACCTCATCATTGCCGAGATCGCCAAGCGCCTGCACGATGGCCTCCAGGCTGCCCCGCACATCGGCTTTGACCACAACCTTGAGGATGCGCTTCTCGCCTTCTGACATGTTGGCAAACATGTTCTCCAGCTTCGCCGCTTGCTGCATTGCCTGACGATGCTCCTGGCTCTTGTCGCTGCGGAACTCCGCCAATTCACGCGCGGAGCGCTCATCGGCACTGACCGAGAAGTCGTCTCCTGCATTGGGCGTGCCGTTCAGGCCGAGCACCTCTACTGGCTGCGATGGCCCCGCCTCCTTGCTGTTTTGCCCCTGGTCGTCGAGCATGGCGCGTACACGGCCGTAAAACTCGCCGGCGATGATGATGTCACCCTGTCGAAGGGTGCCGTTCTGGACCAGAATCGTCGCCACCGGGCCGCGTCCGCGATCCAGGCGTGATTCGATCACCACACCCTGTCCCGGTGCATCGGCGATCGCGCCCAGCTCCATGATCTCAGCCTGCAGGGTGATCGCCTCGAGCAGCGAGTCGGTACCTTCGCCGGAGTGTGCCGACACCTTGATAAACTGCGTATCGCCACCCCAATCCTCCGGAACGACTTCTTTCGCCGCCAGCTCATTGGTCACCCGATCGGGGTCCGCACTCTCGAGATCGATCTTGTTGATCGCGACGATGATCGGTACTTCGGCAGCCCGCGCATGCTGGATAGCCTCTTCGGTCTGCGGCATGACACCATCGTCGGCCGCAACCACAAGGATAACGATATCCGTCACCTTGGCACCGCGCGCGCGCATGGCTGTAAATGCTGCGTGGCCCGGCGTGTCAATAAACGTGATCTCCGACTCGCCCACCGCAACGCTGTAGGCGCCAATGTGCTGGGTGATCCCACCAGCCTCACCGCTGGTCACCCGCGCCTCGCGGATGTAGTCGAGCAACGAGGTCTTGCCGTGGTCGACGTGCCCCATCACCGTCACGACAGGCGCGCGGGAACTGGTCTCGCCCTCGATCTGCAACGAGGCGACGTGCTGTTCTTCGAGCGCGTCTTCGCTAACGATCTTAACCCGGTGGCCCAATTCTTCGACCACCAGCGTGGCGGTGTCCTGGTCGAGGGTCTGGTTGATGGTGGCCATCACGCCCATACCCATCAGGACTTTGATGACCTCACCCGCCTTGATGGCCATCCCTGCGGCCAGGTCACCGACCGAGGTCAAATCACCAATCTCGACCTCGCGGGAAATAAACTCCGTGGGCTTGAATTCACCACCCTGCTGCTCAACGTGCAGAGCCGCCTGTTTTGCGGGCTGACGACGCTTGGAGCGCCGATCGGATTTGAGCGACAGTTCGCGACGCCGGCCACCGCCTTTGTTGCCGCCGCCAAAATCGTCACCGCGTTCTTTGTCCCGACCTTTACCGCGTTTGCCGGCTTTCTGCTCGGACTGCGCCTGGGCTTGAACGTCGGCGGCGGACATCGGCTTGCCAGCCTCTTTGGCATCCTGCGCGGCGGGTGTTGCCGCTTGGGTCGCCGTCTGGCGCTCCTCGTCTTCACGCTGCTTGGCCGCCTCTGCAGCAAGGCGCTCTTCTTCCGCCTTGCGTTCCGCCTCGGCTTTGCGGTCGGCCTCTTCCTGACGCGCCACCTCTTCGGCTTCTACACGGGCCTGTTCTTCTTCGCGGATACGCGCCGCTTCAAGCTCAGCCTGGGTCGGCCCTGCTTCCGCTTGCGCTGCCGGCTCCGGCGTGGCCGTTTCTTCCGCGCGCCGGGCATAAGTTTTCTTACGCCGCACCTCCACGGTGACGTTGCGACCGGAATTGCCCTGGCCCGCCTTGAGCGTAGAACTGCTCTTGCGCTTGAGCGTGATTTTCTTGGGCGCTTCCGCGGTGTCGCCGTGGCTGCGCTTGAGCGAATCCAGCAGCGTGCGCTTCTGCTCCTCGGTGACAATCTCGTCCGCAGATTTATGCGGCAGACCGGCATCCTGCATTTGCTTTAACAAGCGCTCGACCGATGCACCCACCGTCTCGGCTAACTGTTTTACTGTTACTTCTGCCATGTAAACTCCTCCAGAGGTCGCTTAAACGTCCTTCGACCTACTGGGTTTCCTCCTCGTCTTCAGCCTCGTCCGCAAACCACGGCTCACGAGCTTTCAATATCAGCGCGCCGGCTGTCTCTTCGTCAATGTCTTCGTCGATATCGAGCACCTCGGGCACGGACAACTCGGCGAGATCGTCCATCGTGATAACCTCATTGGACGCAAGCTTGAACGCCAACTCCCGGGTCATGCCCTCCATGTTCAGCAGGTCATCCGCCGGCTGGTTATCACCCAACGCCTCTTCGCTGGCGATCGCCTTGGTCAACAACGCGTCCTTCGCGCGGTTGCGGAGTTCTTCGACAATCTCCTCATCGAATCCTTCGATGGCCATCATCTCTTCTATCGGTACGTACGCCACTTCTTCCAGGGTCGAGAAACCTTCCTCGACCAGCACGCCGGCCACGTCTTCGTCCACGGCCAACGCATCCATGAACTCCTGCATAAAGCGCGCAGATTCTTCTTCCTGCTTCTGCGCCGCTTCCTCTTCGGTCATGATGTTGAGCGACCAGCCGCACAGGTCACTGGCGAGACGCACGTTCTGCCCACCGCGCCCAATCGCTTGGGCGAGGTTCTCCTCTGTGACCGCAATGTCCATGGAATGGGTCTCTTCGTCCAGTACGATCGAGGCCACCTCAGCCGGCGCCATCGCGTTGATGGTCAACTGGGCCGGATTATCGTCCCACAGCACAATGTCGATCCGTTCCCCGGCGAGTTCGCCGGATACGGCTTGTACGCGCGAGCCGCGCATACCCACACACGCACCAACAGGATCGATGCGTCCGTCATTGGTCTTGACCGCAATCTTGGCCCGCGAGCCTGGGTCCCGGGCGGCGCCACGGATTTCGATCACGTCTTCGGAGATCTCCGGCACCTCAACCTTGAACAGCTCGATCAACATCTGCGGGGCGGTGCGGGACAGGATCAACTGTGGTCCGCGGTTTTCGGGACGTATCTCCACCAGCAGTGCCCGCAAACGATCGCCGACCCGGAAAGTCTCGCGCGGGATCAGGTGTTCACGGGTGAGAATCCCCTCAGCATTGTTGCCGAGGTCGACAATCACGCTGTCGCGGCCCAGCTTCTTGACCGTTGCGCTGATCAGTTCGTGCATGCGCGGCAGATACGCTTCAATCACCTGCGCGCGTTCCGCTTCGCGCACTTTTTGCACGATCACCTGCTTCGCGGTCTGGGCAGCTATACGCCCAAACTCGACCGACTCGACCTGCTCTTCCAACATATCGCCGAGCACTGCACCGGGCTTGATCTCCTGCGCTTCTTCAACGCTGTACATCGATTCGATGTTCGGCTCTTCTTCGTCTTCGTAGTTGACCACCTTCCAGGTGCGGAACGTATCGTACTCGCCGCTCTCACGATCGATCGCAACGCGAAACTCAGCGTCTTCGCCATACTTTTTCTTGGTCGCTATCGCCATCGCGGACTCGATCGCCTCGAAGATGACGTCCTTCGGCACACCCTTTTCGTGGGAGACCGATTCAACTACCAGGAGAATTTCTTTCGACATTCCTTACGCCTTATCCTGCCGTTTTAGCCTACGTAAACTGAGGAACGATTCGCGCCCGCTGGATGTTCTCCATGGGCAACAAATATTCTTCTTGTTCTATCTGCACCACCGCCGTGGCATCCTCGACCTGGGTCAGCACCCCGGTGAACTTTTTCCTGCCTTCAAACGCAAAGTTCAAACGAATCTCCACCATCTCACCGACGCTGTCCTGATAGTGCGCCTCTTCGAACAAGATGCGATCCATACCGGGGGACGAAACTTCGAGGGTATAGGCGGCGGAGCTGAACTCCTCCACGTCCAGCAGGTCGCTGACGTGGCGGCTGACTTCAGCACAGTGATCAACGCTCACCCCATCTTCACGTTCTATATAAACCCGCAACTTCGTGTGTTTGCCCTGGCTCAGATATTCCACACCCCATAGCTGACAACCTAACGAATCAATCGTTGGGCTAATCAGTTCAGCAACTTGTTTTTCCTTTCTATTCAACGAGTTAACCTTCGTCAGCTAAATTATCGTGGATCGCTTTTACATGATGGTTTCGCGTTCTTTCGTTTATTTGTGGCACAAAAAAAGGGCCTATAGCCCAACTCATGTGCGATACAGTTTGTACACGCTCACCCGCCCGACCCGATCCCTCATGACAGGGACAAAGCTTGCAATGCGGGTGCGTTGGCGATGGCATCAGCACCTGGCCAATCCCATCGAACCGCACACTGCGGCCCGTACTAAAAAGCCCCAACAACAGGGGCTTTTTTAAGGGCGCGAACTATAGCAGAGCAATTTTGGGTTGGCAAACTAGTTGAGCGGATTCTCGAGAGCGGGAAATTCGCCGCTGCGCGGATTAAAAACGCCGCGACAAACCGAGGCGCACATGGGTACCGCCATCCCGAAAACCGGCGACTGGTTCGATCGGCACATCGAGCAGATTGTCGACACTCAAGCGCAGCTGCAGTTCGCGGCTCAACCTGTGGCTCAACGCTAAATCCGTGCGCACATGGCCGTCCAGTTGCACCATGCCATCGGGAATGGAACTGGACGCCCGCGCACCGACGTAACGGTTGCTGAGTACCAGCTGCCAAGCCTCGCGAGGCTCCCAGAAAACAGACAATTGCGCGGAGCGCTCGGGACGGTGCAGGAGTCGTGTGGCACCATCGTAATCGACCAGGTCACCCTCGAAACGCCAGCGCAGTTGCGGGTTGAGCGCGCCATTCACGCGCAGCTGAATTCCACGGCTGTCGATTTCGCCGCGATTAACCAGCGCAAAGGTCGCAAAGTCAAAATCGATCAGACCTTCATATTCGTAACGATAGGCGCTCAGCTGCATTTGCAGTCGCGTGGAAGGTTGCCAGCGCACACGTGCTTCGAAGCCCCGATTGTCTTCTTCCGCGAGGGACGGATTACCGACCAGAGGGTCACCCAGAGCATAGAAGCTAGGCGCCTTGCTGCCATCCGCATAACTCAGATCGAACCCCCAGGCGGTGTCGTCGGGTGCATAACGCAGCTGCACACGGGCATTACTTCCGACACCTACATCGCTGCGATCATCATGCCGCAGCGCAACCTGCGCCACCCAACCCGGAGCCACATCCAAGGCCAACTCGGCGAAAGCGGCGCGCGTATCGCGCTGCTCGTCAAAGTCGGTCGGCAGCGTGAAAAAACCGAAGTCCAGACCCCCCTCCGTATCGCCGTCCTCGGTGCGGAACTCGCCGCCCGCGCTGATCTGCAACCAATCGCGTACGTCGACGGAGCTATAGACGCTGAACGCCAATCGATCGAACTGTGAGGTGCGCTGGGATGCAGGGATCCCCTGAAACGCGCCGGGGGCAATCGCGGGCGTGAGCAACGTCTCCTCGCGTTCGAAGTACGCGAGGTTGGCATGCAGGACGCCGCTGGACCAGGGGTGCTTAATGCTTGCTCCGAAGCCGATCTGTTCCGCATCGCTGCGCTCGACTTCCCGCACCACGGCGCCTCGCGGACCACCACTCGCGATGGGGAAACCCTCTCGCTCCTGCTCGTGCCCCCGCACATGCAGGCGGAACTCACCGCCCGCAGCATAATTCTGGCGATACGCCGCAGAGACGCTGGTGCCCGTCCGCATGACCCCTGGCGTGGGTGCGCCAACGTCGATGGAGTTGATGGCGACAGAGCCCTGACCTCGGCCGACCGGGGCCGCCAGTTGCAGACCGGCGCGCCAGAAATCATCACTGCCGGCATCGATGGCAACCGAGCCACCCACATCGTCCTGCACCCGGGGCACAGTGGTGATCGCAATCACGCCACCCAGACCCCCGGCGCCGTGCAAGACCGTCGACGGTCCCTGGACCATATCGATGCGCTCAATCTCATGCAGCGCGATGGCACCGAGATCGACCGCACCACCACGGGCGTCGGTGACATCGTTGGCCACCACACCATCGATCAGGATCGTCGCAAAGTTGGCATCTGCACCGCGCAGAAAAACCTCGCTTTCGCCGCCAATCCCGCCCGCCTCGTACCCGTTGGCGCCACCGAGGCGGCGGAGCAGGTCCACGAGCGAGCCGCTCTGAATACTGGCGATCTGGGCACGATCGATGCCCACCACCGCGGCACGGGTGGCGGCGGGTAAACGACTCGAAACGACCACCACCTCTTCGATCTGCGCGGCGCTTTGTCCGGTCTCAGGCAACGTCTGCGGCGAGCGTTGCGCCACCGTCGAGCGCGCCGCGTCAGCCATCGCGAGAGTGACCGTAGGCCACGCCAACGCAATCCCGAACCCCAGGGTTAAGAACATTCGAACCAGGAACATATCCGTACTCCGACTGATCAAACACAAGACAAGTGGAATGACCGCGCACTGCAGTGTCAGCGCAACTCAAGCGCCTTAAGAAAGTGTGTGATCAAAGTGCAACCGCAAAGCGTACCGGCGCTCACTCATGACTCTTCAGTATTAACGGGGAACACAGCAACGGGGAACAAAAGAAGGAACCTGCCCAAGGAGACCTTGGGCAGGTTTCGATTGGTAGCGGGGGCAGGATTTGAACCCACGACCTTCGGGTTATGAGCCCGACGAGCTACCATGTACAACGGAGTTCCTGATCTACATCAATCACGCAAGAGGCACAAACCCAAAAAACGTTGAGAGCACCTTCAT
>JBCCHL010000060.1:0-23439 GCA_039028775.1 Pseudomonadota bacterium | reverse complement strand
CGCCGCGCGTTGGAGCTTCTGCGGTGCGGGCGTTGCCTGCGTTCTTTTTGTCGCGTTTGGAGAGTTTGTGATCGAGTGGTTCTTCGGCGCCCGGTACAGTGCGGCGTATTTGCCGATGGTGATACTCATCGTTGGAGCGCTCATCAACGCCGGTTTCGGGCCGGTGGGGGCTCTATTGCTTGTCGCGCAACAAGAACAAGCTTCCGTACGGCTGCTCTGGTTTGCCGTAGCGGTGAATCTGTTGGCTAATACTGCGCTCGTACCGAGCATGGGTGCGGTGGGTGCGGCGCTCGCCACCTGTTTTAGTATCTTTGTCTGGAACTTCGCGCTGTGGCAACACGCGCGTACACACCTGCACATAGACAGCAGCATCTTGGGTCTGGCCTCGGTACCGCGTTAGGTGCTTATCGACCCGGGAAGCCGCGATCGCAGTGACCGTGTGATTTGTGGCACTCGGTGTCACGCCAGGCTGGCGTTACCTTGCAACGATGTCGCCAGACTCGGGAAAGAACTTTCGGGTTCGTTAGAGCGATACCGTAGGTAAACGCAGTCTGTCATGGCGATATCTTCACGTTGAGATTCAGTTTCAAGCCCGGTTGCGTTGCCGCATAAAAGGCTGGCTGCGATAGCCGCATAAACTCTGCGCGGGCGACCCTACATGAGTCTGTTTTGAATAAGGAGGTTCTTTCACCAGAGTTGTGCAGATCGGCCACCCAACCGCCGCTTAGCTGAGACCCACAAAAAAAGTCATCGTGGTGCTGGTCTCAAAGCAGCAAGGTTGTACAATGCGCTCCCACGGAGAGGTGGCCGAGTGGTCGAAGGCGCTCCCCTGCTAAGGGAGTATAGGTAACCCCTATCGAGGGTTCGAATCCCTCCCTCTCCGCCAATAAAAAGGGAGCCCCAAATGGGCTCCCTTTTTATTGGCGCAGTGGGCGGTCTTGGTTCGAACCCTAAAGCGCACGAAGTGCGCTATTCGATTCGAAGCGACCTTTAGGGAGCGTAGAAAACGAGCACGGCGCCATGCGCCGCGCGCAGCCCAAAGGGCAGAATTGGCGCGAATAGCGCCAATTCTGTAATCCCTCCTTTTCCGCAGTTACTTTGCCGCCGCACCCTCCGCCGCAGCCGCACCCACCAGATCATACTTCTTCAAGTAGCCGCGAAACTGGTGGTAGGTCAGACCCAGCATCTCTGCGGCCTTTCTTTGGTTGTGTTTAGCTTCTTCCATAGCGCGTTCGATGATCTCCACCTCGTAATCGGCGACGTGGGCTTTGAGATCCAGGGGCAGCGTCGCTTGGTTCACGGCGGGCTCCGTTTGCGCCGCGTTGCTTACGCGTTCGCCGGGACGGAAGGGGGAGTCGAATGGGTCGAACAGGATGTCACTGACCAGGTCCTCGGGCTCGGTGCGGTAGACGCACCGCTCGACGACGTTTTTTAACTCGCGCACGTTACCCGGCCAGGCATAGTCGGCAAGTTGCTCGAGCACCTCGGGCGTGAAGCCGCCGAAGAATTCCCGGTTCAGCTGTTTTGCCATGTTGATGGCAAAGTACTCTGCCAGCAGGGGTATGTCCTCTTCCCGGGCGCGCAATGGCGGCAGGGTGATGACGTCGAACGCCAGGCGGTCCAGGAGGTCGGCTCGGAACCTGTTGGCGTGAGCCAATGCGGGCAGGTCTTCATTGGTGGCCGCGATCAAGCGTACGTCGCAGTTCAGGGTCTTATTGCCACCGACGCGCTCGAACTCGCCGTACTCGATCACCCGCAGGAGCTTCTCCTGGACCAGCGGTGAGGTGGTGGCCAGTTCGTCCATAAACAAGGTGCCGCCATGCGCGCGTTCGAAGCGGCCGCGATGGGTTTTGGTCGCCCCGGTGAAGGCCCCGGCTTCATGGCCGAAGAGTTCGGTTTCGAGTAACGTTTCGGAGATGGCGGCGCAGTTCATTTTGACATATTCCGCTTCCCAGCGGTTCGACAGAAAGTGCAGACGAGCGGCGATCAGCTCTTTGCCGGTGCCGCGTTCGCCGACGATCAGGACCGGTTTCTCCAGCGGAGCCACCAGCGATACCTGCTCAAGCACGCGCAGAAAAGCGGGGGATTCACCCACCATACGTTCGTTGTCGGGGCGCATTAGCATTCTGACCAAATTGTGGTGAAACAAACTATAGCGCTTTTCGCCAAAAAATCGGTCGAAATTTAAATATCAATTAAATCAATAAGTTATATGACCCATCTGGGTTGGCACACTTCCTGTAACGTAGTCATCGTAAGTGCAATAGCACGGAACTCAAGACTGTCCTTAATGGAGGCATAACCCAAGATGAGTATCTTTTCTCGCATGACCGACATCATCAACTCCAACCTCAATGCCCTGCTGGATAAGGCTGAGGACCCGGAGAAGATGGTGCGCCTGATCATCCAGGAAATGGAAGAAGCATTGGTTGAAGTTCGCTCGACTTCCGCCCGCGCCATCGCCGACCGCAAAGAGCTGGAACGTCGCCGTGATTGGCATGCTGAGCAGGCCCAGGATTGGCAGCAGAAAGCCGAAACGGCAGTGCGAAAGGGTCGCGATGATCTGGCCAAAGGCGCGCTTGGTGAAGCCAACAAAGTGTTGGAGTCCGTCACCGTGTTGACCGAAGAGCTGGAGATCCTGGAGACCACCCTCGGCAAACTCAACGAGGACATCAGCGCCCTGCAGGCGAAGATCAAGGATGCTAAAGCGCGGCAGAACGCCATCATCGTACGCGGCAAGGCGGCGCAGTCTCGCCTCGGTGTGCGTCGTACGCTCTCGGACCACAACATCGACGATGCCATGGCGCGCTTTGAACTGTACGAGCGCAAGATGGACGACCTCGAGGGTCAGATCGAGTCCTACGACATGGGTCAGAAGACGCTCGCGGAAGAAATCGCAGATCTGGAAAACGATGAGAACCTCGATGCGCAGCTCGACGAGCTCAAGGCCCGGATGGCCGACAACAACGGTGGTGAGACCACCGGTGGTGAAAGTAACGCGTCACACAACGCTTAAGGAGACGACATGGACGGTCTTGTCGTAGCGTTCTTCGTGCCCACGGTTCTGTTTATGCTGGTCGTGGCGCCCGCGTGGTTATGGATGCATTACAAGAGTAGGGAGCGTGATCGTACGGCCCTGAGCGAAACGGAACGCGCTGAGCTGGAAGCGTTGAGTCTGCAGGCGGAACAGATGCTGGATCGCATCGATACCCTGGAAGCCATTCTCGACGCACAAACGCCAGACTGGCGCAAGAATCAGGACCCGTAACGCACATCACAAATTCTGATCAATAGGGGTTAACTTGAACAACCAGGAGCAAAACAGTTCGCGTGCAGGAGGCCAACGTGGCCAACAACGCGACACCGATTTCACCGATGCGATGACGCGGCTTGAGTCGGCCGTGCAGGAGCTTGTCGGCGCGACCACCGATCAGCTGTCCCAGCGCGCAACCAAAATCATCGACGACACCAGCAAGCGCATAGAGGCCGAGATTCGCATGCGCAACGCGGTGGACGATGACGAAGAGGTCGTGGCGCAGGCTGAGCAGCGCAAGCATCGGCGACAGCATCGGCGCCGCTTCGAACCGGAGGATCTGCAGGAAGCGCCGGTCAGTTCGCGCCTGCTGCGAGATACGGAAAACGAAAAGGTGGCAGGCGTCTGTGCCGGGCTAGCCAACTACTTCGATACGGAAGCCTGGGTTGTCCGCATGGGCGCTCTGACCGGTGCATTGTTCTTTCCCGCGGTGGTCATCCCCGCATACTTCGTGGCGTATTTTGTTATGGATACACCCGATAAAGCCGATCGTAAGGCCCGCAAGGGTGGCCGCCGCAAAAAGCGTGGCCGTCGCGCGCGCGCGTCTGCCAGACAGGCCGCCGCCGCGGAAACGCAGCTACCGCCGCCGGAAGACTACCGTCCGGGCCGATCGCTGCGACACACGTTGTTAGACCTGAAGCAAGCCGAATTGCGTCTGCGCAGGATCGAGGGCTTTGTTACTTCGGACCAGTACGAATTGCATCGCGAACTCAACAAAATGCAAAAAGGAGCTTGACATGCAGGTGGGGGCGTTTGTCGTTATGTTAGGTTTGCTGGTAGTCGCAGGCAATGCGGGTACTGCGACACCCATGGCGACCAATTGTGCGTACGATCTTCCCGCTTACACGGCCGTGCAGTTACACGGCGCGGGCAGTGTCCGCATCGTGCAAGACGACCGGCATCACGCCCAGGTCCAAGTGCAGGACTGTGCGGGTGCGGTCGAACTGGAAGTGGTCGATCGCGTACTCTATGTGTACAGCGCTGATTCGCTGGTCGATCTGACGATCGGTGTCGTGGACCTGCGAGAGCTCTACACCGATGGTGGCTGGCGGGTGGTTGCACAGCGCCTGGCAAGCGAGTATCTCAGTCTGGAGAGCCACCGTACGACCAGGATGATCCTCACGGCGCTGGACGCGACCGAGCTCCTGATCACGGCCACTGGCGAGTCCGCCATCGAAGTGAGTGGTCGGGTCGAGCGTCAGGTAGTGGCGCTATCCGATGCGGGGGTTTATCGTGCCTCTGCGCTGTCCAGCAGCACGGGTCACCTCGCGGTGCGCGGACATGCTTCGGTGGAACTGTGGGTGGATGAACTGCTCGACGTACAGATGGATGGCGATGCTCAGGTGCGCTATAAGGGCAGTCCTTATCTGCACCAGGAGTTGCGTGGGCGTGGCAGCGTGGCACGTTTCGAGGATGTGCAAAGCGCCGTTTTCCCGGTCGGTTCCCAGCCGATTGAGAAGCAGATAAAGATATAATTAACAGGAGCTTAGATGGATTTTCTACTCGTAATCTTCACTTTTGCGACGATCATCGTGGCCATCTCGATAGCCGGTGGTCTGTATGCCAACCACCAGAAGCTGCGCGCCAAGGAGGCAGCTCGAGGTGAGTTGGACGACGACCTGGCAGCGGAAGTGGACAGCCTTCGGGCGCGCATCGAAACCCTCGAGGCGATTGTGACCGACGAGAAATACCAACTCGCCAAGGAGATCGATCAACTGCAGCGCCACGGCTGATCTGCGCTGCTGATCCCTCACTTTCCCTTACCGATCGGCCCGGCTGAAAATCAACGGACGCATCCGGTCCGGCCGGTCGGTGAATATCCCCTGCACCCCCCAATCCCGCAACTTCGCGGCGCGCTGCTTGCGATTCACCGTATACACATAGACCTCACGACCACTTGCGACCACATCGCGTACGCGCGGTTGGGTCACGATCCGATTGCTCAAGTTGACCGCCCGCGCATCCAACGCATCGGCCAGATGCGACCAGTCCGGCCGCCAGCGTTCGAGCAGCACTGCCAAGGCGGTGCTGCGGTTGGCCGCGCGAAAAGCCTCGAGTTCCCCCAGCACAAAAGACGAAACCAGCAACCCCGACGGGTGCTCAAGCTCGGCCAGTAACGCGGCCAGGACCGCGCCTGTGCCTACGCCCTTCAGCTCGATGTTGAGCGCCACTTCAGGGTGAGACCGCAACAGTTCCAGCACATCCGGAAGAAACGGCACCGCCTCACCCTGGGAATGCAGCGCCTTAATCCCGGCGAGCGTCGCATCGCTGACCCGGCCGTTGCCATCGGTGGTGCGTTGCAGCGTAAAGTCGTGGATCACACAGAGGTGTGCGGTGCCCCGGCGGTCGTGTACCACGTGGACGTCGAGTTCCAGCATCGGACAACCGAGCGCGATCGCCGTACGAAAACTGGTGAGCGTATTTTCTG
The DNA here is from genome assembly GCA_039028775.1 of Pseudomonadota bacterium. Taxonomy (GTDB): domain Bacteria; phylum Pseudomonadota; class Gammaproteobacteria; order Pseudomonadales; family Azotimanducaceae; genus UBA4421. Next base: position 17,698 of record JBCCHL010000060.1, on the reverse strand, counting down.
GCGCGAGTCCCGCCGCACCTCGATGGCCGATCACCTGGAAGCCGGGCGCGGATTCGCCACGATTGAGCCAATGCATACTTTTTTAACGCCTGGGGCTTAAGCTGCTGCTAGAATAGCGCCCATGAGTTATCAAGTGTTAGCGCGCAAGTTGCGGCCTGCAGTATTTTCTGAGCTGATCGGCCAGGATCACGTCGTGCGCGCGCTGACCCACGCGCTGGACACCGGCCGCGTGCATCACGCCTATTTGTTCACCGGCACCCGCGGGGTGGGTAAGACTACCATCGCGCGTATCCTCGCCAAGTCGCTCAATTGTGAGGCCGGGGTGAGCAGCACTCCCTGCGGAGTTTGTTCGATCTGTATCGAGGTGAAAGAAAATCGCTTTGTGGATCTCATCGAAGTAGATGCCGCGTCGCGCACCGGAGTGGACGATACCCGGGATCTGCTCGACAACGCACAGTATCTGCCCAGTCGCGGCCGCTATAAGGTCTATCTGATCGACGAGGTGCACATGCTCTCTGCGGCCAGTTTCAACGCCTTGCTGAAGACGCTGGAGGAGCCGCCAGAGCACGTCAAATTTCTGCTCGCCACTACCGACCCGAAGAAAGTGCCGGTCACCGTGCTGTCCCGCTGCCTGCAATTTCAGCTCAAGAATCTGTCTCGGGATCATATCGCCAACTACCTGAGCGACGTGCTCAGCGCTGAAGCGATCCCGTTCGAAGCGGGCGCGCTGGAGGTCATCGGCCGCAACGCTGCCGGCAGCATGCGCGATGCCCTGAGTCTGACCGACCAAGCGATCGCATATGGTCAGGGCAGTGTGCAACAGGCGGATGTGGTGCAGATGCTCGGTGCGGTCGCGCGCAACGAGGTTGAGGCGCTGCTCGAAGCGCTGCGCGACGGTGCGACGCAGACGCTGATGCAGCACAGCGCCGAACTGGCGGAGCGCAACGCCGACTTCGGCTATGTGTTGTCTAATTTGTTAGAGGCGTTCCATGAAATGGCCGTCGGCGTCTCTTTGCGCGGGGCCGAAAAAGGTGCCAACGGTGCCCAGGACGAACGCTACGGTTTCGGGGCCGAAGAACTGCAGCTGTATTATCAGATTGCGTTGCTCGGCCATCGCGATCTTGCGCTCGCGCCAGAGCCGCGCACGGGTTTCGAGATGACCCTACTGCGCATGCTGGCGTTTGCGCCGCAGGCGTCGAGTGTGCCAGCCCGTACCGAAAGCCCTGGAGCATCGACCTCGGCCTCTGGCGGTGCGGCCATCCAGCAAGCGGTCGGTAATCCGGCGAGCGCGCCGGAGGCTCGGTCGCGATCGGCAACCCCACCTGCGGGGGTACCGTCCGCGCCCCCGCTGGCCAAGGCCGATGTCGCCCCAGCAGAAGCGGTGGATAAAACGACGAGCGTGGTTGAGCAAGCAGTGGCGACGCCGGTGCCGGCGGAGGAAGACCATGGTCGCGCACAGCAATGGCGCGAATTGGTGGATGACATGCGCATAGCGGGCGTGACCAAGATGATCGCCGACCACAGTGTGATGCTCTCGCTGCAAGATGGCTGCCTGCGGCTGTTGCTGGATGCCAGCCACGATACCCTGTTGTCCGATGCACAGACCCAGACGCTCGAACGGGCGCTGCTGGAAGCGGGCACCCAGGATGGAACCCGCGTGGCCAAACTTGTTTTTGAGGTGGGTCATCCGGCCTGGGAAACGCCAGCGCAGATCCGCGCCCGGGAGGCGCGCGAGCGCCAGGATATGGCGGAGCAAGCGATCGAGTCGGATTCGACGGTCAAGAACCTTCTCGCCGAATTCGATGGGCAGATACAACAGGTGCGACCGCTCTCATAACATCCTCGGGTTGATCACACTTCAATAAAGACCAGCAAGAGAAAGAAATCATGAAAGGTTTAGGCGACATCATGAAACAGGCCCAGGAGATGCAATCGCGTCTGCAATCGGCCCAGGAAGAAATGGCGAAGATTGAGGTCCAGGGCGAGAGCGGTGCTGGCATGGTGAAGGTGGTGATGAATTGCCGGCACGAGGTCAAACGGGTCGACATCGATCCCAGCCTGCTCGGCGAAGACAAAGCCGTGCTCGAAGATTTGATCGCCGCAGCCTGTAATGACTGTGTGCGCCGGGTGGAGAAAACCCAAGCGGAAAAGATGTCGGAGCTCACCGGCGGCATCAATCTTCCTTTTGGTTTAGGGAACTGATGTCCGCGATCGAGACGCTGATCCAGGCACTGCAGGTGCTACCCGGCGTTGGCCCCAAGTCTGCCCAGCGCATGACGCTGCATCTGTTGCAACGCGAGCGGGACGCCGGGCGCAGTCTGGCTGGAGCGCTGCACGATGCGATGGAGCGGGTGACCTTATGCAGCAGCTGCCGTAATCTGACCGAGCAGCCGGTGTGTGGCCTGTGCAGTGATCCGCGCCGGGATGACAAGTTGCTCTGTGTGGTCGAGTCGCCGGCGGACGTGTTGGCCTTCGAGCAAGCGGGTGGCTATCGCGGGCGGTACTTTGTCCTCAACGGTCGGCTCTCGCCCCTCGATGGGCTGGGACCTGAGCAGCTCGGCCTGGATTTGCTGCAACAACGGGTCGAGGAACTGAACCCGGATGAGCTGATTATCGCCACCAATCCGACGGTGGAAGGGGAGGCTACCGCGCACTACCTGGTACAGATCCTGGGTGAGCAGATCGAGCGCATCTCACGTATCGCCCACGGCGTACCTTTGGGGGGGGAAATTGAATACACCGATGGAGGGACGCTGGCCCATGCGTTATCCGGACGACGCAGTATCCATTAACTGGGTTAGCGACGACGACAGCCTGGCCTCCACGGTCGCCCGTTGGCCGGATGTGATCGCGCTCGATACGGAGTTTCTGCGGACCGATACCTTTTACCCGAAACCCGGGCTCTACCAGATCGCAACCCCGGGGCATGTGGACCTGATCGACCCGCTGGCGATCACCGCCTGGGGACCGTTCAGCGCATATCTGCAGAACCCGGCCACGGTGAAGATCATGCATGCCTGCATGGAGGACCTCGAAGTGTTTCATCATCACCTGGGCGTGGTGGGTGAGAATATTTTCGACACCCAGCTGGCCCAGGCCTTCATATCGCCGGACTACAGCCTCAGTTACCAGGGGCTGGTCGCCGCGCACCTCGACATTCACCTCGACAAACATGAGACCCGTTCGGATTGGCTGGCCCGCCCATTGTCCGAAGCCCAGGTCGCCTATGCGGTGGAAGATGTGGTCTATCTGCTGCAACTCTACGATGGACTTGTAGCGCAGTTGCGCGAGCATGGTCGCTGGGAATGGTTCCAAGCAGACATGCACGAGCGCGCCAGGTATGCGCTACCCGATCCGCAGGTCTACTACCAAAACGTGAAGAAAGCCTGGCGCCTGCAACCGCAACAGCTCGCCACGCTGCAGGCTTTGTGTGCCTGGCGCGAAGAAACCGCGCGCGCCACCGACATTCCGCGCAACAGAGTGGTATGGGATGATCACCTGATGGAGTTTGCGACCCAGCGGGAGTTGCGCATCAACCACGTTAACAATGCGTTGCCTCGTCGCATCGCCAAACGCTTTGCCGAGCAGTTGCTCGCCGTGCATACCGATGCGCAGCAGCTCCCGGCACCGCCGTCGTTGCCCAGACCGCTCAACTCGCAACAGGGGGCGATGCTCAAGTTGTTGCGGGAAGCCGCCCGTGGCGTGGCGCACGAATTGCAGTTTGCGCCTGAGCTGCTCGCCCGCAAACGCGAAGTCGAACAATGCCTGCGCCACTATCTGCATCACGGCGAACTTTCGACGGCGTTTCAGGCCTGGCGTGGTGGTCTGGTCGGTGATCAATTCCGCGCCATTCTCGAAGCGGGGCCGCAATCGGTATGAGCCAGCTGGACCAGACGCCGAATGAAGAAACCCCGTGCGAGCCGATCGAGGTCATGGTGTATCGCAGCCCCCGGCGTGCGGAGACTTATCTGTATCTGCCCCGCAGAGCAGAATTCGACACGCTGCCCGAAGCCTTGCGGCAGCAGTTTGGGGAGGGTGAAGCGTTTCTCGACTTTGTACTGGATGCGCAGCGCAAGCTCGCCCTGGTAGATGCGGCCGAAGTGCTGCGCGCGCTCCGGACGCAGGGCTTTTATCTGCAATTGCCCCCGCGACAGGATCATGTCCCAAGCGCCCCTTGATTCGGAGGATTTTTGGCGCCACAAGTGCCTGGAGGAGATGAACGACGCCGAGTGGGAAGCCCTGTGCGATGGCTGCGCACGCTGTTGTTTGATCAAGTTGCAGGACGTGGATACCGACGAAGTGCATTACACCGCGATGGTGTGTTCGTTGCTGGATCAGGACGCGTGTCGCTGCACCCGCTATCCGCAGCGTCACGAACTGGTACCGGATTGCGTGACGCTGGATGCAGAGCGAGCCGCGAGCTTCGCCTGGCTACCGCTCAGTTGTGCCTATCGGACGTTGGCGGAGGGCCGCCCGCTCGCAGCTTGGCACCCCCTGGTGTCGGGGGATCCGACGAGTGTCCACAGCGCGGGAATTTCCGTGCGCGGCCGGGTGGTGGACGTGGCGGACATCCACGAAGATGAACATGAGGACATGCTGATTCGGTGGGTGGAAACCTGACCTCCGCGCGGCGGACGAACAACAGTACGGTCCAGAACAACACGGCCCAGAACAAGAAAAGGCAGGAAACTGGCGACGTTAAGCCATGCGCATCAAGATAACGATTAAACAAACGATGGGAGCGGTCTAACCATGACCGACTACGACTGGGCGTGGGTGATCATCGCTGGCGCCGCCGTCGTCGGCGGGTTTGGCCTGTGGCGCCTCACCCGCTGGCTGCGCCCAATGTGGCTGCGCGCGACGCTGGTGGCGCTGGTCATGGCGTTGTTTGTGATCCCGGCCCCAATTCCTTCGCAATTGGAGTTTTGGGCACCCGCCCTGGTGGTGTATCTGTTCGAGGCGTTTTTGCAGACCTCTGGCAGCCCGGGTCAGAGCGGCCGGCTGTTGTTACTAGGGCTGCTCAGCGTTCTGGTACTCTGCCTGGCCACCGCCGCGATTCTGCGCTTCACCCGGGAACGACTGGAACGTGCTGCCGAAGACTGATCACAGTTAGTGTCTCACCGGCCCGCTAAGCTGCCGAGTACCGACTACACTTAAGGCAGATTTCTTGATTGGACGTATGGATTCTGGTCGTCATGTTTGTGGTGCGGTTTTTTTTCTTCGCTTTATGGCTCTGTTACCTGCCCGCACAGGTCCACGCGCTGGATCTGCGCGTGGTGGCGGATGTTTCCACCGTCGCCCACGCCCAGGATGCGGCGGGGCTGCGGCAGAAGGGTATCGCTCATCTCGCCGCGCTGTTGCCTGAACAAAGTCGGGCTGGTCTCTGGTACTACAGTCGCCACGTGGAAGAAATGGTCGCTCACAGCGAAGTGGACGGCATGTGGAAACAACTGGCCGCCATCCACGGGCGCAACATGGGCAAGGGCGGCAAATTTGCCCGCCTGGACAATGCCCTGCGCGCCGCACTTTGGGACTTGGACCGGGTCGATCCGACCGCCGCCCCCCAGATCGTGCTGTTCTCCAATGGCGGTTTGCGGGGACCGAGCGATGTTGCTGAAACCGGCCGCAACGCGCTCCTCAACGAACTCGGACCGCAAATCGCCGTTCGCGATGTGCGTGTGCATGTGATCGCCACCGGTGAAGAACAGGCGCGCGATACCGATTTCGAGATGCTGCGCCAGCTCACCCAACTCAGCGGAGGATTGTTTGTCACCGCCCGGGACAAGACCCAGTTGCGTCAAGGGGTGGCCGATATCCTCGATCATGCCCGTCAGCCGATTCGTGCCCCGATCGATGAAGCCGGCCGATTTCGGGTCGCTCCGGGTGCGAGCAGCGTCACCATTACCTGGCCACTGCAGGACAGCGGCGCTGAACCTGCGCTGCTAATGCCTTCCGGCAAGCGCTTAGATCGGCTTTCGTTTCTCGCTAACGGCCGCTGGGTGGTCGGCGACATGGCAGAGATTGTCACCTTGCAGTCACCACAGAGCGGCTGGTGGCGGCTCGAGCATGTCGATGCCGCAGAAGTGCTGTTGGTGGGCGAGGTCCGGCTGCAGGTAGACGGTCTGCGCTCGCCGCTGGTGCCCAGCGAAGAAAACCGTGCCCACCTCACCCTGTATCATGAGGGTCGCTTGGTCGATCATCCACGCTTTCTGGATCAGGTACATGTGCGCGCCTGGCTCAAAACGCCGCGGGAACGCGGTCTCATGCCCATCGATCGTACCGAACGTGGGTATGAGATCTACCTCATCAACCTCCTCGACGGACCTCATGTGCTGGAGGTAGAGCTCGCCGCGCCGACGTTTACCCGATTTGTGAGCCACCCGTTTGTGGTGCGCAACCCATTGCAGGTGACGCTCTCCCAGAAGGCGGCGACGCCCGCGGATGCCTGGCTCAGTTTTAACCATGCGGAGGTCGACTTCACGACCGTGCGAGCGGCGGCGAAAGTGCGCAAGCCGCCACAACCTGGCAAGCTGATCCCGGCGACCAAACTGCCTGGCGGGCTCTATCACATTTCCCTCGGGCAGATGGATGGAATTCTAGAGGTTGGATTCACATTATCTGGTAACTATCTGAGTTCAGAGGGATTTTTTTTAAGAACGAAACCCGTAACGGTCTCGCTGCCCATGGTTGGAGAAGAGGACATCCTGCGCTTTGACGTCGATGGCCGGGTGGTGGAAGAAACCCCCGTGCGGCCGGTCGAGCAGGCCACGCAGGACACGCTTGATGCAACCGAAGATACCCCCGCCGGTGCTTTGCCTGAGAACAGTGGCGAATCGCCAGGTGTTGTGCTGCTGCCACCAGAGCCAGCCTATCTGCAGGTGCCGATCTGGATCACGGCCACTCTGGCCTGCGTCGTGCTGCTGATCGGTGCCGGCTTGTGGTTCTGGCTGCGCGCCCGGCCCCTGGAAATTGCGCTGGAACCTGCCCCCAAAGCCTCCTGATCGCGTGCCAACTGCCGCTTGCGTGGCGCAGGAGGCCTCTTTAAGCTAGAGCGCTTTGTGCCAGCCGAAAATCACCGCGCATGTGATGCGCCTTAAAAGGTGTGGCATGATGTGGGGGTTGCCTCAAGGCGTGCGGTGTACGCTTACGGGTAGCACCACGAAGTAAGGGGGGTGGCCTCTCCGGAGGGGAGGTTTGCTTGGCAGGGTCTAGCCTTGATCCAAAATCAACAGCATCAGCTTGCACGGCTAGTTTGCAGTTTGAGCGCACTTCGAGTGGGCTCTCCAATCAGAGCGGAAAACAAGATTAATGATATTTGAAAGTACCGACGAATATATTTCGACAGACGAACTGAGTATGGCCGTGGATGCGGCGGTGAAGCTTGAGCGTCCTTTGCTCATCAAAGGCGAGCCGGGCACCGGCAAAACCATGCTGGCAGAGCAGGTGGCAGCATCGTTGGGTATGCAACTCATCGAGTGGCACATCAAATCCTCGACCAAGGCGATCAACGGGCTCTATGAATACGATGCCGTATCGCGCCTGCGCGATTCCCAGCTGGGTGACGAGCGGGTCAAAGACATTCGCAACTACATTAAGAAGGGGAAGCTCTGGGAGGCGTTTGAATCCGACGAGCGGGTGGTATTGTTGATCGATGAGATCGACAAAGCGGACATCGAATTCCCCAACGACCTGTTGCAGGAAATTGACCGCATGGAGTTCTTTGTTTACGAGCTCAGCGAGACGGTGAAGGCCAAGCAGCGCCCGATTGTCATCATCACCTCTAACAACGAAAAAGAACTGCCGGACGCGTTCCTGCGCCGCTGCTTCTTCCACTACATCAACTTCCCGGATCGCGAAACTATGCAGCAGATCGTCGACGTGCATTTCCCGTCGGTGAAGCAGGACCTGGTGAAAGAAGCGATGGAGATTTTCTTCGATGTGCGCAAAGTGCCGGGGCTGAAGAAGAAGCCATCCACATCGGAACTGATCGATTGGCTGAAACTGTTAATGGCCGACGATATTCCGGACGAAATTCTGACCAATCGTGACCAGAGCAAGGCCATCCCACCGCTGTACGGGGCGCTGGTTAAAAACGAGCAGGACGTCCACCTGCTCGAGCGTCTGGCCTTTATGAACCGCAGAGATAGCAGAGGGTAACAACGTGCTGATAAATTTCTTCCTGACCCTGAGGAAGTACAAGGTCCCGGTCACGATTCGTGAGTTGATGGACCTGCTCGCCGGGTTGCAGCACCATCTGGTGTACGCAAACGTCGACGACTTCTATCTGTTTTCACGTACGGCGATGGTCAAAGACGAGAAGAACTATGACAAGTTCGATCGGGCTTTCAGCGCCTACTTCAAGGGTCTCGAAGATCTGCACGGCCTGCTCGAATCGCTGATTCCGGACGAGTGGTTGCGCCACGAGTTTGAGAAGTCCCTGAGCAAAGAAGATCTGGAACAGATCGAAGGGCTTGGCGGTCTCGAAAAACTCATCGAGGCATTTAAGAAAGCCAAAGAAGAGGCGGAGGCCAAGGAAGCGAAAGAGGGTAAAGAAGGCAAGGACGGCGACGAAGGCGATGCTGAGCGCGAAGGCAAAGACGGGCCGGGTGGTCTGGGTAAGGGCAAGAAGAAGAAAGCTAAAAAGGTCTGGGACGAACGGCAGTACAAGAACCTCGACGACTCAGTAGAGCTCGGCACGCGCAACATCAAAATGGCGCTGCGACGCCTGCGCAAGTTTGCGCGTACGGGTCTGGAAGAAGAGCTGGATATGGATAACACCATCCGCTCGACCGCACACAATGGCGGCATGCTCGACATCAAGATGCGGCCCGAACGCAAAAACACGGTCAAGGTGCTGTTGTTCCTTGATATCGGCGGTTCGATGGATGCGCACGTGAAAATCTGTGAGGAACTGTTTTCTGCGACGCGCACCGAGTTTAAACACCTCGAGAGTTTTTACTTCCATAACTTCATCTATGAATCGGTCTGGAAGGACAACCGCCGCCGCATGAGCGAGCGCATACCCACTTTCGAAGTTCTTAACAAGTATGCCCACGACTACAAGTGCGTTTTTGTTGGGGATGCCACCATGGCGCCTTATGAGATCACGCACGCCGGCGGCAGCGTTGAGCATTGGAACGAGGAGCCAGGAGCGGCATGGATGGAACGCTTCGCCAACTTGTATGACAAGCTGGTCTGGTTGAATCCCACCCCGCAGGAGACCTGGGAGTATTCTTCGTCGGTCACCATGACCCAGGAGCTGGTGGGTGGCAAGATGTTCCCCCTGACCATCCGCGGACTCGAAGAAGGCATGGGCGAACTCTCCAAGTAGCACCCGGACCGGGTGGTCGCCAACCACCCTGAATTGCGCCCCGATCGGGGTACCGGACCGCTCGAGTGTGGAAACAGTGGCCAAGCTCGACCCAGATCAAGACCTACAGCTAGATCGCGATGCGTTGCTGCGTCGCGATTTTTTTCGCCTGCGCCGTCAACAACGTCAGGGTCGACCCGCGAGCGAACTGCAAGCGGCCATAGATGCCTCCATCCAGCTGCGAACGGCCCGCACCACGGGGCTCGCATCGCTCAAACTCGACATTCCAGCCGAACTCCCACTGGCGGAACGGGCGGAGGACATCCGACAGGCCTTAGCGGCGAATCAGGTGGTCATAGTGGCCGGGGAAACTGGCTCGGGCAAAACCACCCAGCTGCCGAAGATGTGTCTGCAGTCGGGCCTCGGGGTCGCTGGACAGATCGCGCACACCCAGCCGCGGCGCCTGGCGGCACGCACGGTCGCCAAGCGGATCGCCGATGAGACCGGCTCCGAGCTTGGAGATCAGGTAGGCTACGCGGTGCGCTTCAGCGACCAGGTGAGGGATACGTCGCTGGTCAAGGTGCTCACCGATGGCTTGTTACTGACTGAGATTCGGCGCGACCGATTCCTCGACCAGTATGAGGTCATCATCATCGATGAGGCGCACGAGCGCAGCCTCAACATTGATTTTCTGCTCGGCTACGTGAAGAACCTGTTGGCTCGACGTGATGACCTCAAGGTGATCGTGACGAGCGCGACGATCGATGTCGAACGGTTTGCCGCATTCTTCGATGGCGCGCCGATCATCAAAGTTGGCGGCCGTACGTTTCCGGTCGACGTGCGCTATCAGGAGATCCCCGAAAATCCGTTGGATGCGGTGGTAGATGTACTCGCCGAAATCGAAGCGCAGCCGTTGGGGCCGGCGCGCGACGTGCTGGTGTTCTTCTCAGGTGAGCGCGAGATCTTTGAGGCGGCCAGGGAACTGCGGCGCACGTTTGATCAACGCCTGGAGATCCTGCCACTTTACGCGCGCCTGTCGTTTGCGGAACAGCAGAAGGTGTTTAGGAGCGGCAGTGGGTTGCGGCGGGTGATCCTCGCCACCAACGTGGCGGAAACATCGATCACCGTACCGAATATCGGCTACGTCATCGATCCTGGGATGGCCCGGATCAGCCGCTACAGCTATCGCTCCAAGCTGCAGAGATTGCCGATCGAACCCGTCTCTCAGGCCAGTGCCAATCAGCGCACGGGGCGTTGCGGGCGGATCGCTCCGGGGGTGTGTTATCGCTTGTTTACGGCAGAGGACTTTGCGTCGCGACCGGAGTTTACCGACCCCGAGATCCGGCGCGTGAATCTCGCCGCGGTCATGCTGCAGATGCTCGCGTTCAATCTCGGCGACATCGCGCGCTTTCCGTTTATCGATCCGCCGGATCCGCGGGCGATCAAAGACGCCCGCCTGCTGCTCAACGAATTGCAGGCCCTGGAGGAGGGTAAACTCACCCCGATTGGGCGCGGCATGGCACGCCTGCCCACCGATCCGCGTCTGGGCCGCATGTTGTTCGAGGCGAATCGGCAGGGCGCGTTGCGCGAAATGTTGATCATCACGGCAGCGCTCGCGATCCAGGATCCGCGTGATCGACCATTACAGAAGGCGGGCTCCGCAGATCAGTCTCACGCCGAGTTTACCCACGAGAAATCGGACTTCTTGAGTTTTCTGCAGCTCTGGGAATGGCTATCCGCGCGCAAGCAGGAAATGACCAACCGAGCTTTTGCCAAGCTCTGCCACAAACGCTTTCTCAACCCGTTGCGTATCCGCGAGTGGCGCGAGACCCATAGGCAGTTGCGTCAGACCTGCCGCGATCTAGGCTACAAAGAAAACAGCGCGCCGGCCAACTATCAACAGATCCACGAGTCTATTCTGTCCGGTAGTTTGAGTCTGATCGCCCAGCATGACGAGCGCGGTAACTTTGTCGGGCCGCGCGGTCTGAAGGTGCGAATCTTTCCAGCCTCCGGGCTTGCCCAGCGCTCGCCGCGCTGGATTGTGAGTGGCGAGGTGGTGGAAACCTCCCGGGTATTCGCCCGCCAGGTCGCTCAGGTTGAACCGGCTTGGATCGAAGCCCAGGCGCAACACCTGGCGAAAGTGCGTTACTCCGAACCGTTCTGGAGTCTGCAGCGGGGAGAGGCTCAGGCTCGCAAGAGCGTCACGCTTTACGGGCTGCGCCTCGCAGATAATCGGACGGTGAGCTACGCGCGGATCGATCCGGTGCGCTGTCGCGATCTGTTTCTGCGCGAGGGTCTGGTGGCGGGGCGTCTCCCCAAACCGCCTCCTTTCCTGCAAGCCAATCTGCGCACCATCGCTGAGGTGCTCGATCTCGAGGCAAAAGGCCGACGTCGGGACCTCTTGGTGGACGAGGATGAGATTTACCGATTTTATGCCCAGCGCCTGCCCGACGACGTCTGTCGAGGTCAGGACCTGCATAACTGGGGGCGCCGGGCCACACCCGCCGAGCTTGAGGCCTTGTTACTGACCCGCGATCACCTGTTGCGCACCGCACCTACAGGCCTGGAAGAAGAGGCGTTCCCCGCCGAGCTCGAGTTGGCGGGTGCGCGGATCACCCTGCGATACCGCTTTGCCCCGGGTGATGCGGACGACGGCGTGACCCTGGAGATACCCGCTGGGGTGATCGGGGGTATCAGCGGCGAGGCGCTGGAATGGCTGGTGCCGGGTCTATTTCCAAATCTGCTCGAGCAATGGCTGCGAACCTTACCCAAACAGAAACGCCGCACCCTGGTGCCGCTGCCCGAGCGGGTGGAAGAGCTGAGCACCTGGCTACTGCATCCAGAGCGCTACCGTCAGGGGCGCTTGCGCAGCGCACTGCAGGAGGTCCTTGCTCAGCGTTACCGTCTGGCGGTTGAGGACAGCGATTGGGATCGCACCCGCATCGCCGAACATCTCCTGTTCTATATTCGTGTGGTGGATGCCGACGGCAAGACGGTGGCTGCCGGTCGGGATCTGCAGGCGTTGAAAGAACGCCTGCGCGCAGAGCAGCCCGGCACGCCGGATCAGGCGGTGCAACCCTCAGCGCCGTTTCGCACGTTGCCGGCGGATCTGGTGTTGCGCGATCATGCCGTGTCCGGTCGTGGTCATCAGGCCCAACTGAGCTATCCCGGCTTGGAGGATTTGGGCGGCGACGTGCGCCTGGCTTATTTTCCCAATCCCCAGGAACGAGATCGAGCGCAGCGGGTGGGCCTCATACGTCTCGCGCTCAATCATCTTGGCCCCGTCGGTGCGTACTTTCGCAAAGAATTGGATAAACACCCGCACCTCGGCTTGCACTTCGCCACCCTCGGCAGCGCTGCCGATTTGAAAGAGGCGTTGTTAGCAGGAGTCATCTGGTACTGCTACTTCGATGGCCAGGAGCCGGTTACGGATGCTGAGGGCCTGTATGCGCGCATGGATGAACTGCGTCCAACGCTGGCGGGGGTCTTCAGCGAAACGGTGGCGCACTTTGCGCAGGTCATGGCCCTGCGTTTTGCCGCGCGACAAAGCCTCGAACAATTGGACTCACCTGGCTTCGCGCACAGTCGCGCTGACATCGATGCCCATATCAACCGCCTGGCCGGCAAAGATCTGTTGCAGGCAACGCCGCGGGCGGTCATGCCGCTGTTGCCTCGGTATCTGCGCGGTATCCAGGCACGTATCGAGCACCTGCCTGGGCATGTGCCGAAAGATCGGCGCAACCTCGACGAGTTGCACCGCTTCCGGGAGCGTCTCACGGCGGTGGCGGCCGCTGAGTTGTTCGACCCGCAGGAGCATCGTGTCTTGTGGCTGTTGCTGGAAGAATTGACACTTACCCGTCATGCGGAACGTATTGCCAAGGAGCGGGTCACCGATCATCCGTTGGCGGTCGCGCTCGGTGCCAAGTGGAAGGTCTCCGACAAGCGAATGGACGAGGCATTGTTGCGCGCAGAACGCCGCGTCGGCCTGCGCTGAGGCGTGGTGCTACAACGCGTAAAACAATGGCTATGATCGCAGCCGGCTGTGCTAGGCTTTGTGACGCTACAAGGAATCAGCGTTCGAGGAAGTACATGCAACAAATTTTGCCACGCGTCCATGCACTGCACGGGCAACCCACGGGTGTCGTTGCCCTGGCATTGCTGGTCGCACTTACCCTGAGCGCGGCGACCCCGGCGATGGCGGATACCGCGGATGGTTGGGAGGGGCTCAACCGTAAGACGTTTGCCTTCAACGATTGGGCAGACCGTCGGGTGTTGCGCCCGGTGGCCAAGGGTTACACGCAGATCATCCCCAAGCCAGCGCGCATCGGCGTGCATAATTTTTTTACCAACCTGTTTACCCCGACCGTGGTGGTCAATCAGTTCCTGCAGGGCAAACCGCTTCGTGGCACCTCAGATCTTGGCCGCTTCCTATTGAACTCTTCCGTGGGCATAGGCGGGCTTTTCGACGTTGCGACGCATGTGGGTTTGCCGGAGCATCAAGAGGACTTTGGGCAGACCCTGGGCGTGTGGGGCGTGCCGCCCGGGAACTACACCGTCTTGCCCCTGTTGGGCAGTTCCAACGTGCGGGATACCGTGAGCAGGGCGGTGGACTCGATGACCAATCCGTTGCGCTTTCTGCGCCCGGTGGAGCATCGATACAGCCTCTTGGCCCTGTCCGTCATCGATCTCCGCGCTGAGCTGTTGAAAGTCGACCAACTCGTCGTGGGTGACGAATATGTCTTCCTCCGCGAAGCGTATAGCCAACGCCGGGAGTTCCTTATCAACGATGGTGAGTTCAGCGAGGACGGCTTCGATGATGACTTTGGGGATGAGTTCGGTGCGGAATTCGACGGAGAACCTTGATCCTCTGACGCCGCAGTTGTAAACACAGTGTAAGGAGTTTGTGCATCGGCGCTCGACCGGCTTGTATAAGCCCCGTCGAAGGAGTAGGGTGCCGCTCCAATTCAATTACTGGCTATGACTTTGGTCAGATGCCTTGGCCCGATATACGCGAGAACTCTGAGCGATTCTCGCCCAGCGGTCACGCCCCCTGCGGAGGTGGTGTGAACGTTTTTCTTTCCCAACCCGATGCCCGCGCCACAGATGCTGCGTCGGTGGACCCCGATCCGGAACCCCTGCAACGGTTGTGCGCTGAGCACCATATCGTCCTGCAAACCCAGCCCGTGGCTGAGCTGCGCGAACTGGTACTGCCGGGAGATGTTGTGTTGTGCGTCAACCCGGAACAGCTCTGCGAATTCGACAACTGGCCGCTCGCCTGCGGTCTGGTGCTGGTGACCGATCATGGGCTGGATGGCAAAGTTTGTCGCAGCTTGTTGCACAGTGGCTTCCATGATTGCCTGAGTCTTGCTGAGTTGCGTGCTGACCTGCCGGGCTTCTTCTCCAAGCTCGCGGTTCGGATGGACAACCTCCAACAAGTGTTAGGTGCGCCCAATCGCGAGCTTGCGCTGCTGCGCGAAGAATTGGAGCAAGATCAAAAGGCCGCGCAACATATCCAGATGAGCATGATGCCCGCATCGCCGCAGCAGATCGCAGATCTGCACTTTTCCCACGAGATCGCCGCTTCTCTCATGCTCAGCGGAGACTTTGTCGACTACTTTGCGCTCGGCGATAACTATAGCGTTTTCTACATGGGCGATGTCTCGGGTCACGGAGCTTCTGCCGCGTTCATCACGGTGCTGCTGAAAGAGCACTCGCGCCACGTGCGCGCCAAGTTTGTGGCCGGGCAGACCCCCGATCCGGGGGCGCTCTTGCAGGAACTAAACCACATCTTGCTCGAGCATCAACTCGATAAGCATGTCGCCATGTTTTTGGGCGTGTACGATGCGGCGGCGCAGATGCTGTACTTTTGCAGTGCCGCACATTTCCCACCGGCCATTGCCGTCATCGACGGCGTCGCAAGTCCCCTGGAGCAGCAGGGTAAACCGTTAGGATTGTTTCCGGATGTTCCCTATAATGCGCGCGCTCTGGCTTTTCCGACGGGTGCCAGATTGGTGCTTTTTTCCGATGGTGTTCTGGAACTGCTGCCCCAGCAGACCCTGGCGGAGAAGGAGGCACTGCTGTGCGAGTGGGTGGCGCAGTGTGAGGAATTTGCTGCGTTGTGGTCTAACGTTAAGGTGACCGCGCGTGGCTTAGACGACGTGAGTTGCCTGATGGTCACATCCGTGGGCGATATTGTTGGACGAGATGGTGAAATGTGAGCGGTAAAATTCTGGTCGGACAGCTCGACGGGGTGTACGTCATCCGTTTCGAAGGCGATGTGCGCTTAACCATATACGCCTCCCTGGACCGTTACATCCATCGCATGCTAGACGACCCGGGTTTCAGCAGCGTCCTGATCGACCTCAATGCCGCAGACGCCATCGACAGTACCTCCCTCGGCGTGCTCGCCAAACTTTCCCTCGCCGTACAAGAGCGATGTGCGCGTTTACCCACCCTGATCTGTGGCAATCCGGACATCGTACGCGTCCTGCACAACATGGGATTTGACGACGTGTTTGTGATGGTCGATGACAACTTTGAGAGCGGTCAGAATCTCGCCGAGCTGACACTGGCCACAGACTTCTCCGAAGCGCAGATGCGCGATCGCGTGATCGAAGCTCATCGGACCCTCATGGAGATGAACGAGGGAAACGAAAACACATTTCGCGATCTAGTTAAGGCGCTCGAGAGCGAAGGCGCGCTGGTGCGCCGCCACGCGATCTGAGTCGCCTTGCTTGTTCTCAAACGCTTGTGCAGTTTGGGCTCGTCGATAGATTTCCGCACCCATCAGTTCGGGTCACGCTCATCGATTTTAGTTGCGATGAAGTTGGCGTGGGGCACATAGAGCAAGTCGGCCACCCTTCGAATCGTAGCTTCCTCAAATCTATCCAATCCATCCTCCGCATACGCCACGCTCCACATAGCGGCCAGCACCTCGGTCTTCTCTTCGATACTCAGAGCTTCGTTGAGCAGCCGGGTGTAAGCGTAGAGCCCAACGCTGTCGTCGTGGGCCTCTCTGCTGGCGCGTATGATCGCTTCGGCCTCGTGGGCTGGCAGGTCGAAAATCCGCTGCATGCGGATGCTGACCTGCGCTAGTTCCGCTGGGGCCATGTCATGATCCGCCCACGCGACCTCCAACAGCAGCGCGCAGGCTGCCACATGTAGATTCTGGCTGGGGGCCGGCGCGGCGACGTCTTTGTCCGCGAACAGTTCGCGAATTCGATCCAGCATCAGGCCGCCGCCCCGAAAACTTGCGCCAGGGCTTCCGTGACCAGCACAGGATCATTGTTGCGCAGGCGGTTCTGGTCGCTCAACAGTTGGCGGAAGCGTCGCGCCCCCGGTCGCCCGCTGAGCGAATGCAGCAGATGTCGGGTCAACGCATGCAGCTTTACCCCCCTGGCCATCTGGCTCTCTATATAGCCTTGGTAGCGATGCAGGATCTCGCGCACGTCGAATGTGTAGGCCGCATCGTAGACCTCGCGCTCCAGTTGGCCCAGAAGTTCAGGGTTGTGATAGGCGGCGCGGCCGATCATCACCCCATCCGCCCACTCGAGCGCTTCGACGGCACCCGCAACATCGGTGATGCCGCCGTTCAGAGTGATCGCCAGCTCCGGTGTCCGTGCTTTGAGCGCCGCGACCCGTTCGTGCTGAAGCGGTGGAATCGATCTGTTCTGTGCCGGTGACAGGCCGCTCAGGATCGCTTTGCGGGCGTGCACGTAAAAGTGTCCGCAGCCGTGTGCGGCGACATGATCGACAAACCGCCACAAGAATGTGTCGCTGTCATCGTCGTCCACACCGAGGCGGCATTTCACCGTGCAGGGGATGTCCACCTCGCGCTGCATGGCGGCGATACATCGACCCACCAGCTCAGGCTCGCGCATCAGGCATGCGCCGAATGCGCCGCGTTGCACGCGCTCGGATGGGCAACCCACGTTCAGATTTATCTCTGCAAAGCCCAGCGCCTGGGCGCGAGACGCGCAGCGTGCCAACTCATCCGGTTCGCTGCCCCCGAGTTGCAATATCAGCGGCTGTTCCGCCGGGGAGTACTCGAGCAGATGCCATTGTTCGCCGTGCAGCAGGGCAGGGGTCGTGACCATCTCTGTGAACAGGACTACGTGCGGCGCATACAGTCGATGCAAATAACGACAGTGACGGTCGGTCCAGGCCATCATCGGCGCGACGTAGATCTGTTTGGCGGTGGTGGAGGACGGCGACATGAAGAACAGGTGATTATCGAAAGCGATATTGTACAACGTCGATTGCGCTTTTCGGGCATTGTACGTCTGGATTGAGGCTGCGTTAAACGAATGATGCAGATCTCCTCCATTTTCCATGAAACGGAGTGAGACATAGCGCACAAATGTGACACATTTGTGTATCCGAGAGTCT
>JBCCHL010000059.1:0-23864 GCA_039028775.1 Pseudomonadota bacterium | reverse complement strand
GCAGGCGGTTGGCGAGCTTGGACGTGGTGTGTTGCAGAGATACCAGCTGCTGATCGAGTAGCTGACGCAGGCGCATCATCTCGTCCCCGTCGCACAGCTCTTCTGCCCGCACGGTCTCGTCGAACGCCTCGGTGTAAGAGGCGTAGTTGACGTCCTTGCTGATGCGGCCCTGTTCATCGGGCATCGGCACCGGCGCCTCGTCGGGATCGGAGTCTGCACCCGACTCGTCCATATCCATGTCCGCGTCCATCTCGACCATGGAGGCATCGCCGTCGGTGGACTCGTCGGCCATGGCGTCGTCGTCCATCACCACGTCTTCCGGGCTGTATTCCATCTCCGACTGATCGGAGTTGTCCATGGTCTCGACGTCTTCCTGATTGGTCTCGCCTTCCGGCGGTTCGTCGAGATCCGCGGCCAGGCCCAGGTCTGCGATGATCGAACGACAGGCGGTGGCAAATTCGGTCTGGCTCATCACATGGTCGCGCAGGGCACGGATCTGCTCGCCCGCGTGAGATTCGACATGTTCGCGCCAGAAGCGCACCACGTTTTCCGCGCTGGGTGGCAACTCGCGACCGGTCAGCTCCTGTCTGACAAGCAATCCCACGGCAACCGAGAGCGGCGCCTCTGTTTCTGCGGTGATCGCATCAAACGCCGCCTGCTTGCATTGAGTTTCCAGACGCGCATCGAGATTCTGGGCTACCCCTTCCATGCGCATCGAGCCGATGGAGGCGATACGGGCGTCTTCGATCCATTCGAACATCTCTTGCGCGGGTCCGCCGTTGGGCGCATAGCGCGCGTGCAGACCCGTATCGTGATGGCGCATGCGCAAGGCAAACTGGTCCCCCACCCCGCGCACGGAGTTGACCTCTTCGTGCGAGGAGCCGACGTTGGGCAACGGCACGCGCATCTTGTTCCCGCGCGCGGTAGGCGCCCCGGGGCCAAAGCTGACCTCGAGTTCTTCGTCCTCCGCGAGCGCGCGCATGGTGGCCGTCATCGCGCGCTTGAACGGCTCTAGCGGACTTTCGGCATCACTCATGGCTGCTATCACTCATGTGCTGTCTTGAAATTCCTTTTGCGCCTGTCATCTACGTCCGCGCTTTCGCGGCTCACGCACCCTGCAGCGTGATGCCCGCCGTGGCATCACCCAGGTCTTCACCCATGCAGCGCTGGTAGTATTCGGCCACGATCGGACGTTCCAACTCGTCGCACTTATTGATGAAGGTTACGCGGAAGGCAAATCCCACGTCGCCGAAGATCTCGGCGTTCTGCGCCCAGGTCAGCACCGTGCGCGGTGACATGACAATGGACACATCGCCGTTGACAAAACCCTTGCGGGTCAGATCGGCCACGCTGACCATGTTGCTGATCGCCCGTCGCCCGGCGTCGCTCTCGGTATAGGACTTGGCTTTGCCCAGCACGATCTCAACCTCGGCGTCGTGCTCCAGATAGTTGAGCGTCGAGACGATGCTCCAGCGGTCCATCTGTCCCTGGTTGATCTGCTGGGTGCCGTGGTAGAGCCCGGTGGTATCACCCAGGCCTACGGTGTTGGTGGTGGAGAACAGGCGAAAATGATTGTGCGGCGTGATCACCTTGTTCTGATCGAGCAGCGTGAGCTTACCCTCGACTTCGAGGACACGCTGGATGACAAACATCACGTCCGGACGCCCAGCATCGTACTCATCGAACACCAGCGCCACCGGATGTTGCAGCGCCCAGGGCAGGATACCCTCACGGAATTCGGTGACCTGTTTGCCATCCTTGAGCACGATCGCATCCTTACCAACCAGATCGATGCGGCTGATGTGGCTGTCGAGATTCACCCGGATACACGGCCAGTTCAGACGCGCCGCTACCTGCTCGATATGGGTCGATTTACCGGTGCCATGATAGCCCTGAATCATCACCCGACGGTTGTGGGCGAACCCAGCCAGGATCGCAAGTGTGGTATCCCGGTCAAAGCGATAGTCATCGTCCATCGCGGGTACATATTCTGATCGCTCACTGAACGCCGGCACCGTCAGATCCAGATCCATCCCGAACGCATCCGCCACATTGACGCTGGTGTCCGGAGCCATCGCCGAGTTCAAACCGGCCGCCGCATGATCGCTCACACCTACTCCCTAACTTTTTATTTGGGCAAGCCGTTTATTGTAATGACTGATGCGCAAAAAGCAGTAGAAAATACGTCTTGCACGAAGCGCTGCCCTTACCGTTGCACCTTTGCCGTCGCGGACAGCGCTGGATGGTGATCCGACGATATGCCATGGTAGTGCAGGGCAAGAGGAGAGAGCGGTGCCACAACTTCGAATACGAACCTACACATGCCACCTGTGCGCCGCGCTGATGCTGCTGTGCGCAGGCCAGATCACCTTGGCCCACGACTCCGACTGGCCGACCTACGGCAACAGCGCCAAGACGCACAAATATGTCAATCTGAATCAGATCAACGCCAGCAACGTGGCGCGGGTAAGCCTGGCCTGGCGTTGGGATTCGCCGGACAACGCCATCGCAACGAGCAATCCGCGCCTCACCCCCTGGGGATTCAAGTCTACCCCGCTCAAGGTCGGCAATCGTCTCTTTATCAGCACCTCGCTGGGACATGTCGCGTCGATCGATGCCCAGACCGGCAAGAGCCTATGGGTGTTCGACACCAGAACCTATGCCGACGGCCGTCCCACCAACCTGGGTTTCAATCATCGCGGCGTCGCGTATTGGCGCGCAGGCAGTGAGGAACGCATCCTCATGCCGACCAACAACGCCTACCTCTGGGCGCTGGACGCTAAGACCGGCAAGCCGATTCAGACCTTCGGCGATGCGGGGCGGGTAGACCTCACCCTCGGCCTCGGCAGACCGGTGGCGCGCAAGCACTACTCGGTGATCTCCGCGCCGGTGGTCGTGGGCGACATCCTGGTGGTCGGCTCGTCCATCATGGATGGCCCACCGAACAAAGAGATGCCACCTGGGCACGTGCGCGGCTTCAACATAAAGACCGGCGCGCAGGCGTGGATTTTTCATACGATCCCCCAGGCCGGCGAGTTTGGCACCCACACCTGGCACAACGAATCCTGGCGCTACTCGGGCAACACCAACGTCTGGACCGGGATGAGCGCAGACCTGGAACTCGGGTATGTCTATGTGCCCACCGGTACCCCCACCAACGACTGGTACGGAGGGCATCGGCTGGGAGACAACCTGTTTGCCGAAAGCCTGCTGTGCCTCGACGCACAGACCGGCAAGCGCATATGGCACTTCCAGATGATCCACCACGGGCTATGGGACTACGATCTGCCGGCAGCCCCGACCCTGATCGATATCGAGGTCGACGGCACACCGATCAAGGCGGTCGCACAGGTTTCCAAACAGGGTTTTGTTTACGTCTTCGATCGGGTGACCGGCAAGCCGGTGTGGCCAATCGAGGAGCGTCCGGTGCCGCCCTCGACCGTGCCGGGCGAAGTCGCCTCCCTCACCCAGCCGATCCCCACCCGACCTGCCCCTTTCGAACGGCAGGGGATGAGCAAAGACATGCTCATCGACTTCAGCCCGCAGCTGCGCCGCGCGGCGGAGGAGACCTTGGCCCAATTCGACTACGGACCGTTGTACACGCCCCCGACGTTGCGCGGCACGATCCAGATGCCCGGTTGGGCCGGGGGGGCTAACTGGTCGGGGGCTGCATTCGACCCTAGCCGCCAGTGGCTGTACATCCCCTCCACCGCCAGTCCGATTGTGGTGCAGATCAAGCAAGCAAACCCGGATGAAACCAATTTTGCCTACGTGCGCAGCCGCGCCGTCACCCGGGTCCGCGGCCCAGAGGGCCTGCCCCTGATCAAACCGCCTTACGGGCAGATCACCGCCATCGACATGCGCACCGGCGAGCACGTCTGGGCCGTACCCCGCGGCGATGGTCCGCGCCAGAAGGTCATCGACCTCGGCCTCCCCGATCCGGGACCGTTGGGGGGCTGGGGAACCGGCCCGGTACTGACGCGCGACCTGCTGTGGCTGGGCATGAGCGAAGGCGAACAACATTGGCTGCGGGCATACGACAAAGTGACCGGGGAAGTACGCGGGGCAGTGGCGTTACCGCTGCCGCCACAAGGCACGCCGATGAGCTATATGGCCGATGGCCGCCAGTATCTGGCGGTAGCAGCGGGCCAGGGACGAACGGCCGCACTGCTGGGTATCGCTTTACCGAGCGGAGCAGCGCAGGCACAAAAGCCCTCGGCGAGATGAAGGCAACATGAGGGAAACTACCGCTTAATCGGCCGCTGCGCGCGACGCTAAGCGTTTCACCAGCCACCGCCCCCATCCGGCGACGGTGACTATCAGCCCGACGAGAAACAGGATGAACTTCAGCGGTGTCAGCACCGCCTTGGTATCGATCAAGTCCGCCGTGTCTGTCAGCGCCAGCACCTGCACCACGCCTTCCAGCAAATCGATGCCAATCAGGACCACAAACACCCAGGCGAGTATCTGCCCCGCACGGGGAAAGAAACACAACGCGGACCCGATAAACAAGGCGCCGTACGCCAGCGGATAGGCGACGTCTACGGTCGCCGTGATCCAGGCGTGTGCCGTTTTCTGTTCCGCCGACAGTGACGCGATCGCCTCCCTGACCACCGCGGGGTCAGAGAGTGCGTCGACCAGCGTCAATTGCCACATCTGGGCGAGTGGTGGAAAGGCAAACGTGAGGAGTAACGTCGCTACGAACGTCATCCACAGTGTTCTGGTTTCAGCAAGCGCGTTCAGCATTCGGTGGATCTCTTTAAGGGCTCTATAATTTTCGGCAAAACGATCATCCCGACCGTTCAGGCTGAGCGTCCGCCGCAGTGTAGCGCTGCTGCCATGCGAACAAAAACGTCTCCAAACGATCCCTGTGCCAGTGCCAGGTCGCTCTTTAAGACCACTCGATGGCGCGCTCGAGGCTCCGCCGCCGCTTGTGCGCCTGCCTCAGATACCCGTATGCCGAGCGGTCAACGTAGACGCCGGCTCTCCTGCCCCGGTCTCTTAGCGATCGTCTAACACGCTGAAGCGCGCCCACTTCCGCCCAGGCCAGCGCACCCCGCGCGGGTGACCAACTTTTCGTCATTCACGCCAACCAACGGGCAAAATTCCGCTCCAAAACAAACTTTTTCCCACTGTGGGGCGACCTCCAGATTGGCACGGTTCATGAAAGCCCACTACTTAACTTGGCGCTTTCGATGCGGCCCAACAAGGGAAACGGTGGATTCAAGGGAAACTCAGTGATCAACACATTTGCTCAACATCGCGTTGCCGCGAACCTGCTGATGATCATGATGATCCTCGCCGGTTTCTGGGCCGTGCGCAGCATGCCGGCGATGCTCGACCCGCCCGCTCATTTCCCGATGGTATTCGTTGAGGTCACCTGGATCGGCGCAGCGGCCGAAGATATCGAAAGTCTGGTCACGACCCCCATCGAGCAGCAACTGCGCACCCTGGAGGATCTGCAGGAACTGCGCTCGCGCACGGTCAACGGCTATACCTTCATCGATGCCCGTTTCAATTACGACGCCGACATCCAACTCGCCCTGGACCGGGTCAAGCAACGGGTGGACAACATCCGCAACCTGCCGGCGGCGATCGAACCCCCGGTGGTGCGCCGCCCCATCGATAGCGAACCGGTCAGCATCCTGCAGGTCTCCAGCGCCGGAGAATTGCGGGAGTTGATCCCGCTGGTGCGCGGCTTCGAGCGAGACTTGCTGGAACGCGGCATAGAGACGATCGAATACTCCGGCCTGCCGGCCGAAGAGATCGCGCTGTTGGTCAGCGGCGAGCGCTTGCAGGCGTTGGGTATGACCCTCAACGAAATCGGCGACGAGGTCGCCCGGATCAGCCAGAACGTCCCGGCCGGCTCAGTAGGCCGCGGCCATGGCGCGCGGCAATTGCGCAGCCTCGATCAAAGCCGCGATGTAGCCGGTTTCGAGCAACTCAAACTGACATCAGGCGGCCAGGTGATCCGCCTCGGAGACGTGGCCGACGTGGAACGCCGGCCGATCCAGGGGCAGCCGTTTCTGTACAGCAACAACCAGCCCGTCATCCAGATGGAATTGCGCCGCCATACCAGTGCGGACGCCGCCCTGGCGGATCGCATCGTCAAAGAGTGGCTGGCGGATGTACGCCCGACCCTGCCCGCCGGTGTCGAAGTCGAAGAGATCGTCACCGTCTGGCGGTTGATCGAAGCACAATTGAGCATGCTGCTGAAAAACGCCTGGTCGGGGATGATCCTCGTGGTCGGGGTCCTGTTTCTGTTCTTGAGCGGAAGGGTGGGGTTCTGGGTGACGGCCGGAATCCCGGTCAGCTTCCTGCTCGCCCTGGCGATTTTTTACAGCGGCTTCGGGTACGGCATCAGCCTGGTCGCCCTGATCGGCTTTATCATGGCGCTTGGCATTGTCGTCGACGACGCGATCGTGGTCGGCGAGGACATCGTGACCCACCATCAGCAGGGCCTGAGCCCAGCGGAGGCTGCGGTGCGCGGCGCCCGGCGCATGTGGGTACCGGTCGCAACTTCCTCGCTGACCACCATGGCCGCATTTCTACCGCTGCTGATCATGGGTGGGGAAATGGGAGATGTGGTCCTAGCCCTGCCAGCGGCGCTACTGTGCGTGATCATCGCCTCCCTGATCGAGTGCTTCTGGGTATTGCCCGGCCATCTGCGCATGTCCCTCGAACACGGCGGCGACGCTGCCCTCCCCGCCTGGCGCCAGCGCTTCAACCGCGGCTTCGAGCGGTTTCGGGACGAACGCTTCATGCCGCTGGTGCAGCGCGCCCTCAACGCGCCGGGTACCACCCTAACCGCCTCCCTGTGCGGCATGGTCATGGCCTTATCACTGCTGTTCTCCGGCCATGTGGGTTTCAACTTCGTCACGGGCTTTGACTTTGAATCGCTGGAAACCAACATCGAATTCGCGAGCACCGCCAGCGAGCAGGACAAGGACGCGTTTATCGAGCACGTCGAAGACGCCCTGCGACAGACCCACGAGGAATTTGGCGCCGACAACATCCTGGGCTCCACCGTCACGCTCAATCGCGCGGAATTCGATACGGAGTTTCTCGGCGGTGAGCAGTACGCCTCGATCGATGCGCAATACGCCTTCGAAGAGGATCGCTCCACCGATCCGGCCAACTTTGTGAGTCGCTGGCGCGAGCGGGTGATCCAGCCACCCCACGTGGAAAAACTCACCATCGGCGTGGCCGGGGGTGCCAACAACGGCAATGCGGACCTGACGATGATCTTGCGCGGCAAGGACATCGACAGCCTGAAACAGGGCGCGGAGACGCTGAGTACGCTGTTGGCCAGCTACCCGGGGGTGAGCAATGTCACCGACAACCTGCCCTACGGCAAAGAACAGGTGATATTTGAGATGAGTTCCCGCGGTCGCGCTCTGGGCCTCACCGCACAGCAGATCGGTGGCCAACTGCGCGCGGCCTACGCCGGCGCACGGGTACAGATTTTCAACGAGCAGGACAGCGAGTTGGAAGTCCGCGTCATGCTGCCGGATGTGGAGCGGGACAGTCTGGCTGCGCTTGAGCGTTTCCCGATCCGCAGCGACGCTGGCTTTGTACCTCTGGGTACAGTGGCGGAGTTGTACAGCCGCCGGGGCATCGACGTGATCCGTCACAACAACACGCAGTTGGCGGCGTCGGTCTCCGCAGACGTAGACCCGGAACTCAACAATGCCATCGCGGTGGTGGGCGACATCGAGAACAACCACCTCCAGGCGATCCTCGACCGCCACGAGCTGACCTTTGGTCTCGGCGGCCAATCGGCTCAGGATCAGCTGATGTTAGAGACCATGGCCCTGGGTGGCCTGCTGACCCTCGCATTGATCTACCTGATCCTCGCCTGGGTGTTCTCCAGTTACATCTGGCCGCTCGCCATCATGCTGGCCATACCCTTTGGCATCACCGGCGCACTGATCGGTCACTTCGTGACCGGCTGGGACGTCGGCGCGATGTCGATGCTCGCCTTCTTCTCTCTCACCGGCATCGTGGTCAACGATTCAATCGTCCTGGTGAGCTTTCTGCGTCGCCACGTCGATACCGGCGAGGACCTGGTGGCGGGCTTGCTGCAGGCCACCCGGGCGCGCTTCCGAGCGGTCATCCTCACCTCGTTGACCACCATCGCGGGGCTGCTGCCGCTGATCTTCGAAAACTCGACCATGGCCATGTACTTCGCCCCGATCGGGGTCACGGTCTGCTTTGGTCTCGCGTTCTCGACCCTGTTGGTCCTGATCGTGATCCCCGCCATGATCCTGCTACTCGAGCGCGGCAAGCTCAGGGTGAACGCATGGCGCAGCAAACTGCTCGGCCCGTCGCAAGATCGCAACCCCCAATCCATCCGCAGTCCCCAGACAGTCTCGGAGCCAACATGAATCTCACCCGTAAAATAGAACACGCTCTCATCCGCTTGTCCCGCCAGCGCCAGTTCTTGCTCACCTTGGGTCTGATCGGGGCCACCACGGTGGTCAGCTTACTGATCTTCGTCACCGCTCCTCAGGCCGCCCCAACCACCAACCTGGAAAAAGCCTGGCCGGTATCGATCAGCCAGGCCGAGCCGACGACGCTGCGCCCCAACTTTGTCGCTTACGGACGCCTGGAATCCAATCGCACGGCACGGCTGCGCTCGGACCTGGTGGCCCGGGTCGACGAGGTGCTGGTGCGCGAAGGCGACTGGGTGAACGCAGGCGACGTGCTCGTGCAATTGGACACGCGCGAGGCCAATCTCGCCGTGCTGGAACACGAGGCCGAAGTGGCTCAATTTGAGGCGACCCTGGCAGCCGCGCAGGTACGCTTACGCCTGGCCAGGCAGAACACCGAACACTACGAGCAGCGAATATTGACCGCCCGCACCAAATTGCAGCGGCACCAGGATCTGTTCGCCCAGCGGCTGATCTCGAAGTCGCTGCTGGATGACGTCAGCGCCATGACCAGCGAAGAGAGCATCGAGTTCCAAAGCCATCAAGAGGCGCTGCGCACCCTGCCGAACGACATCAACGTGGCGGGAGCGCAACTCAAACGCGCCCAGGCGCTGTTGGAAAAGGCTCGCTACGAACTCGACAAGACCACCGTGCGCGCGCCCTTCGCCGGCCCTATCACCGCGGTGCACGCAGCCCCCGGCGACCACAGCAATCTGAGCGCCATCCTGGTCGAAGTGGCTGCGGCGGAGGCGTTTGAGGTGCGAGTGCAGATTCCCGAGCGCTACATCGCCCAGTTCGACGAGGCTATCGCCCGCCAACAGGCCCTCGTCGCGACTGACGCCCACGGTCAATCCCTGCATCTGGATCGTCTCGCCAACCACCTGCGGGCGGGACAGAGCGGCCTGGATGCTTTCTTCACCTATGGCGAGGCACTACCGGCCCACGCCACCCTGGGTGCGGTGCTGAACCTCGCCGTAGAGTTACCACCACAGCCCGGACTCATCGCCATTCCGGTCCAGGCGCTGTACGACAACAAGCGCATCTACACCGTGGAAAACAGTCGCTTGCTGGCGCACAAAGTGGAGCGGGTCGGGGAGCGGCAGACCGCCGAGGGTGAGTACCAATTGCTGGTGCGCAGCGCGCAGATCCCCCAGGGTGCGAATATCTTGACCACCCAACTGCCGCGTCCGATCACCGGCCTGTTGGTGCAGGTTGCCGCATCTCCCTAGCGCAGGGAACTCGCAGAGCTGCGCCCCCGCGGGTCAGTCGGTCGCCGCCCGATATTCGAAGGGGTCGATGCCCTGGTTGCCGTCCAGATCGAAGTCGGCGAAGTCTCTGCCGTCGCGCAACAGCACGCTGGCCTCGCCCGGCGATAGATAACCGTCGTTGTTGCGATCGAGACGGGTGAAGCCCGCCGCGATCACCTCGCTCTTGCGTGCGCCTTGATAGGTTTTGCGTTGCACCGGTGCCTCTGTGGCACGCGAACGACTGCTGGCCGGATCCGCCGCGATGACGGTTTTGCGCTCCTGCCCTTCGAGTGTGGCGATGCGCTGCCCGTCGCTGATGGTGGCCAGCACACGATCGCCCACACCCTCGCGGTCCAGTTGCGCGGTGATCTGCTCGTCCGCCGGCGGCGTGACTGTGTTCTGGGCGGGCAGGACGTCGGCCGTATCGGGCCAATTGCCTGCCCCGAAACGACGCGCCTGATCCAGATTCTGGGCGTTGACCACCAGATACTCACCCTCACTGGACTGACCGATCGCACCCGGTGCCACCGCCACCAGATTATCTTCGATCAGATAGCTGCCGACGGAGACCACAATAAATTTGATTTGTTGGGTGTCGAGATCGAGCGCAAAGTCTTCGACCCGCCCGAGGAGTTCGCCCTGGGGTGTGACCACCACCCGACCGATCATGTCACCCCCGCGCACGGTTTGCGCGGGCGCATCTTGCACCAGAAAGAAAGCTGTGAGAACACAGACTGAACTCACGAATTGCCTGAACATGGCCGTCACCCTTTTGCTGATTGCGCGTTTTGCTTGCTAGCGTTCACCCTGCGATCCTGCCCACAAGGGTCACAAAAATCAGCAGCCCGCGATCAATCCGTGTGCCATGGGGTGCTGTGCCTCCCGACCGCGGCGTCTTTTGCAAAACGCGCGTTTACCGACCCCGCTTCTGCAACCCGGATTCGAAGAGACAACTGTTTATTGTCTTAACGTCTGGTCCGCTTGCGACCCGTTTTCGCGTTCCGCTGTGCAGTCGATTCACCGCGCGCTCGGGTACGGACCGTCGTCGTCAAACCTTCTCAAGCCTACCGCAAAGCCGACAGCATTGAAAAGTGGCGCCCCAGGGCACAGTTCACAAATCAGCGTTACCGAGCGAGATCCCGGCTCGGCAGGGACAGGTCGCGCAGGCCCGCAAGCCGCAACACCACCTGTTCCAGCGACAACCAGGCATCCCCGGGATGCTGACCCTTACCCTGCTGGTCGATCAACGCGATCTCCGCCAGCACCGGCCGGACATCTTTGATACGGCGTGCAAACTCTGCGCTGAGGCGCTGCCGCTGCGGCGGCATGCCACGGGTATTCCCCAACCGCCGCAGCGCGGAGGTCAGCGCGCCAAGCACTGCAAACAAGGCAACGCCCTCTTCGCGCAGGCCAGCAAGGATACGTTGGGTCTTGGCCGCATCGGCCTGCATCATCGCATCGAGAAGATCAAAACTGTTGAAGCGGGAGCTGTCTTCGCTGGCGGCGATCACCGCTTCCAGGGTGATCGGCGCGGGAAGATCCAGGAGTGCCAGCTTGTGCAATTCCTGGGACGCGGCGAGAAGATTCCCTTCGATCTTCTCCGCCAGGTAAGCAACCGCCTCGCGCTCGATCGTGAGGTTCAGCGTGCGCGCCCGCGCTGCCAGCCAGCCGGGGAGTTGTCCCGGTCCGATCGGCCAGACCAGCACCACCACACCGGCCGCATCCAGGGCTTTGAACCAAGCGGAGTTTCGCTGGCGCGGATCGAGGCGTCCGGTGCGCAGCACCAAAAGGTTATCCGCAGGTCCCGGAGGCAGATCGGCGGTCCAGGCGCGCAGTACCTCGGACGCCTCGCGGTCAAACTTCTTGTTACCGATGCGCACATCGAGCACCTTACGCTCGGCGAACAACGACATGCTGGCCGCGTCATGGGTAAGATCGTGCCAGTGAAACCCTGGCTCTACATGGTGGATAGAACGCTCGGTATACCCTGACCCGTTAGCGGCACGTAGCAATGCATCACAGGTCTCTTCGACGATCAGGGTCTCATCGCCGGAGATGAGATAGACCGGCGCCAGATCACCGGCCAGGTGGTCGGCAAATGCTTCCGGCTTAACCTGCATCGGAAGTGCCCGGGTTAGCGGCCACACGCCGGGACACGGTGTCCATCGCCCGCACGATCTGGCTCACCGTATCCTGCAGAAGCTCCTGCTGGATCAACGTCTGTTCTTCGCTGCTGCCCACGATATTGCCCCGGTCGAGGCGGAAAATGCGCTGGCGCTGCACCCAGGTCGGCGCGGCCAGTTCCTCACCCTGCGCATTCAGAATCTGATATTGCACCGCGTAGAGTACCTCGTACTCCACTGCCCGCGCGCCACCGGCGGTGGAGGCGTTGCGCCGTTCCGAGCGTTGGTCCAATAGCTGTAGCACCAGATCCGCATCGCTCGCCGGCGCAGCCTCAACCTTGGCCTGCCGCAGCGCCGCCCGCAGCGGTGGCACCACCAGGTAACGCTCCGGCGCCTGCAACGCATAAGTACGCAGACCGGTCTCAAAACTGTAGGTGCGCAGGTGAAACCCACAGCCGCTGATCAGCAACAACTGCAGGCACAGAACAAGCCCTCGGCTCATGCAGGTCCTAATGACGTTAAACACCGCCGCATCTTAAAGGGCTGGATCGCTCAGGCCAACTCGAAGCCAGGCGATGGAATGGGTGAGTGGGGAAGTGCAACGCCCAGCGCTCGGGCAGCCCGACCACGGACTGCCAAAGCGCTGCTTGCATCTCAGATCGCGCGGCGTCGCCAGGCGGTGGCCGCGAATGCCAAGATCAACAGCACCCAAAGCCCCGGCTCCGGTACGTTGGTCGAAGCGTTGACCACATTCGCGCTGAAGTTGATGGTGAACGTGCCGAGGTCGATATCGGCAAGGCCAGCAAACACACTCATGGCATCGAAGGTCAGGCTTTCATTGACCGCCCCGAGCATGCCTGCATTGAACTCCACCAAGAGGCTCTGCACCGCGCCTGCTGCCAGGCTGAACGGGTCAAAGCCGCTGATGTCGAACTGCGCCAGCGCGGTGGCGGAGAACAACCCTTCCAGGAAGTCTGCCGGGCCGCTGGCCGCGTTGGACAGATCTAGCGAAGCAGACACGGTATCACCGAGGACCACGTTTCCGAAATCCAGGGTGAAGGTGTTGCCCACCTGGGACAGTCCGCCATCCCCGGCGACCTTGTCCAGACCTACCGCAGCCAGGTTGTTGACGGTACCCACGAGCGTAACGGATTCGCTACCCAGGGTAGCATCGGCTAAAAACCCGTTGCGGCTGAGGAAATCGAGCTTGACCTCCCCGTTGTATACACCCGCGCTGCCCGTATTAAGACCGGCCATCAGCTGTAGCGTCTCGCCCGCATCCAACATGATCGGACCACCGCTGACGTTGAAGCCGGCGTCCACGGTGCGACCGCTTTCCACCAATTGATCCACCAGAGCACCCGTGCCGGTGTTGCCGACGGTGATCGCCTGGCCGGCTACCACGTCACCTACTCGAACCGTGCCGAAATTGAGCGTGGCAGGCGTGACGTCGGCTTCCGCGTATGCGTAGACCATGCCATCTACCGTGACCTGCTGATCGGCGAGCTGCATCTGGCAGTTGCTGCCGCAGTTGCCTATGTTGCTGGCATCAGAAACCAGGCTCAGGGTAGCCGTGCTACCGCTGAAATCGCCGGCAGTGGAGGTGTCCAGACCCACACTCAGGCTGGTGTTGTCCGTATCTCCCGGACCCAGCAAGTTGAACGATCCGCCGTTGTCGGTAATCGGTGCACCGTCGCTGGCGATGCTCGCGTTAAGCGCCGCCTGCAGGCCACCGCTGACCTGGTTGGTCACGCTCACATTGGCGGTCGGCGCCGTATCTCCCACCCGGGCCACGAGGCTGATGTTCGGGTTGTTAACCACCGGATCTGCGGCGTTGACCACCAGGGCACCGATGGTGCCGGTTACGCCGTATGCGGCGCTGTTGGTATCGATTTCCGCGAGACCATTGCTGACGCCACCGACGGTACCGGCGGAGCTGAATTGCACATCGATGGCGCCGTTGATGCTGCCCGCATTGGACGTATCGACGCTGACCATCAGCCCGCTGCCAGACATACCCGCCTCAATGCCGCTCACCGTACCGGAACCGCTGATGCGAGTATCGTTGCTGCTGCCAAACCGGGCATTCATATCTTCTACAAATCCGGTCGGGCCGGTGGCGATGTTGCTCACCTGCAGGTTCTGCGACACGGTCTGCCCAACCTGCACAGTACCGAAGTTCAGATTGGCGGTGTCGATCTGACCCTGCGCGGTCTGGAACACCAACGCGCTCACCGCAATGCTCGCATCCGCACCGGCGGAGATATCGGCCATGTCCGGGTTTTGGCTGGTGAACGCCAAGTTGCCCGTCTGGGAGAAGTTACCGGCGTTCGAGGTATCCAGACTGACCGCCAGGCTATCGCTGCTGCCTGCCGCTATGCCGGCCACTGAATTCGGTCCGCTGAACGGGCCGGATACGCCACTGAGATCACCGCGCAGCGTATCGTTCAAAGCGGTCATGGAGGCTGCGTTGGTGACATCGATATTCATGTCCGCCACCGTGTCGCCTACCCGTACGGCACCGAAATCGACGGCGCCGGTGCTGGTTTGGCCGATCGCAGCGGTGTAGACCTTACCGGTTACCGTGACAGTCCCGTCGGCAATATCCATAACACAGTTCGGTGCACAGTTGCCCACGTTGTTGGCATCGGATTGGAAATCCAGCGTCACAGAGCCGGCGTTACCGCCCGTGAAATCACCCGCGGTAGCGGAGCTGAAGTTCACCGCAAGACTGCTGTTGTCACTGGCACCGGGCGCGAGCAGGGCAATGGTGCCACCGTTATCGCTGACCGGAATACCCGCTGACGTCATACCAGCTACATTCAGGGCAGCCTGTGGTGCACCGAGGTCGACGTTGGTTACACCGATGGCCGCCATCTGCGTTGCCGCACCCACGCGCGTAGCACCGAAGTCGATGGTCGGTGTGTCGATCTGCGGGCTCGCCTGGTTGATGACGTTCGCCCCGATCTGACCACTCACACCGTAGGCGGCGCTGTTGGTGTCGATCTCAGCCAGGCCGTTGCTGACCCCGTTGACCGTCCCCGCGGTGCTGAAGAGCACGTCGATGGAGCCATTCACCGTACCGACATTGGAGGTGTCGACCATGACGTTCAAGCCGCCACCGGTGCCTCCGGCGACAACGCCGCTGGCGGTACCGCTACCGCTAATGCGCGCATCGGTGCTGGCACCGAAGCGAGCGTTCAAGTCTTCGACGGAACCCGCAGGACCCGTGGCGATGTTGCTGACCACCAAGTTCTGCGACACCACCTGACCTACCTGTACTGTGCCAAAATTCAGATTGGCGGTATCGATCTGTCCGCTGGCGGTGACAAAGCCCTGGCCGATGACATTGATCGTCGCATCGTTACCGACATCCACATCGTTGGTAAAGCCACTGGTGCCGGTGCCGTCACTCTGGAAGTCCATCGTGAAACTACCACCGATGTTGCCCGCCTGGGTGCCATCATGGCTCACGCTAACCGCGTTGGCCCGCGTGTCGCCGGCGCCGATCAGCGCACCGTCACCGCTGTTGTTGGTCAGACTCACGCCGCTGGTGCTGTCGTTGGTCAGGTTGACCTGCAGACCTTCGCCGAAGGCACTAGTCGTCAGATTGGTGGCATCCACATCCGCACTCGCGCCGCCGCTACCGACCCGGTAGTTGCCGAAGTCGATGGTGCTGGTGGTGGTAGACCCTTCCGCCAATTCGAACACGGTGGTGTTGGTCAGCGTGATCTGTTGGTCCGCCACGTTATCGAAGTTGTTGACCACATCGATGGTGCCGGTCATCGCCCCGCCGGTGCTGCCACCGGTGAGAGAGACGTTGATGTTGCCGGTGCTGGCCCCAGTCCCCAGGACAAAGTCCGTCTCAGCAACGTTGAA
The DNA here is from genome assembly GCA_039028775.1 of Pseudomonadota bacterium. GTDB lineage: Bacteria > Pseudomonadota > Gammaproteobacteria > Pseudomonadales > Azotimanducaceae > UBA4421. The sequence goes on along the minus strand of JBCCHL010000059.1, from coordinate 8,183 downwards.
CCCGCCTGCATTGGTGTTCTGCACCGCCCCACGCAGTTGCGCGCCCGTGCCGTCGTTCTGCACCTGGAAATCCGCGCTCACAGTTGCGCCTTCGCGCACGTTACCCAGGCTCAGCGTGAACACGTCCGGATTAGCGGTCGCGGCCACATCGCCGGTCAGGTTCTGGCTGGTGCCTGCCACCGCATTGATCTGGCCTGAGCCGCTCACGTTGGCGCGGCGATCAAAACTATTGCCCGTACCAAAATTGGCATTGTCGTAGTCGTTGGACACTTCAATGTTATTGGCATTGAGGTTCAGATCGTCACCGGAGTGGATGAGATTGCCGGCACTCGATGCCGCACCGATGGTCATGCTCGAGACGGATTCGATCTCCACCGTGCCGCCGCCATTCACGCCGTTGGCAAGGTTCAGATTACCCAACGTTGCACGTACGGTACCTTCGTTGGCCACCGCATCCGCTACCGTGCCCAACCCGAACAGCAGCGCGCCGGCGTTGTTGTCCACCGTACCGCCGGTATCGAAAGTACCGCCGCCCAATTCGATGGTGCCGTCGTTAGAGACGCTGTTGGTTGTGGTGTAGTCCCGATTGTCGAGGATGCGCAACGTGCCGTCCGCACTGTTGTTCATCAGGCTGTCTTCCAGCGTGGTAAACGTTGCACTAGTACCGTTGCGCACTTCAAAAGTAGAACCTGCGCCAGAGACAACAATCTCAGCGCTATTGGTGGTGATCGCATCGCCATTGATCTGCAAGCGCGCACCATTGCCGTTGGCGACCGCACGATAAGTCCCGCCGGTCAGGTCGCCACTGACATTATTGTCAATCACACCGCCAGCATCCATGGTGATGGCGCTGCCATCGAGCGCCTCCATGGTGCCGTTGGTCGTATTGTCGATACGGTTGCTGGTAATGCGGATCGTGCTGCTATTCTCTGCCCGAAGGGTGCCGCCGTCGTTGATCAGGCTTGGGCTGACCGCTGTGCCCACGCCAAACAGGTCTACCACTATTTCGCCACCCGCATTGGAGGTAATCAGGCCTTCGTTCTGAAGGCGCATATTGCTTAGACCCAGCCTTCCGGTTCCTTCGATGGTATGGTCGCTGGCTTGACGCAAGAATCCGCTGCCATCGATGGACGAATCTGTACCCACCATCTGTATGCGACCGCCGCCTTGCAACACCGTGTCGACGGTGCTGGCATCTGCATCCAAATCTGCTATTTCAATCGAATCGATGGAGGTGCCAGGGCCGTTATAGGTGATCAGCCCGGCATTATTGATGGTGCCTTCCAGTTCAAGGTCGCTGTTGTTGGCAATCTCCAACCGTGCTCCGCTGCCTAAACTGACATCGGCTAACTCCACCGACGAACTGATGCTTGTCGAGTAAAACCCGGTTCCAGCACCGTCCAGCAAGCCGTTCTCGATGCGGGTCGCACTGCGCAATTCAATCGCGCTCCCGTCCAAGACCTCGATCACGCCACCAGCGTTGTCGATACGATCATTCTGCACGACAATGAGCGCGCCATTGGAACTACGGATGGTGCCGCTATTGACCACGCCTGCCGCAGCGGCGTTGCCGAGACCCAAAGTGTCGAAGCGCAATGTACCGCCGTTCACATTGGCGTCTACCAGGCCCTCGTTGACGAAGGTCAGATTGGCCTGGCCGATAAACCCTTCGCCCTCGATGGTGTGGCCGGCGCTCTGGGTGAGCGTACCGCCCACGCCATCGATGGAGTTGCCATTGCCACGCAGTAGTACCCGACCCGTACCGTTCAACTGTGCCGTGCCGGTGATCTCAAGAGAGTCAATACTGGTCCCGACGGTGATCATCTGGATGGTGCCATTGTTGTTGATCGCACCTTCAACATTAAAATCGGCATTATTACCGATGGTGATCGTACCGCTGTTGTTGAAGTTGACGTTCACTATGTCAACAGTGGAACTGGTGGATGTGACCAGATTAGCACCCGCCGCAATTTCAAGCTGACCGCCATTGATGCGTGTAGAGGTGCGCAAATCCAGCGTCGAAGTGTCGGCAATATCGATCAAGCCGTTCGCGTTGCCGATCCCGTCGTTGGTGATCTGCAACGTGCTACCGTTTTCAGCGCGCAGCGTGCCATTGTTGACAAAACCCGTCGAACCTGTCGATCCAATGCCGAGCGTGTCGATGACCAGGGTCCCGCCATCATTGGCGGTCACTAGATTGTTGTTCAGCACCTCGAGCGTGCCCCCACCTATACGGCCGTTACCCTGGATGGTGATGTTGTTTTCCAGCAGACCGTCTCCATCAACGGAGTGATCCACGCCATTCAAAGTCACCACGCCCGAACCGTTCAAGAACACGTCGGTGGTCGCGGTATTGCCGTCCACATCGTTGATCTCCACCGAGTCGATACTCGTCCCGTTGGCGGTGGTAAACGTAATCTCGCCGTCGTTCAAAATCGTGCCGCGCAGTTCGAGATCGGTATTGTTGTCGACGATCACCCGCGTCCCCGCCGTGATATCAAGATCTTGCAACCGGACCGAATCGCTCGTACCGGTGGCGATCTCGCCGGTACCCACACTGGTGAGTTCGCCACCCGTAATGCTCGTTGCGTTGTCGATGAGCACTCGACTGCCATCCAGCGCCTGGATCACGCCACCGGTGTTGTCGATGCGATCACCGTTCAGATACAACGTCGCACCGTTGCTCGCTTGCAATGCGGAGTTGTTATCCAGCGCAACCGTGGGGTTCAGGCCGTTGCCGATCAAATTGATCTCCAGCGTTTCACCGCTAACATTGGCATCTACCAAACCGTCGTTGATCAGGGTCAGATTGCCTTGACCGATATCGCCAAATCCCTCGATGGTGTGGTTCACATCGTTGGTCAGCGTACCGCCAATCCCGTCGATCGAATTGGCGTTGTCTGCCAGCACCACCTGGCCTGTACCGGTCAACAGCAGACTGCCGGTGACTTCGAGGGAATCGATGCTTGTGCCCACCGTGTCGAAGAGAATGCTGCCATTGTTGACAATTGTACCGTCAACGTTCAGGTCAGAATTGTTCGCGATCCTGATCACGGCATCGTTGGTGACGTTAACGCCTACCCAATCGACGTTAGAAGACACCTCCGTGGTGACCACGCCCGTGCCCACGGTGTTCAGTGCACCCCCTTCTAGGACCAACCCACTGCTCATGCTGACGGTCGAGCCATCCTGAGCGATGATGACGCCCCCGCTGTTGTCGAGACGGTCATTGCCGAGATCGAGAATGCCACCATTTGAGGCCTGCAACGTGCCAGTGTTCATCAACCCAGACGTGGCGTTGGTCCCGGTTCCAAACCCGTCGAGCGACAGGACGCCACCGTTCACGTTCGCATTTATGTTGCCTTCGTTGAGGAGGGTCAGAGTTCCTGCGCCGACCAGACCAATACCCTGGATAGTGTGATTGGCTTCCTGGGTCAGCGTGCCCACCCCGTCGATCCTACTCAGCGTCGCATTTGTTCCCAACACAGAACCGGAACCCGAAAGTGTCGCCGTGCCGAAGATCTCCAGAGAATCGACCGACGTGCCCGTGGTATCAAAAGTGATCAGGCCATTGTTTTGAATATCGCCGGAAATGTGCAGATCGGAATTGTTGGCAATCGTAATCTGACTGCCAGTATTCAGCACAAATTGATTGGTCAGGCTACTTTCAAGGAAGCTGTTCGTGCTGATGCCGGTGACCAACTCTCCATCCCAGGTTCCGCCTAGCAGCGTCGCCTGGTTGCCCAGCAAATACGAGGCACCCGAGCCGATGGTGGCCGTTCCTGTGACCTCAAGCGTCACAGAGGTATGGTTGATGGCGCCGCCATTGAGAAAAAGATCTTCGATTTGCACATCGCCGGTGGCGAGGTCGATGTCGACACTGCCCGCGTTGATGATGGCATCAAAGGTCAGCGCGCCATTGTTGGGAAAGCCGCCGTTGCAAGACGACCATTCTGCTGACTCGTCCCAGTCAGCGGCATTGCCGGACCAGGTACACGCAAAGTCTTCAGCCCGCACCATCGCAGGTATAATCAGAACAATCACTAACGCAAGGCTCAAGGCGCGTGAAGCCGCACCGCGTGAATCAGAAAACCGCACCATCTTGAACCCCCCTGGTTCATTACTCCCTGTCATCTCAGCGATTCCCTACGACGAGATGCGTTTCTTCCCTGGCGATGCTGTTGCTTGCCAGGCTCTATGACATCTGCGCGCCTTTGCAAACGCGTCTTATTTGTTTTGTCTCTTCAAGCTATCCCATTCCTCCCATCGAAAGATGTAAGAAAATTGTATGAGTTTGTAAGTTAGGGTGATTTGGGCGGGTTAATTGCTATTCCCTGCGCCTTGAGCTGGTCTCGAATGGTAATTGCGTTGCGATTCCCCTGCTCTGCAAGCTCCGCGGTTGCACCGGCAATGGACTGCAACTGTTGGCGCAATGTGTTGGATTGCTCGATCGATTGATACTGCTGCGCCAAGCGCGCGTCGAGTACCGTGATCTGTGCCGCGTAATCCTGGCGCGTGGTCCAGGCCTGGGCGATGAGCGTCACGATGATCAACGCCAGGATGGCAAAACTCGGCCAGGAAAATTCGATGGCGCGCTTGCTCATTGCCCTTCTCCCGTGGTGGCCGGTGCGTCATCGGCATCGCCCCCTGTCAGTGAATAGGAGATGCCGTGGTCTGCGAGCAGGCGATTGATGTTTTCGTCATTGGTGGTCAATGCCAGCTGCGCCAGGGCGCGGATGAAATTATTGTTGAACTGCGCGAGTTGCTCGGATTCCTTGATGTACTGATCGCGTGCGACAACCTGTTGCTGTTTGTCGGTGATGGCACCGCGCAAGCTGATATTGAGCCCGCCGAGCACCAGGCCGGCCAACGCGAGTATCAGCAATACCCAGAATTTCGGATCCTTCATGACTTCTGCCCCCTTCATGGCTTGCGGCACCCCAAAAAACACTATCTCTGTGGTGCCGAGCTTAGATTCGCAAAATCGGCCGCCAAACGAAAGGGCTCGGCGGCGCAAAGATGTAAGGGAAAAGAAAGGCTAAGCGCGGATCAGCCGACCACAATGTTGACCAGCTTGTCAGGCACCACGATCTCCTTGCGGATGGTCTTGCCGTCGATGAAGCGTGCCACATTCGGCTCAGACTTGGCCTGAGCCAGCACCTCATCCTGGGCGCTCCCGGCGGCGACCTGGATTTTGCCACGTACCTTGCCGTTGACCTGGACCACCATCTGCACCTGATCCTGCACCAGTGCATCCGCTTCGACCGCAGGCCACGGGTAGCCCACCAGTTCTTCTGACATGCCGAGTTCGGCCCACAGATGATGCGCGATGTGGGGGGCGATCGGCGAGATCACCAGCACCGCGTGGCGCAGAGCCTCGATGGCAACACCCCGATCGGCGTCGTTGGCCGGTTCGAACTTGCTGATGTTGTTGCACAGCTCCATCACCGCGGAGACCACCGTGTTGAACTGCTTACGGCGGCCGTAGTCATCGTCGGCGCGTGCCAGGGTGGCGAAGCTCTTGCGCCGCAGATCACGGCCGGCCGCGCTCAAGCCGTCGACATCGAGGTCCGCGAAGATACCCTTGGCGGCGTAGTCGTGGGTCAGGTTCCACAGACGTTTCAAGAAACGCAGCGCGCCTTCGAGCCCCGCCTCAGACCATTCAACCGATTGATCCGGCGGTGCTGCGAACATCATCGCGGTCCGCACGGTATCCGCCCCGTATTTGTCGAGCAGTTTCTGCGGGTCGCCGGCATCGCCGGAGGACTTGGACATCTTCTTGCCGCCCTGCAGTACCATACCCAGCATTAACAAGTTGGTGAACGGTTCGTCCGCATCGACGAGCTCCGCATCGCGCATGAGCTTGAAGTAGAAGCGTGCATAGAGCAGATGCAGGATCGCGTGCTCGATCCCGCCCACGTAGTGGTCCACCGGCGCCCAGTAATTCACACGTTCGTCCACCATCGGCGCATTGGCATCCGGGCAGGCGAACCGGGCGAAATACCAAGAGGACTCCATAAACGTATCGAAGGTATCGGTTTCCCGCCGTGCCGGTGCGCCGCACTTGGGGCACGGCACGTTCAGGAAACTCTCCATGGTGGTCAGCGGCGAACGCACGCCATCAAACTGCACTTCGGTGGGCAACACCACCGGCAGGTCCGCTTCCGGAACCGGCACAACGCCACACTTCTCACAGTGGATCATCGGGATGGGACAGCCCCAGTAACGCTGACGGGATACACCCCAGTCGCGTAGGCGATAGTTGGTCACCCGCCTGCCCTGGTCATTGTCCGCCAGGGCCTGGGCGACGGCATCGAACCCGGCGTCGAAGTCCAGACCGCTGAAGCCGCCGGAATTCACCAGGCGACCGTGGGCGGTGAAAGCCGCCTGGTCCAGGTCGCAATCGGCGTCGTCGATGGGCTCGATCACCTGTTTGATCGGGATGTCGTACTTACGCGCAAACTCCCAGTCGCGCTGGTCGTGACCGGGCACGCTCATCACTGCACCGGAGCCGTATTCCATCAGCACAAAGTTGGCCACCCACACGGGCAGCGCCTCGCCGGTGAGGGGATGGATAACCTCTATAGCAGTGGCGATACCGGCCTTTTCCATGGCGGCCATGTCAGCCTCAGCGGTGGTGTTGCGTTTGCACTCTTCCACAAAGTCCGCCACCGCCGGATCTTGCGCAGCCGCCGCTATCGCCAGCGGATGCTGGCTGGCCACGGCGACATAGGTGGCACCTAACAAGGTATCGGGACGCGTGGTGTATACGGTGAGCGATTCACTCTCAACCCCCGGTGCAGGCGTGACCGCGAAGTCGATCTCCACCCCTTCCGAGCGGCCGATCCAATTGCGTTGCATGCTTTTGACCGATTCCGGCCAGCCGTCTAAGCGATCGAGCTCTTCCAACAACTCCTGGGCGTAGTCGGTGATCTTCAAGAACCACTGGGCCATCTCGCGCCGTTCGACCACCGCGCCTGAGCGCCACCCGCGGCCGTTTTCGACCTGTTCGTTGGCGAGCACGGTCTGATCCACCGGGTCCCAGTTCACGACCGAGTTCTTGCGATAGACCAGACCTTTCTCGTAGAGCTTGACGAACAGCCACTGCTCCCAGTGATAATAATCGGGATCACAGGTGGCAAACTCGCGGTGCCAGTCGATGCCGAAGCCGAGACTCTGCATCTGGCCGCGCATATAGTCGATGTTGTCCCGGGTCCACGATGCCGGCGGGATGCCGCGCTTGATCGCGGCGTTTTCCGCGGGCAGGCCGAAGGCATCCCAACCCATGGGCTGCATGACGTTGAAGCCCTTCAAGCGGTGATAGCGATTGATCACATCTCCCAGCGTATAGCAGCGCACATGACCCATATGCAGATTGCCGCTCGGATAGGGGAACATCGCCAGGCAGTAGTACTTTTCACCCGCGCCGGACTCTGTCGCACGAAACGTATCGCGCGCCTCCCAGTGTGCTTGTGCTGCCGACTCGACAGCTTTCGGGTCATAGACTGCGTTCATCGCTCTTCTATCATCTGGTCAGTAATTGTGAGGGCCGCAAGGATACCACCACCCACGCCGGGGAAAAGGGGTCAGTGCGACCCATAGCACGGTCCCTGAGAGCTCCGCCGGTAGTCCGCACCAGAAGTGTAGCCGGCGCCCACGGATGAGGCGCTCTTGTACCGTCCAGCTTATATAATGGCCGGCGCCCGATACACCAAACCGAGTTAAGAGCCTAAGCATGCCCACCGATAGCGAACGCCTGGACGCGCTGGAAGCGCGACTGGAGTTTCAGGACGAAACGATCGCCACCCTCAACGATGCCCTGGTCGATCAGCAAGCGCAGCTGACCCACTTGAGTAAACAATACGAACTGGTCATCGCGCGCCTGCAGAGTCTGGCCGGGCACCAGTTCGAAGACCACGAACCACCGCCCCATTACTGAAGCATCATCGCTCTGCCTCAGTTGGCAGGACGGCGACGCCTCATCAGCTAAGGTGGAGAGATGGCGACGCCTCATCAGCTAAGGTGGAGAGACGGCCACGCCTCATCAGCTAAGGTGGAGAGATGGCGACGCCTCATCAGCTAAGGTGGAGAGACGGCGACGCCTCATCAGCTAAGGTGGAGAGACGGCGACGCCTCATCAGCTCAGGTGGAGAGACGGCGACGCCTCATCAGCTCAGGTGGAG